>JADHVG010000018.1 GCA_016784105.1 Candidatus Woesearchaeota archaeon
AGAGAAAATAATTAAAAAATCCTTAGAAATTATTGAAAACAAAATAAATACAAAAAATAAAATTCCGGAACTCTGGGATGGGGAATCAGCATCAAGAATAATAAAGATATTAAAAGAAAAATTTGATTCTTAATGTTATGGACTTCAATAAAAATTTTGGAATCGGAACGGATATAGAAACCATTAAAAGATTTCAAAAATTAGATAGAACCAATGATAAAATATTCCTAGAAAAAATCTTCACAAAAAAAGAACTTGATTATTGCTTTTCTAAAGATAATGTTGCACAACATTTAGCTAGCAGGTACTCTGCAAAAGAGGCAATAATCAAGGCATTAGGAAATATAGAAATTCACGGAGTAGACTATAAAAAATTGGAAATCTTTAAGAGCAAAGAAGGAGTTCCAAAGGTAAGAAATAAAGAGATAGATGCAAGCATAAAAATAAGCATGTCTCATTGCAAAGACAAAGCAATAGCGTTTGCGATTGCAATTAGAAAATGAAACCAAAAAATAAAAGGGTAAATAAAAAACCAGAAGGAATTTCAGATTATTTGAAACTTTACAAAAACCTGAAGAAAAAATCAAAGAATTCATTAGGAAAAAAAATAAAGATTGCATTACTTTCAAGTTCCACAATCAATGGAATAAAAGAAACATTGTGTGTGCAGTGCTATCAATTAGGAATCTTCCCAGAATTTTATGTTGGAAATTACGATCAGTACTCTCAAGAAATATTAGATGCTAACAGTAAGCTGTATAAATTTAAGCCGGATCTAGTAATACTGTCTATAGATACAAGGTCAATTTTTGGAGATTATTACCTGTTACCTTATGATATGGATGATAATGGAAGAAAAAAATTTGTTGAAAATAAAGTAAAAGAGACAACTTCTTTGATAAAAAACTTACAAAAAAAATCAGGTTCCAGATTAATTCTGCATAACTTTGAAGTTCCAAGTTTTTCTCCTTTAGGAATACTGGAAAATAAACAAAAATTTGGGTTTCATGAATCGATACGACATCTAAATTCTGAACTTGAAAAAATATTCAAGGAAAATTCTTCAGTGTTCGTTTTTGATTATGATAATTTTTGTTCTAAGATAGGAAAAAACAATATGATAGATCATAAGATGTATTATCTAGGAGATATAAAACTAGACATGCAAAAAATTCCATTACTCTGTGAAGAATATCTCTCGTACATAAAACCAGTTCTTTCAATGAGCAAAAAATGCATAGTGTTGGATTTAGACAATACTTTGTGGGGGGGTATAGTTGGAGAGGACGGAATTGAAGGAATTAAGCTAGGGAACACTCCAGAAGGAAGATCTTTTTCTGATTTTCAAAAATACTTACTGTCTCTTTTCAATAGGGGAATAATTTTAGCCATAAACAGCAAAAACAACTATGAGGATGCAATAGAAGTGTTCAGAAAACATCCAGACATGATCTTAAAAGAAGAAAACTTTGCTTCAATCAAAATAAATTGGGAAAATAAAATTTCTAATATGAAATCGATCGCGGAAGAAATTAACATAGGATTGGATAGCATTGTTTTTTTTGATGATGATCCCATCAACAGAGAAATGATGAAAAAGTCTATTCCGGAGATAAAGGTAGTAGATTTACCTCAAGACCCAGCATCGTATCTTCAAACTTTGATGTCTATACAAGATTTTGAGACCCTTCAAATTACAAAAGAAGATAAAAATAAAGGTAAAATGTACTCACAACAAAGAAAAAGAACAGAACTAAAAAAATCAACACCCCATATTGAAGATTACCTAAAGAATCTAGGAATAAAAGTCACTATACAAAAAGCAAACAAGTTCAATGTACCAAGAATAGCACAATTAACACAAAAAACAAATCAATTTAATATGACCACTAAGAGATATTCTGATAATGATATCCAAAAATTATCCAAAAACAAAAACTACATTATTTTTTCTGTTAGAGTAGAAGATAATTTTGGAGACAATGGGATATCTGGAGTTGCGATCGTAGATACAAAAAAATGCAAGATAGATAATTTTCTTCTGAGCTGTAGAGTTATAGGAAGAAACATAGAAGAAGTTATGCTTAATTATATCATAAAAAATACCAAAAAATTCGGATCAAAAACTTTGTTTGCAGAATTTATCCCAACTAAAAAAAATGAAGTTGCAAAAGATTTTTACAAAAAAAACGGATTTAGACTAAAAACTAAAGACAAGAAAAAAGAAACTTGGGAATTTTCCCTTAATCACACTTACAAATCTCCTAAGTTTATAGAGGTAATAGAAGAATAATGGAAAACCTAAAAGAAATTGTTTCAAGAGTCTTAGAAGTTAAGGATGTAGAAAATATTTCCCGGGAAAAAACGGAAGAATGGGATTCTTTTAATCATCTAATGCTCGTAAGCGAGATAGAAAAAAATTTAGGAATAAAGTTCACAATAGAAGAAGTTGAAAAAATAAAAAATTATGAAAATTTAAAGAACATAGTTTCAAAAAAATGAAAAACTTTTCAGAAATAAAGGTAGGAGATAAAACTGAGTTTGAAGTGCAAATAGACGAAAGCATTCACAAAAATTTCTCTTCAATTTCTGGAGACAAAAGCCCAATACATTTAGATGATGATTTTTCATCAAAAACAAAATTTGGCAAGAAGATAGGGTATGCTTTCTTACTTACATCTTTCCTCTCAAGACTTTACGGAGAATACCTCCCTGGAGGAAGTTCTATCTGTGTAAAACAGGAATCAAACTTCATAAAACCTTTTTTTATTGGAGACACAATAAAAATCAAAGCAGAAGTCTTCAATAAAATAGAATCTACCAAATTTGTAGAGATAAAAAGTGAGATGTACAGGAACCAAGAAGAATGTATCTTCAAAGGAAAAGGGATAGTACAAGTACTCTTCGAAAAAAATGAATGAAATTCTTTATGAGTATGAAGGCAAAAGCATAACAAAATTAGATTTTGTTAGTTCTTTAAAAAAATTAGGAGTAAATAAAGGAGATATACTGTTTGTACACTCCGACATCTCGGTTTTTGGGAAATTAGCAAATTTTGATAGAACCGATCTGTTCAATTCCATATTAGATTCTTTGAAGGAAGTTGTAGGGGAAGAAGGAACTCTAATAATGCCTACTTTTAGTTATTCCATTGAAAAAAATGAAATTTTTGACATAAATGAAACAAAGTCTTCAGTAGGAATTTTGACAGAATTTTTCAGAAAACAAGAAAATACCTTACGCTCAATACAACCCAATCATTCTGTTTCTGTTTGGGGAAAAGATAAAGACAAATTTGTGGATGTTGGAAATGACTCATTTGATGAACATTCTATTTTTGGGAAATTATTTCAAAAAGGAGGAAAAATACTTTTTCTTGGAGCCAGCTTTCAAACATGCACTTTTATACATTTCATAGAGCAGAAATATCATGTCCCTTATAGATTCATGAAAGAATATGATGCAAAAATTAAAGAAAATGGCGACATCTCAAATAAGAAAATAACTTTTAATTATAAATACTTTTTTTACTTTACAAATCTCGAAAAATTTGAAGAATCACTTACTAAAGAAGGAACACTAATAAAAACAAACTTAGGATCTGGAAAACTTCTCTTGGTTTCTTCCCAAAAAATGTTTGAAACAGGAATAAAATCATTGGAGAAGGATACCTTCTTTTTTCTGAAAAATAAACCCATTTTTTTTAGAATATTCAATATGTTATCATTTCCAATAATAAAGTACTTTTCATTTATTACTAAGCTTATTGATTCTTTGTACTTAAAAATTTCAAATAAGAAAAATTAAGAAAGTTTATTCCCTAAATCGGCATCTTCTTCCAGCATCAAGCTATCTACAAAAAATTTCACAGCCCAATTTATGTAAGAAAAAGGAGCATACCATCCATAAATGGGATAAGCCCCTTTTATCCCTCCACGAATACCAGGATTTTTGGAACTTAAATTTTGGGTCGATTTCATATAAGCATTAATTTTTTTTGCAGCTTCTAAATATTTTTCATCTTTACTTAGCTTGAACAACCTCAAATAAATTATAGACATTTGAGAGTTTCCAGTTAAACAAGACCACGAAATAGAACTATCCCAGCTATCATCAAAGCTTCCTGCAAAAGACCCATCTTCTCTTATTTTTTTGATAAGAGCATTTGCAGATACCGTTGCAGCTTCCACAAATTTTTTGTTATCAAGATAAATCCCACACTCTAGAATCCCCCTTATAGAATAGGCTATGGTATGCAATAACGGTTCCTGGTTTTCATGAAAAGTATTGCAATCAAACCAACCTTGATCATCTTGTTGTGATAAAGCCCAATCAATGTTCTTTATAGCTGCATTTTTGTATTTTTCATCTTTAGTTAGGGAATGTACCTTTAGCAAAGACCATGCAACTCTAGTGTTGTAAGTATGTATCTTGTTAAGATAAGTATTTTTTCTCCAACAACCATCAGTATCTTGAACTTCAACAAGCCAATCTGCTGCTGTTATAGCTGCATTTTTGTATTTTTCATCTTGAGTTTCTTCAAAGCACCGGACCATACCGAAAATTACCTGTCCGGTGTTAAATACAATTGGAAATTCTTTTCCGTTAACAGCACCTCCTGGAAAAGCACCTTCAGGCAATTGTTTTGTTAGTTCCCAATCAGCCATACGCAAAGCACTTTTTTTTATGCTTTCATCTTTAGTTACATGATAATAATTAAACATAGTTGAAATTATATACCCAGTAGTTTCAGAGTAAGATTCCTGCCATCCACCATACAACGAATAAAAAGCAGAAACCCCTCCATCATTGTTCACTTTTTGAGCATGGAGCAACCAACCTATACCTGCTTGAATATGGTCTTTGTTCTCCCCAACAGGATTTCTTTTGTTTAGAAACCCATTGATTATTTCTTTAGCTAAATTATAAGGGGACCCCTTTAGAATCATAGAGATAAAATATTGAGGATATCTAATTAATGACATTTTTACCTGGCTTTAGCTACAATTACCAACCTATCTGCTCGCTTATTTGGAAGTTCTTTGTAATTATCTAACCCAAAAAGCATCATAAAAAACATCGTAATATTTCCCTTATATTTTTCAGAATAAGCACCAACCTTAACAACGTCATATCCAGATTTTTCAAATAGTTTTCCAAAAGAAATTTTTGTGAAATTGAAAATATGCGGGTGGTGATCCAGAGAATTTTTAAGAATAATCGGATTTTCACAATTTGGAACTTCAAAAAGAACTATGCCTTTTTTGTTCAAATTTTTCCTTATTTTTTTAAGGAAATTATCCGGTCTTATGAGATGCTCGAAGACGTGACACATATAGATAACATCAAATTTTCCTTTGATGTTTACTTTTTCAGCAGAGCCTTGAACACAAATAGTTTTCTTAAACTTGTTATTAACAATACTCACATTTTTTTTGTCAGGTTCTATACCATTAACTTCATAACCTTTACTCTTGAAAAAAAACATGAAATCTCCTTTTGCACACCCGATATCTAACAAACTCTTTTTACCTTGCTTACCATATTTTTGCATTAACCTATAGTGCCAAAGCTGTTGCAGAGGACTAGTTCCTATAAATCTCAAAAATTTGATGATGACATTGATCAATTTTCTAGAATCATCCCACTTTTTCCTTACAGTGTCCCAATATTCTTTCTTATAATAGTCTATGCATCTCTTATCTATACTTGAATCATCAGAATACAAAAATATCAATCCACATTTTTTACACCCATAAGCCGGATAACCTAGGAAAGAATCCTTTTTTATTATAGTTAGATTATTTTTTGAATCACAAGATATACACTTTTTTACCATCTTAACACAAGAATTCAAACATTTTATATATTTTTTTGTTGAGCATCAATACCTACCAATACCCTTATAAGTTATCTCCAAATTTTTGATCGCAGAAGAATCAAGACAGTTCCTACCATCAATAACGATACTTACATTGTTCTTCTTCAATTCACTTAAGTCCATTTTCTTGAATTCCTTGTGATCAGTAACAAGAATAACATAATCTGACTTTTCTAAAACTTCATTCAGTGTACCAACATTACTTTTGCTTTTTATCCAAGGATCAAAAATGAATAAATTTGCCTTTTTATTAGTTAGAATATCAATGATCTTTAACGAAGGGCTTTCCCTCATATCATCAACATCAGCCTTATACGATACTCCCAAAATACCTATATTGGAATTTTTTATTTGTTTTCCTTGCTTTTCTAATTCTGTTTCTAACAAACCTATGGCATAGGTAGGCATATTATCATTTATTTCTCTTGCAAGACTTAAAAACTTATGAGAGAAACCTACTTGCTTAGCTTTTTCTATGAGGTAATAAGGGTCTACGGGAATGCAATGTCCACCTACACCAATTCCAGGATAATGAGGCATAAAAGAAAATGGTTTTGTGGAAGCTCCACGTATAACTTCCAAGATATCTATGCCGGATTTATCGAAACTCATAGCCATTTCATTCATAAATGCTATGTTTACATCCCTAAAAGTATTCTCCATGATTTTTGTGGCTTCAGCAGCCTTTACACTACTTAATTCGGTTATCTCTGCAGAAATTATTTTCCTATAAAATTCTGCAGCTTTTTGTGTAGATTCCTTATTTATTCCAGCCACAACTCTGGGAATATTACTTACACCATATTTTTTATTTCCCGGGTCTATACGTTCAGGACAATGCGCAAGAAGAAAATTAACGTTTGCTTTTTTTAATATGGGGCAAATAATTTCATCAACTGTTCCAGGAAAGATAGTTGATTCAATTATCACTAAAGTGTTTTCTTGTAGTCCTAGAGCTATGGACTCACATGCATTTTTTAGTGGATTTAAGTCTGGGAGATGATTTTTATCAACAGGAGTGGGAACACACACCACAACAATCGAAGAAGTTTTTGCAGCTTCTTCAACTTTATTAGTTAATTTTATTTTCCCCTTAGTTTTTTTTACAACCGAATTCAAAGAAGGATCATCAATTGGGCTAATACCCTCTTTTAATTTTTCTAGCTTATTATTATCAATATCCACACCAAAAACATCCATCCCTTTTTCAACACATAAGCAGGCCACAGGTAATCCCACATAACCAAGACCTACAATAGTTATTTTATTCATTTCAATTCCCTAAGAAGTAATAATAGACTGAATAAAAGACTTTCTATTAGATAATAAAATCAGTAAACTTTTTAAACCTTGTTCGATGAGCAGATAAACAAAAGATTCCAATTTACTATAACATGCAGAATAAAAAGTATAAATTTGATGTGGCAATAGTTGGAGGGTTAGGCCATGTAGGTCTTCCTTTAGGCATAGTTTTCGCAGATAAAGGATTAAATGTTTGTTTGTGTGATCCTAATCAAGATCATGCAGATATGATAAAAAAGAAGAAAATGCCATTTATTGAATATGGTGCTGAAAAAATTCTCAAAAAAGTTCTTGTAGAAAATAAATTACACATCTCTCCAGATAACAAAGAAATATCAAATGCAAAATATGTAGTTATTGCGATTGGAACCCCAGTAGATGAATATTTGAATCCTAAAACAAGATCATTTCTGGAATTTTTTGATTCCATCAAATCTTACTTAAGTCTTGATCAAACTATTATCATAAGAAGTACGGTTTATCCTAAAACTTGTGAACAAATTTTAAGCAGGTTAGGAAAAGAAAAAAACTGGAAGATAGCATACTGCCCGGAAAGAATAGTGCAAGGATATTCGATTGAAGAACTAAACAAGTTGCCTCAGATAGTGGCAGGATTGAGCAAGGAAGCAATAGAATCCGCATCAGAACTTTTTTACACTATCTCCCCAAAAATAATCAAAACAAAAATGGGAGAAGCAGAGCTTGTAAAGTTATTTTCAAACGCATGGAGATACATCCAGTTTGCGGTTGCGAACCAATTTTATATGATATCTAACAATTTTGGAGTGGATTATGATAAAGTAAGATATGCGATGAGGGAAGGTTATGAACGAGCGCATTCAGTACCTGGAGCGGGATTTGCAGCTGGACCGTGTTTACTCAAAGATACAATGCAACTTTCTGCATTCAACAGCAACAATTTCCTTTTAGGACACGCAGCCATGATGGTAAATGAAGGACTTCCAAATTATTTAGTTGAGGAATTAAAAAAGAAACATGACCTTACAAAAACAAGTGTGGGCATTTTGGGAATGGCATTCAAAGCAGAAATAGATGACATACGAGACTCACTTTCTTATAAATTAGGAAAAATTTTAAGATTTAATGGAACTAAAGTTTATTATTCGGATGAGTATGCAAAAAATCCAGATTTTGTTTCTAAAGAAGAACTGGTAAAGAAAAGTGATGTTATTATTGTTGCCGTTCCACATTCTGTTTACAAAGAAATAGCTGTTCCTAAAAACAAAGAAGTAGTGGATCTGTGGAATATAATAAAACAAGAGTAGTTATTTCTACTTGTTAAATAAATGAAACACAAAAAAATACTTTTGACTGGTGCTTCTGGAAAACTAGGAACTGCAATAAAGAATTCAGGATTGTTTCAAGACCTGATAATTCCAGAAAGAAATGAATTGGATGTAACTAAACCAGATACAATAAAAAATTTCTTTGGAACTCATGATTTCGATACAATTATTCATTGTGCTGCTGTGGCAAGAATGAAGGAATGTGAAGAAGTTCCAGACAAAGCTATAGAAACCAACATTATCGGAACCAGCAACCTTGTAAATCAAACAATAAAAAAGGAGAAAGAAATAGGGGAAAAAATTAGATTCATTCACATTTCCACGGATGCAGTTTACCCTGGAACTGAAGGAAATTACTCTGAAAAATCAGAGACAATACCTTACAACAATTATGGCTGGACAAAACTTGGAGCAGAATGTGCTGTGAAATTGTTGGAAGATTATTGCATCATAAGGACAAGTTTTTTTGATCCAGACAACATGAAGTTTGAAACTTCAGCAACAGATGCTTTTTCTTCTAAGATGCCAATAAACGAATTAGTAAAGTGCCTACAAGTATTACTTGGAAGCGAGTTTAAAGGAACTATAAACCTTGGAAGAGAAAAAAGATCAGATTATGAGCATTATAACGAATTTAATTCTTCATTAAAAGAATGTAAACTTAAAGATATACTTGAAACAGTCAATTTTAATATGGCTAAAGATGCTTCAATGAACTTAAATTTATGGAACAAAATAAGGAAACAAGAGAGTGTTGACTGATGCCTAGAAAAGAAAAAAAACCAAAATTGTCAATTGTAATTCCAGTGTTTAACGAAGGAACTAATCTAAAAACACTTTTAAGAATATTAAGTCCTATGGTTGATTGTTCCCACGAGATACGGGTAGTGCATGACATTCCTAATGATAACAGCATCCCTGTTGTGAAAAAAAACAGTAAAAAAACCAAAAACTTGTTTTTAATCCATAATAAGCTTGGGAGAGGAGTAATAAATGCCATAAAGTCAGGCGTAAAATCATCTAAAGGAGAATACGTTCTAATAATCGCGGCAGATGACATAGGACCTTTACTATCAATAAACGACATGGTAGAACTAATGGAAGAAGGATGTGATTTGGTAAATGCTACAAGGTACGCACATGGAGGTAAAAATATAGGCGGAGGATTTTTAAGCACAATATTATCAACAACAGCCAACAAGATTTTTTACAAACTATCAGGATCTTCTCTAACTGACCCTACGTTTGGGGTGAAAATATTTAAAAGAGAAAAATTTGATGAAATAAAGTTGGAATCTAAACCTGTTGGTTGGGCAGTGTCTTTTGAATTTGCAATAAAAGCCCAAGAAGCAGGATGGAAACTTGGAGAAGTGCCTCTGATGTCTTTAAACAGACTATACGGTCATGGAATCTCGAGTTTCAAACTAAACTGGATTAAAGAATATTTAAAATGGTTTTTTTACGGAATGAAAAAATTATCCAGAACAAGAAACAGTAAAATATTAGTACGAATACCTGACAAATTGAAGAGAAATAATTAAAAAAATGAAAACCAAGAAATACCTTGTAACTGGAGGAACAGGATTCATAGGCTCTGCTCTGGTTAAAAGGCTGGTAAAAGAAGGATATCAAGTAAGAGTTTTAGACAATGACATAAGGGGAGCTTCTGAAAGATTGAACGAAGTAAAAGATAGGATAGAACTAGTCAAGGCAGACATCAGGAATTATGAAGAAGTGAAGGAAGCGTGCAAAGGAATTGATTCAATAATCCACCTAGCTTACATAAACGGAACAGAATACTTCTACAAGATGCCAGAATTGGTTCTAGAGGTTGGAGTCAAGGGTATGGTGAATATTTTAGATGCGTGCAAAGAACACAATATAAAAGAACTAGTTCTTGCTTCCAGCAGCGAAGTTTATCAAACACCTCCGGAAATACCTACTTCAGAGGATGTACCGTTATCGGTTCCAGACCCACTAAATCCAAGATATTCTTATGGGGGAGGGAAAATAATTTCTGAACTTCTTGCCATCAATTATGGAAGAAAACACTTTAAGAAGGTTACTATATTCAGACCACACAATGTTTACGGTCCTGATATGGGTTGGGAGCACGTGTTGCCACAATTTGTACTTAGAATGAAGGAAGTATGCAGTAAAGTAACGGACGAAAAAATAAAATTTCCCATACAAGGAACTGGAGAAGAAACAAGAGCATTTAGCTTTATAGATGATTTTGTAGATGGATTGATGTTAATTCTGGAAAAAGGAGAACACCTGAACATATATCATATAGGAACTCAAGAAGAAATTTCAATAAAAGACGTTGCAATTGAACTAGGGAAATATTTTGGGAAAGAAGTGGAAGTAATTCCTGGAAAAGAAGCTGAAGGCGGAACAAAAAGAAGATGTCCAGACATATCCAAATTAAAATCTTTAGGATACTCTCCAAAAGTAAGTTTACAAGAAGGATTAAAAATAACAGCTGAATGGTATGATAAAAATTCAGATAAAATAAGGAAAATTGAATAAAATGGAAGAAACAAGCTATGTAGTAAAAAAATGTCAAGTTTGCGAGAACAAAGGATTAGACTCAATATTCTTTTTAGGATATTTACCTCCAGTCAACCAGATGCACAAACTTGGAAAAAGACCAGAAGAACAACCTAGCTATCCTGCTGAACTGCTTTACTGTTCAAAATGTCATTTGGTACAGCTGGGATTAGTTGTAAATCCTAAGCTACTCTTCCCGTCAGAATATCCTTACACAAGCAGCACCACAAAAATTTTGAGAGAAAATTTTGCAGAACTTTATGATGAATCAAGTGAACTTGTAGATTTAAAAAAAGAAGACCTGATCATAGACATAGGATCTAATGACGGAAATCTTCTAAGTAACTTTAAAAATCACAAAGTTCTGGGGATAACTCCAGAAGATATAGGGAATCTTGCGATAGAAAGAGGAATTCCAACCATCATAGACTATTTTAACGAAAAAACTGTCAACAAAGTAAAAAAAGAATATGGAAAAGCAAAAATAATTACTGCAACAAATGTCTTCGCGCATATAGATGATCCAAACAAAATAACCGAACTGATTCTAGATGCGTTGGAAGAAGACGGAGTGTTTATCTCTGAATCCCATTATTTGCTTCCATTAATAGAAACACTACAATATGACACTATCTATCATGAACATCTTAGGTATTACTCTTTGCACAGCTTAAAATATCTTTTAGAAAAACATGGACTAGAAATCTTTCATGCAAAAGATATTCCAACACATGGAGGATCTATCAGAATTTATGCATCAAGAAAAGGGAAATATAAGATTAAAGATACGGTCCAAAAGCAATCAGATAAAGAAAAGGATATAGTTCTAGACAAAAAGAACCTTCTCAAATTCAAGGAACAAGTAGTTTTGTCAAAGATGAAATTACATACTTTAATGACCGAAATAAAATCAAAAGGAGAAAAAATATATGGGATAGGAGCACCATCCAGGGCAAGTACTCTAATAAATTATGTAGGCATAGATGATGGGATAATGGATTATGTTATGGAAATAAAAGGAAGTCATAAAGTAGATAAGTATATGCCTGGAACGCTGATTCCAGTAGTTGATGAAGCTAAACTATATGAAGACCAGCCAGAATACGCAATGTTCCTATCCTGGCACATAGCTGAAGAACTAGCACCAAAAATAAAAGAAAAAGGGTTCAAAGGAAAATTCATAGTTCCGTTGCCAGAACCAAGAATATTATAGATCTACTAATTTTAACTGATTATTGTTAGATATCGAAAATGAAATTAAAAAAATATAAAGAATCTAAAAAATACCTTACCAATCATTACAAGGTACTTGGAAACTTCAAAAAAGACTTCCGAAATGTTAACTTAAATTCTTTGATAGTCTCTAAAGTAAAAGGGAAAAAAATTTTAGACATAGGATGTGGTAGCGGACACTTATTAAACTCTTTAGAACAGAAAGGAAAACAAACATATGGGATTGAACCTAATCCGGATTTAATAAAATTAGCGAAAAACATCAATCCCAATCTTCAAATAATCAACGGTTACGCAAAAGACATATCAAAATTTAAAAGTAAATTTGATACTGTTACAATAATTGACGTTCTGGAACATATTGATGATGACGTTTCACAAATAAAACTTATGAACAGATATCTGGAAAAATTTGGAAAACTAATTGTAGTTGTCCCTTGCTTTAAACTTTTGTATGGAAAACGAGATATAAATTTAGGGCATTACCGAAGGTATACTAAGCGAGAACTAATAGATAAATTGAATTCCAATGGGTTCAAAGTGAAATCAATAAGATACTGGAACATGATGGGATTTTTCCCTTACCTTTTTTCCGAAAAAATACTTAAAAAAGAACTTAATACCGAACTGAGAACTCAATACACTCAAGGAACTTTAAAAAAATATATAAACCATATCTTAAATTTGTGGTTTAAGCATTTAGAGAATAATTTTAATATGGGATTTGGATTAAGTCTAATATGCGTAGCAGAAAAAACTGGGTGAGATTCATTTGAAAAAAGATAAAGACTCTAGATCCATACACAAGAACTTAACAAAAAAGAAGACACTGATAGGTATCCTTTTCTTAATTTTTCTTTTTCTGAGGTTGTTTACTGATTCAGGATCCACGCTTTTAACAGCAGATAGCTTAAAATACATAATCTCTGCGGACAGATTTCCATCTCATAAACTATACAATGATCAAATATACTTACTTCATCCTCCGGGATTCCCCTATGTAATACATTTTTTCAATTTTATTTTCACTGAGGATTATATTAGTGTAATTGCAATAAGTCTGATTTCTTCAATAATCACTTTTTTTATACTTTACAAACTTTTTATGATGGTAACAAAAAATTTTACCACCACTTTTTTTGTATTGTTGTGTTATACTCTTTCGGTAGCATTTATATCTTCATCCACTGCAGTGCTCAAAGAATCCTTTGTTGTGATGCTAATGGTTTCAACACTTTATTTTTTCATTAGGGGTATTAAGTATATAGAAAAAAAATCTGTAGTTTACTCTACAATATTGGGGAGCATATTAGCATTCACCTCAGATCATGTTATTTTTATATTCCCCGCTATAGCATTATCTTATATTTTTTTCAATAGTAAAAAAATAGAATTTAAAAAATTAAAATTCCCTAACATTTCATTAGTGATTCTAGTAATTATTGTAATCTTCTTGTCTTATTCTTCTTGGATGTTAGTTAAATTTACGCAATATTCTTCATATGATTATTATCCTAATGGGGTGGAAGGAACTCCTATGAGTACGGATGGTCTAAGCGTACAAGGCCTAATAAGTCCTCATTATTTTGGTGATTGGTCAGGACCGTACATACTTCCTGGAGCTATATCTTTCATTAAGAAACTAGTATTTCAAGTAGGGTATATGTTCAACTTAGAGCCTTTTTCAGTTCCACTAGGACTGAATCTTAAAACCATGTCATTTTTACTTTTCCCCATCCATATAGGGTACATGTTTCTGATTTACTTACCTTTATCACTAGTTGCATTGTATGGATTTATATCCATAATCTATGAATCTATAAAACAAAAAAAGATTCATAATAACTCTAACCTTTTTATGATTGTAATGTTCTTAGTTTTTTTCATTCCAATAACACAAGCATTTGTTTCTCCACGATACATATATGTAGCATACTTATTTATGTTTTATTTTATAAGTTATGGACTATTTTTGTTAATACTAAAGAAAAGTGAAAAGAAATATTCAGCATTTCTTAAAATAATAATTTTACTATTGCTCATGTTACCTTTTTGGGTTTATTCTCATGAAAACTTCTTATTTGCTAAAGACAAATCAATTGCTGCAAATAACACTGGGAAATACTTAAACGAAAATATAGAAAAAGATGCTGTAATAATGGCCCAGCCAGGATATGTTGTTAAGATAATATACCTAACCGATAGAAAAACTGTGGGACTTTATCCCAAAACGGAGAACCTGATTGAAGTGATGAAGTACTATAATGTAAATTACATAGTATTTGGAAGACACTATACCTCTGAGATCCACCATTATGCACTAGACACCATAGACTTCATAAAGAACAGCCCTGAAAAATTTGAACTTATAGCGACAATACAAGAAGATTATAGTGATTTTTACGTTGAAAATGATCCAACCAGAACCGATGAAGTTTACATATATAAAGTAAAAATTTGACTAAAACTTTACTGATATTATCTCTTTAGAATTCTGGTTCCAGTTTTTTTATTCTCATAAACCAATTCAAGATTCATTTCTTCCACTATCTTCCTATGTTGTTCATTTAGCATAGACTGAGGCTCTAGTTTAAAATTTTGATTTATCCACACATAATCATAAGTATTCTTGGTTATGTCTGTTGAAGGAAATACAGCTTTTCTATCCATGCGCAAAGGAAGACATTGACTCCCCAAAAGGAAAACATTCTCTTTGTTAGTGTTGGTTTTCACCCAACTGAAATCTTCATTATAGGAATTCCAGCTTTTTGAGGCTAAACCAAATTTTACAGTTTCTGAAAATACGAATCCAACAACAACTAACACAATCAATAATTGCAAAAACTTCCCAATTCTTGGACTTTTACTCAATATTTTTTCGAAACCCACACCGTAAATGAAGGCAAATCCAATTAAGGAAGGTAAAAGTATTCTTGATACTGCAGGTCTAACATTTAATTCGAAAAGAAAAAATACTACCAAAAATGAAAGCAATAAAACATGGAATGGCTTGTGATTTTTTTTATTTTCAAATCCAAAGAATAATGGAATTATGAAGATTATAGTGCCTATAACAAATAAAGATATTAGAATCCCTAGGTAGGGTATATCGAAGAAAAACAAGAGCCAATAAGCACCATCAGGAATACCAAAAAACCCTAGATAAACCATGATGTAGGTTGTTATTGAAGACAAATTAACAAGACTTAATCCTGAATAAGTTCCTCTTGGAGAACCGCTAAATCCTTCAAATATGAAATCCAAAAAAGGCCAAACAGGATTTCCCAATAAAATCCAATTTCTAATGAACCATGGAAGACTTACAATTCCAGGGATTATAGCAACGAAAAAAAGATTTTTCATCAAATTTTTCTTATCACTTTTTTTGTAAACTAAGTAAATTAAAATAGGGATTATAAAAACCCCGGTGTATTTTGAAAGAATAGCAAAACCAACAGCTATACCGCTCAATAAAAATTGATTTCTCAATCCAAAGTAAATACTTAGAACAGTGAAAAAAGGGAGTATGGAATCAGAATAACCCAACACGCTATAATCTATCGATAACGGGATAAAAGCCATAAAAATCATAGCAAAAAATGTTGCTCTTTCATTAAGAACCATTTTGAATATAAGATAAGAAAAAATTAATGTCAAACTTCCAAAAATAACTGGAACAAGTTTCATACCCGAATAGCCCATAAAACCATAAAAAAATGAAGCTATAACATGAAATAATGGCGGAGGCCAAAAAGGTTCATCTCTGCCAATTGGTTCATGCAAAGGAAAATTATTTTCTTCACTTAGGAATTTAGCTGCAGAAAAATGCCAACAAGCATCTCCAGAAATAGTATGGGTGGAGGAAAGAAAAATCCTTAATATGATCCCTACCACTATTACAAAAATTGCAAAATTCTTATAATTAATGTATTTGAATACTTTCATAATTTAAAAAAGCAATACGACATCTTTATAAACTTTATCTCGCTATTTTTAGATACTGCTTTTAGAGTTTAGCAGAATAAATGAAACAATTGAAACTTATTTTGAATAAAAGAAACTTCAAACTTCTACTTAAATTTAGCATTAGCTTTATGCTATTGTATTTCGTTTTTCAAATAGCAGGACTGGAAAAAATATATGGAGAAGTACTAAACCTGAACCTTAACTACCTCCTTCTTGCTATAGCTCTTTCTTTTTTTCAGATATTTTTCAGAGCTTGGAGATGGGAATATATCATCAAAATATTCAACAAATCTATAGGGATACTATCCTCTATGAGTTATACCTGTATATCTCTATCTTTCGCATTTATCACTCCTGGAAGATTTGGGGAACTTGTCAAAGTAAAATATTTGTCAGATAAAACTGACATGAGTTACAAAAAATCATTTCTCACGGTAATCATAGAAAAGTTTTTTGACACACTAGTCATCATACTTTTCATTCTTCTAGGACTATCTTTAATGAATGGAATATACCTTGAGAGTTATTTGCCTCTTTTTTTAATATTATACATTATTTTCCTGATTTTTATCCTTCTTTTCTTGAAGAGATTGACAAAATATATCCTCAAATTCTTACCTAAAAAATATAAGGAAAAATCAGAAAACATAAGTTTAAACAAAAAATTTTCATTCAGAACCTTTTTTATCTCAATTATTGTCTGGTTTCTTTTATGCATCCAAGCACTTTTAGTGTTAAACTCTTTGGGGAATTCCCAAATTCAGTTTCATTTACTTATAGCATTAGTCCCTTTGATGGCCTTATCATCAATGATTCCTATTTCCATAGGAGGGATAGGAACAAGAGAAATTGTTGCCGTCTACTTTTTTTCTCTCATAGGGCTACCTGCAGAAAAATCAGTCACTTTTTCATTATTGTACACTTTTGTAACCATCGGATTTGTTGCAATAATCGGAGCAATTTTGTACTTCAAGAAAAAAGTAAGGAAGATAACTAACGTTTAATCCCTAATGACTCCTTGATCACATAATCTGAAGTCTTCTTCTTTTGGGTGGAGTTAGTAATCATTTCTCCAATCAAACCTGTTGAAACAAACTGAGTACCAAGAAAAATAAGCAATATTGTAAGTATCAATAGTGGTCTTTGACCTATTTCCTGATTTAAAACAAATTTGATGTACAATAAGTAAGATCCAGATAAGAATCCTGACAGAAGAAAAAAAGAGCCTATCCCCCCAAAAAAATGCAAAGGTTTCTTGTTATATTCCATTAAAAATTTTATGGATATCAAATCAAAAAGTCCTGTGGGCAATCTAGAAATTCCATATTTACTCTTACCATATTTTCTTTGCAGATGTTTCACTTTAGTCTCACCTATTTTGAATCCTTTTTGATGTGCAATAATTGGAATATAACGATACATACCACTATAAATTTCTAAGTGAGGCACAACATATCTTTTCATGACTCTAAAATTAGAATCACAATCATGAATTTTTAACTTATTTAGTCTTCTGATAAGCAAATTGAAAACTTTAGAAGCTATTACCTTATGCAAGGGATCCTTTCTTGAATATTTCCATCCAACAATCATATCATAACCTTCTTCAAGCTTATTTAGCATTTTTGGAATATCCTGAGGGTTATCTTGCATATCAGCGTCAATAGTTATGATCAGGTTGCCGGAAGAAGCTTTTAATCCAGCTGCTAATGCACATGCTTTCTCAAAATTCTTAGAAAAAGAAATTATTTTCACTTTATTATCATTTTTCCTTAATTTCTTAATTTCAGAAAGAGTATTGTCAGAACTTCCATCATCAACAAAGATTATTTCATATGATTTATTTAAACTTTTTAAAACCCTACTGAGATTACTATACAACAAAAAGATGTTTTTTTCTTCATTGTATGCAGGGATAACTATGCTCAATTCCATCATAGATAAGTAAGAGATATCCAATAAAAAGCTTTTGATTTTAAGATTGAAGATAAAGAATTAAGCAGAGTTTGCATACTTTAACATAGCTTTAGAGAAAGCTTCTAAATCTGATTTTTCCACAAGTTTTCCATTCTTTACTATTTCTGGATGCGACCCTATATTGAAAGCAACTACTGGTTTTTCGCAGGCTTGTGCTTCTGCGGCTGGAAGATTGAACCCTTCCCATTGGGAACAAGTAACATAAACATCACAAGCTGCGTAGTATCTTGGCAGATCTTCATCCTCCACAAATCCAGTGAAGATAACACCTTTATCTACCCTTTTCTTTAATTTTTCATAATATCTTGGAAAAGTAGGTTTTCCAACAAGTAATAATTTGGAGTTAGGCATGCTTTTTTTAGCTAGATTAAATGATTTTATTAGTAGATGGATTCCTTTATGAGGTGCAATCCTGCCAACATACAAAAAAACTTTCCTTCCTTTTAGATCATATTTTTTTATTATATTCTCTGGCTTAACATTCTTGTTGAACCTTTTTTTGTTAATTTTGTTATACTCCACTTTGCTTTTGATTCTTGATTCTTTGTATAAAACTTTGCTCAGATATTTACTGACAGAGAAAGTTTCATCAACGTTTCTTAAGGTATAATTGCTAAAAAGCAGAAATATTTTCATGTATATCTTTTGCATTATACTGTCCAAAAGTCCAGTCGTGTTTATGCCATGGTCAAAATAAACATACTTTTTGCCATAATACTTTTTTGCTTCATACGCAATCCAATTCATGGGATAAAAATGACTAATAATCATATCAAAATCTTTTAGATTTTTGTAATAATTCAAATTCTTTCTGTCAAGAAAGAAAAACAGACGGTATAATCTTTGCAAAATTCCATTCTTAGGCATTCCAAGCTCTATAATTTTATATTTTTTTGAGATTATTTTTGCTTCTAAAGCAATAACAGTAACGTCATCTCCATTTTTTGAATATTCTTCCGCTTGTTGTTCAACAACACGATCTATCCCGCTATGATGACTAAAAGTAGGGGTAAGTATTGCCACTTTTTTTTTATTAGAACTCATTATATCTCACCAAAAACATGCATTAATTTAAGTTTTAACACCATGAAGTAACCAGCTGTGAGTTGTTTGATTCCAAGCTTGGACTTTCCCTTTGTTCTATCTGTGAAGGTTATAGGTATTTCTTTTATCTTAAATCCTTTTAGATGCACTTTGAATAAAACTTCCTGCACGATTGCAGGACCTTTGGAACTTAACTTATAAGGATTTATTTTTTCTATCACCTCGCTCTTAAAACACCTAAAACCAGAATTACAATCTTTTACATGTATGCCCAACATCAAAGTTATGTATAAATTAGCACCCCAAGTTATGAACCTTCTTAAAAATCCCCTTCCCATTTCTTTACTTCCCTTAACCCTTCTAGAACCAAGAACAACATCATACTTTTTTAATTCATTAAGCATAAATGGGATATATTTTGGATTGTGAGAAAAATCAGCATCCATCTCAATTATCACATCCGCCTTGTTTTTGATACAATAAATAAATCCGTCTTTTCCTGCAGAACCCCTACCCTTATCTTTTTTCCTAAGAAGTAAATGGACTCTTTTATCTTTTTTTGATATTTTTTCAACAATTTTCCAAGTCTCATCAGGACTGTTATCATCAACTACTATTATCTCCAAATTTTTTATCTTTAATTTAAGTATACAGTCTATCAGCTGTCTGATGTTTTCTTTTTCATTATATGTCGGAACCATTACAAATGTTTTCATTTTAAATTAGAGACTTAACCGAATTAATAATTTTATCGATATCCCACCTGGGAGGATCTTCGCACTCAGATTGATAAGAACAGTATGATCTACCTTCCCCTATTATTTTTTCTCCCATTCCATAAAGTTCTATTTCAGCAGCACTTGTCGGATAAAAGAACGCTACCACTTTCTTTTTTAACGCAATACCCAAGTGCATAGCTAGGCTGTCACTTGTAACTAGAACGTTGCACAAATTTATGAGTGCAGCAAAATCAGGAAGAGAATTTTTACATCCGGCATCAACTATTCCTTGGCTTTTGGATATGATCTCTTGGTTTCTCTCTTCTTCTTCAGGACCTCCAAATAAAATGATTTTAGAATTTTGCAACTTGCCTATTTTTTTTATTAATTCAATAGTATCCTCAACACTTAACTTTTTATCTTTCCATCTTCCTCCAGCCCCAGTATTAAAACCAATTACTATCTCATCTTTTGAAATATTATTTTTTTTTGCAAAACTTTCAGCAAACTTAAGACTAGATTCATCTAAAAACAACTCTGTTTGGTGCTTCATGCTGTTCTTAAGCCCAAATATATCAAAATGTATATCATGATAAGTTCTATCATTTTTAGCCTTTAATTCATCAGCTTTATCTTTTCCAAATTTAGAGATAAGCCCCATATCAAACCATTCTGCGGAATCTTCAGTATACTTTCTCTTCCCGTGCTCTACGTAAGCCCCAACTAACTTATCTCTTTTGATATTAGAAGCCAGATCACAAGCTGCAACCTCATCATCAAAATTTATCACGAGATTATAGTGTTCTTCTAAACTATTCAAATCTTCAATGGGAAAAATTTTGTTTATGTTAGGATTATTTTTAATAAGGTCAACCGCATTATTTTTTGTAACCCAATCAATACTGCAATCAGGATATTTTTCCTTTAGAGCAGGAACTAAAGAAGTAGTCCTGAGAACATCTCCCATAGCTCCAAGTTTAATTATTAATATTTTCATCAAGGTATCAGAAAAATCAAGTATTTTTAAAAGCTTTTATTAAAGATGAATCAAAAAAGAGCATACACAAAAGGAGACACGCTGCTATTCTGACCGAATATTATTAATGCCCCTACTAAAATCAACATTATAATGATAGGAGCGAGCCACCAAGCTTTCCTAACTTTAAGAAAATCCCATAATTCTACTAATAATGACCTGTTTTTTTGCATTATATTAGGAAAAATATGATAATTTTTAATCTTTTGCACATTTTCTGCTATTCCAGCTATCTTGAAGATTCTCTTCTTTTGTTATCAAGAATTTCCCAATAACCAGATAGTCTATCCCAGTTCCCATCATGCATCTATATGCATCGTAAGGAGTGCATACGATAGGTTCTCCCCTAATATTAAGAGAAGTATTAGTCAAGATTGGAATTCCAGATAACTTTCCAAATTCCTTTAATAAATTATAATAAAGAAGATTTTGCCTTTTTCTAACAGTTTGAAGACGTCCAGAACCATCTACATGTGTTACAGAAGGTATCTTCTTGTGAAACTCTTTCTTGATAGGATAGACCATCAGCATAAAGTTTGTTGAATCAGGGATTGGCATATCACAATCAAAATATTTTTTTGCATCATCTTCACATATTGAAGGAGCAAAAGGCCGGAATTCTTCCCTATACTTGACTTTTAAGTTCAAAATTTCTTTCATTTTAGGATTACATGCATTTGAGAGAATGCTTCTAGCACCCAAAGCCCTTGGACCAAATTCCATTCCTTTTTGGAACCACCCAACAATTTTATTTTCATAAATAAGTTTTGCAACGTTTTTTACCAAATCTTTATCATTACCAAAAATTGAAAATTTTATGTTATTGTTTTCTAAAAAATTTTTAATCTCGTTTTCTGTGAAAAAAGGTCCTAGATGAACATGATCCATAACATAATTTCTTTTGTTCCCTAAAATTGTGTTGTAGATGTAACAAGCAGCACCAATACTAGTTCCACCATCTCCAGGATCAGGATTTATCCATACTTTTTTGAATTTAGTTTTTCTCAATATTTTCCCATTAAAAACAC
>JADHVG010000019.1 GCA_016784105.1 Candidatus Woesearchaeota archaeon
ATTTTTGGTCGCTTGAAGAGGTAAAAATGGATTCTATAGGTCATATTGATTCTGATGCCATGAAAGGTTTTGTGAAAAAACTTTGTTTGGTAAGCAAGAGGTATTCAGAAAAACATAATGCTGCTAAAAATCTTGATAATCACTTAAACAAGATAGAAAACAAAAAAGTTTCTAAAAAAGAGATTTCTGAATTGCAAAGCAAGATAAATCAGGTTCTCCACATAGAAAAAAAGATTCTTCGGACATCAAAGATTGAAAGCTCCCGCGAACAAGAACTTCTAAAAAAAATAAATCAGTTAGAAACTGATCTTGCAGATGCAAAAAAGGAGAGGGATAAAGTAGTTATCAATAATAAAATTCAGATAGAAGAGTTAAGTTTATCCTTGCTATCTATCAAAACTCAATTGGATGCTTTATCAGAAGAAAAAAGGAAGAAGGAAGAAAAATTTAGAAATATAGAAAAAAAGGCAAGAAATCTAAACGTCCCGTCCCATTAAAGTTGTCCTATTATTTGCTATTGCTCTTATGCACGCTTCCTCTATCGTCTTCTCGACTTTCTTGTTCAAAGCCTCGCAAAACTCATTTGAAATGTTCATCTTCTTCCCATTCAAATTTGCAAAATTCTTTATTTGAGACTTAACAACGATGCTGGTTCCCATAATTCTCACCTCATTTGTTTAACCGATTTCATCTCCAGATACAGTTTATAATTCTCTTTCCGGATTTTAGCGGCGCCCAATGTTGGCGCCAAATATTGAGCCGCGACATTGGCGGTTCCTAACTATCACCGAAAATTTCTAATTTTCGGTAATTAATTTGTTACTCCAACTCTCGAACCTGAACTTATCTTTATTTATGAGTGTACCAAAAAGTTAATTTATTCTTTTCTTTTTTATCTAGTCTGCAAAACCCAAATCTTGCAAATTGTACAACCTCATTTTCTTTGATGTCTTTAACAGAAGGTTCTGCTATTCCCTTCACTATTTTTTTGTCCGGCATCATAACTTCTACCTTAACTAAGTTATCTGATTTTGGGAGCCAATGAATTATGCTTCCTGAATTTTTCTTAAAACATTCATACTCTAATGAATCAAAGACCATTTTTCCTTTTTGCTTTTTAAAATTCAAACAGTCCATTAATCTGTGGATTTTTTTTTCTTTTAACTTCTCAAAATCTTCTTTCTCAAAATAGAATTTGTTAGATGTCTTAAAGTTCCTAAATCCTCTTTCCTTAAAATCTGGATGAATTTTTAGCTTTACTTCCTGTTCAGGTGCATCTTTTATTTCTATCTCTTTGGCATTATGTATCAAAAAATACCTATTAGAACTTGAATCCAATAATCTTTTGTTATGAACTATTAGATCATCCCATGTTAATGTTGATTCTGATTTTGAAATTCCGGTGGATAGGACAAAGTTTTTTATTGCTTGCGGAAGAAATCCTCTTCTTCTTAATGCAACTAAAGTTGTTAGTGAAGGGTCATCCCACCCCAGAAGTTTCTTTTTTTGGATCAACTCTCTGATTACTCTTCCAGAACTTTCAACTCCTTCTAAGTTGAAGCGAGCATATTCGTAGATGGTTGTCTGTTTAAATCCTAGGGCTGCTTGTATGTGTCCTTGTAGCTCATTTCTTAACTCAAACTCTTTTGTTCTTAATCTATGCGAGACTTCTTGCAAGCCATCCATGACCGAATTCTCAAAATCATATGTTGGCCATACAGAATATTTTTTCCCTAATCTAGGATGTTCTGCTTTTATGATCCTTAACAATGCAGGATCTCTCATCGCACTGTTGTCATGCTGCATGTATCCTTTCAATCTGAGAATCATCTTCCCTTCTGCTGTATCAAACATCTCTTCATATCTGGTAAGATGTTCTTCTTCCATCAATATTCTGCATTCACATTCCTCACCTGCCATTCTTTTCTCTTTGATTTTTTCTTGAGGGCAAGTGCACACATAGGCATGGCTATCTTTTATCATTTTTTTAGCAAGCTCATAGAACTTTTCCATGTGGTCTGAAGCATAAGCTATCTCGTCTGCTTTTATGCCTAACCATGAATAGTTCTCTTCATGTATCTTGTAGAATTCTTTTTCTGCTAGTTTAGGATTTGTATCTTCAAACCTCAAAATAAATTTCCCGTTTTTTCTTTTCGCAAGCTCATAATTCAGCAGTATAGATTTAGCGTGCCCTATGTGAGGGTATTTACTTGGTTCTGGAGGGAATGCAGTTACTATTTTTTGTTCTTTCGTAATCTTAAAAACAGAAAATAAATCTCTTTCATCTTTTTCTTTCTTCTCTATGTCTCCAGAATATTTCCCTAGTTCCTTCTTTTGTTTTTCTTCTGTCCAAGAATTTACCTCTTCAACTATTGAAGCTATTTCCCCTTTTATTTTGTTGAAATTTTCCTTAAGTTTAGGATTTTCCGCAAGAATTTTTCCGATGACTGCTCCCAAACTTGCTTTTCCTTTGAACTTTGAAGCATTCTGTAAAGCATGCTTGATTATGTTTTCCTTCATATCTTCTTAAAATTAAAAGTATTATTTAAATTTATACCTCAACATTTATATATCAGCAAAAATGCCACGGTTCATGCCTCAAGATAACATAATAAAAAATAATTTATTTGGTTTTATCATAGCAATTATTGCATTAACTGTTCTTGGAGCTGGCCTCTACACAGAATGGCTTTGGTTTGATTCTTTGAGCTATGTTAGTGTGTTCAAGACCATATTGTTGTCCAAGGTTTCTTTAGGCATGTCTGTTTTCTTGGTTTTCATAGTATTATTTTCCCTAAATTTTTTGGTGTTAAGAAAGAATATTGAGAATAAATTTTATAAGATGTATTTCGGAGCTTCATTCATTATATCAGTTGTTGCCGGTATCTTCTCAAGCACTTACTGGTTTACTGTTCTTAGATTCCTAAACTTTACAGCTTTCAGTTACGCAGATACAGTCTTCAAGCAAGATATTGGTTTCTACGTTTTTGTGTTGCCTTTCTACAAGCTTGTTTTAGGCATCATTTTTTTCTTGTTCGTATCATTGATATTTGTCAGTGCAGCTTCATATCTTCTTTCAGGGAAAAAGAAGAAAACTGTTAGGATAGAACCTCAAGATCTTGGGGCGGAACAGGTCTTACAACAAATAAAGCTGGAATTTTCTGAGAAAGGAAAGTTGCATATAGCGATCTTCGCAGGATTCCTATTAATAGTTCTTGCAGGATTATTCTACATAAGAAGATACGATATACTTTTCTCTTCAAGAGGTGCAGTTTATGGTGCCGGCTTTACTGATGTTAATGTACTACTCCCTCTTTATTCCATACTTGCCCTTGTTGCAATACTTACTGCAGTCATGGCATTTTTATTTCCTTACCTAAAAAACATGAAACTTGTCGTTGGAGCTGTTAGTATCATGCTGATTATCTTCTTCGGTGGAAGCTTTGTATCTGGTTTAGTCCAAAGCCTGTACGTTCAACCCAACGAATTCAATCTTGAAGAACCTTATCTCAAGGAAAATATTAAACATACTTTGTTTGCGTACGGCCTTACAAATATCAACACAAGAGATTTTCCGGTGAGCTATGATCTTACCATGGATGATATCAACAAGAATGAAGTTACCATACAAAATGTGAGGTTGTGGGATTGGCGTCCTTTACTAACCACAAACAAACAGATCCAATTATTTAGGACTTATTATGATTTTATTGATGTGGACATAGACCGATATGAGATAGATGGGAAGTTAAGACAACTGATGCTTTCTCCTAGAGAACTTGACCCTAACCAATTAGACAGTAAAGCCAAGACTTTTGTGAATGAAAAGTTTGTGTACACTCATGGGTATGGTGCGGTTGTTTCTCCTATAAACTCGATAAGCAAGGAAGGTCTCCCAGAACTTTTTGTTAAGGACATCCCTCCAAAGACCGATTATAAGGAACTAGAAATAACCACTCCAGGAATATATTTTGGGGAGAAAACCCAGAATTTTGTTGTTACGAACACCAAAACCAATGAGTTTGATTATCCGTTAGGGAATGAAAATGTTTTTACGGTTTATGATGGCAAAGATGGTATTCAGCTATCAAATATTTTCAAGAAAGCGTTGTTCTCAATAAAACTGGGTTCATTAAACCTGTTTGTATCCAGTGCCGTAACGGAAGACAGTAAAGTTCTTTTCAGAAGGAATATCATGGACAGAGTTTCTTCATTAGCACCTTTCTTGCAGTACGATAACGATCCTTACATAGTAATTGATAATGGGAAATTATTTTGGATAATTGACGCTTACACCACAACCGATAAATTCCCTTATAGTGAACCTGTATCTGGAATTAATTACATAAGGAATTCTGTTAAGATCGTTGTTGATGCGTACAACGGAAATGCTGACTTTTATGTTATAAATGATGAAGATCCTCTCATAAAAAATTATGCAAAAGTTTTCCCGGAACTTTTCAAAGATTTTAAAGAGATGCCTGCCGGTTTAAAAAAACATATTAGATATCCGGAGGACCTTATGCGTGTCCAGACAAGAATCTTTGGAACTTATCACATGCTTGACCCTCAGGTTTTCTATAACAGAGAAGACGTCTGGAGAACTCCTACTGAGATATATCGGAGCAACGAAATAGAATTAAGGCCTTATTATATTGTTCTTAAGCTTCCTGATTCAGAAAAAGAAGGTTTCTTTTTGATAACTCCTCTGATACCTCGCGGAAAAGAAAACATGATTGCGTGGTTCGCTGCCCATTCCGATCCTGAGAGTTATGGAAAATTGGAGGTTTTTAAATTAAGCAAGCAAGAACTTACATACGGTCCTATGCAGATAGAAGCACGCATAGACCAGGATACTGATATTTCTCAACTCCTTACTTTATGGGGTCAGCAAGGTTCAGAAGTTATCCGTGGAAATTTGATAATAATCCCTATTGAGACTAGTTTCCTTTACATAGAACCTATATACTTGAAAGCATCAGCTTCTGGTGCTTTGCCTCAACTAAAAAGAGTTATTGTATCCTATGAAGATCAGGTTGCGATGGAAGAAACTTTTGAAGGTGCCTTAAGCAAAATATTCAAAGGAAAGCTCAGTGCTCTTGAACAAGAAGTTAAAGAAAGAAAAGAACAAGAAAACATACCCTTGAATCTTGAAGAAAAATTGAGGGAAGCTTCTAAGTTGTATGATGAAGCTCAAGCATCATTACAAAAAGGAAGCCTTACCGAGTATGCTAAGAAGATTGAGGAACTGGGAAAGATATTAGAAGATTAAGCAGCAAAACCTTTTTATATTGACATAATTTCTTTTTTGAAGCTAAAATCGTAAAATTTATTATGGGCCCGTGGTCTAGTCTGGTATGACATTGCCTTTACACGGCGAAGATCGCCAGTTCAAATCTGGTCGGGCCCACCATTCTTACTTAATCATTGCGCCGATGGTTTAGTGGTATAATCCGGCGTTGCCAACGCCGTGGCCGGGGTTCAATTCCCCGTCGGCGCATATTCTTTCTCTTAAGAAAACCGTTTATAGATTGGTTTTGGAAGTATTAATTCAGAAATATTTATATCCTGAGCCAAAAAAAAACAGTTTTATGGATTCTGAAAGAAAAAGGTTGAGGGAACTCGATAAAACAATATTTAACGTTAGCAAGGATCTTTCCCTTAATTTGATAAATCCTTCTAACAGTGAAGCTGAAAAAAAGAAGTTCTTTCGAGATCCAAAGCATGAACCTTTCTTCAGGTATGATAAGCTGAAAGTTGGCCTAAAGAAGCTTTTTGAAGTTCTTGCTTCTTTAAAATTTAAAGAGAGTGTTATGGACACTCTATTCAAGGATAAGGCGGTTGAACTTGCTAACTTCATCAACCTAATCCATAGTAGAGGAACGCCCAAATTTACACAGCATTCGATTAAGATCTATGGTAAGCCTGACAAGGAGCTTATTGATAGATCAAAGACCTTGATAGCTGTAAGCCCCTCTCAAATTTATCAATCCCCTAGAATGTTGAGTTCTAAGGAAGCATTAAAAGAATTTCGGGAAGCGATGAAATTTTTTGGAGATGGCTGGGAGATAAAAGAAGAGAATATTGTTGCTAACGCGATGGTTGTTCCAGAAAAAAGGCAGCTGCTTATAAAGAAGGATACTCCGTTTAGTTTAAAGCAAGTGAAGAGGTTTATAGCCCACGAGATCTATGGTCATGTTTTGAGGGCTCAGATAGGTCTTTTCCAGCCGTATAGAATATTCAGTATAGGTCTCGCAAAATATGATGAAACTGAGGAAGGTCTTGCTTTGTATAAGGAGCGAGTGGCTGGATTGTTGGATTCAAGAATATTGAAGGGGTATGCTGGAAGGGTTCTTGCAATAGATATAGCTCTTAATTCAGGGTTTAGGGATACTTATCTTTTTTTAAGAAAATTTTATTCTAGGGAAAAAGCATGGACACTTACTGTTAGAGTAAAGAGAGGCCTTGGGGATACTTCCCTGCACGGAGCTTTCACAAAAGATCTTATTTATCTCAAAGGTTATTTTGGAGTTCTTAATTTTTTAGAGCATAATAGTCTTAAGTCCCTTCATTATGGTAAAGTGTCTGTTTTGAACGCACCTTATATGAGTTCTATCAGAGGACTTACTGATCCAGATAGGATTCTTAGAGATAAGTTTAAAAACCCAGATGGCGTTCCAAAAAAACTTTTTTGGTGATACCATGAGAATAGGATTTTTAGTGAATGAGATAGAAGAAGAACAGCCCAAATATAGCACTATAAGGCTTGCTTTGACAGCAACAAATCGTGGGCATGAAGTTTGGTTTATAGGGGCTGGAGACTTGGCTTATGATTCTGATGATCATATAAGAGCTAGAGCTCGTTCAGTGCTAAACACAAAATACAAATCAACTGAAGTTTATCTTAATGATTTAAATAAATCTCCTAAACATAAAACTAAAAGGATTTCTGTGGATGACCTGGATGTGCTGATGTTGAGGAACGACCCTTCTTCTGAACCTACTGGGAGGGGTTGGGCAAAAAACATTGGAATAATTTTTGGAAGGGTCGCAACCAAACACGGAGTTATCGTTCTTAATGACCCTAATGGATTGTCTAATGCCATGAACAAGATGTACCTGCAGCATTTTCCTGAGGAGATAAGGCCTAAAACCTTGATTACGCGGGATAGGGAAGAGATAAAGGCCTTTGCAAAAAAGCACGGGAAAGCTGTTCTAAAACCGCTTGCAGGCTCTAGGGGGAAAAATGTTTTTCTCGTAAACAAAAAAGACATTTCTAATTTAAATCAGATCGTTGACGCGGTGAGCAGGGATGGTTATATAGTTGCACAAGAATATGTTAAAGAGGCAAGCGAGGGAGACATAAGGCTTTTTTTACTTAATGGTATCCCCTTGAGATGCAAGGGAAAATATGCTGCTTTCAAGAGATTAAGGTCTGAAGATGACATAAGGAGCAACATTCATGTGGGAGGTAAAGTTGAGCCAGCAGAGATAGACAGTAGGGTTTTAAGGATAGCTGAGATGGTCAGGCCTAAGCTCGTGCAGGATGGGATGTTCTTTGTAGGACTGGATATTGTTGGTGACAAGGTCCTGGAAGTCAATGTGTTTAGTCCAGGTGGCCTTGGAACCGCAAAGAACATGGAAAAGGTTAATTTTACAGTTCCAGTAATAAAATCTATAGAAAGAAAAGTTGAATATATGAATTTCTACAAGAGAAAATTTAGCAACACAGAAATGGCTACACTATAATTTTTTCTATGAAACTGAAGAGGTTAAAATGATAAACAATGGGACATTGACTAAAATTTCAATAAAAAAATCAGAGATACATGGTCTGGGCTTGTTTGCAGAATCAAATATGCCTAAAGGAGAAATTATCGCAGAATACATTGGAGAAAAGGTCTTAGGTGAAGAAGGAGACCGAAGATCTATAGAAGATGACAATCCTTTTATTATGTCTTTAGATGAAGAGTACGACATTGATGGTAACTGCAAAGAAAATCTCGCTAAATTTGTGAATCATAGTTGTGAAAGTAATGTTACTTTTGAAGTTAAAAATGGCAAGATGTGGTGCATAGCCCTAAGTGATATTTCTGCTGGGGAAGAACTGACAACAGATTATGAGATGGACTGTCATGAGCTTCTTCCTTGCGCTTGTGGAGATGATATCTGCAGACATTACATGAACCATCCCGAAGATATTGTAACTCTTAAGAAGGAAGCTGAAGAAGAACTGAAAAAAGTTTCTTCTGCTAAAGCTTAAGAAAACTTTTAAAAACAGCTAATAATTCTGTTTAGTTCTTATGGGCCCGTAGCTCAGCCTGGTTAGATACATTAAGTAAACCAAAGCGCTGGTCTTATATGACTGCTAACGGTACAGGCAATTTACGCCGTTAGAGCTAAGCAAGCCAGAGGTCGTGAGTTCAAATCTCGTCGGGCCCATTTTTTTTCCACTGGACATTCTCACATATATTATTTGAAGATAAACCATAGTTTCATCTAAAGCATAAAATGAAACTAGACTTATCTAAAATACAGCTTAGTGTCCATGATGTTAAGAAAAATATAAGATTGCCAAGAGTCTTAAATCCTAACTTAGCTGAACTAATAGGCATTCATATCGGAGATGGTTATCTAGGATACAGAGAAAACAAAAAAGAATTTCTTATTCAATGTATGGGTAACCCTAAGACTGAAAAAGAACATTATGATAAATTTATGAATTCCTCTTGGAAAGAAATCTTCAACATCGATTTAAATCTAAAAAATTTCAATAGTGGATGTTATGGTTTCATGGTTTATTCCAAAGCTATCGGAACTTTCTTCAACCACGTTTTAGAAATGCCCATAGGAAAGAAAAGCCACACCATCAAGATACCTAACATAATAAAAAATACTTGTAAAGAATCAATTTCTGATGAGATGGTAGCTTGTATCAGAGGCATCATTGATACTGATTTTTACCTCAATAAAGATAATTATAGTTTTGAATTAGGGGCTTATTTTGCAAGTAGAAATCTAGTCTTAGATTTAAATTATTATCTAAAAAAATTAGGTATGCTTCCCATAATCTATTTAGACCAGAAGTACTATAATTCATCATCAAACAAGATGTTAGTAAGGCACAAAATACGAATTAGAAAAAAGAAAGATTTGGAATTTTGGGCAAATTTTATTGGTTCTCACAATCCAAAATTTTATAAAAGAAATAATTTCCCAGTAAGACACGCCCCTGTGGTGTAGAAGCATAAATATGCTGCACATTCCGGCCAATCATCCGGCCTTTTCGAGGCCGGGACTCGGGTTCGAATCCCGGCGGGGGCACTTCTTTTTAATCTTATTTTAGGGAAAACCGAAAAGTAAATAATCAGGTGATTGTTTACTCTCCATATGAAAAAACTACCTGCACAGCGAATTGAAGGGATGACTATTTTTGGAATTGGGTTAGGGATAGGGTTATTTGGAGTATCTTTGATTGAAAAAGCACCTACATCTTTTAATCCCAAATTAGTATATGTTCTTGGTTTGATTTTATTAGCATTGGGTTTTTATTATCTGTGGATGAGCGTAGCCCATACAAACGCTAAAGAGTAAAAATAATTCCTAAACTCCAATAGAAGTAAACTTTAAATAGGGTTCTGCGTAGAATAGGTATATTGTGGGGTGGGAAGTATAGCAGATTGTCCAATGTGTAATTCTAAGATGATAGCAACTAGATATAATTTTATTACTAATTCTTTAGGCCTAACAAATCCTTATTTTAAATGTCCTATGTGTAGATATAAAATTACGGTTAAAGAAGTTCACAAAAGAGGTGGACTCGATAATGTTAAGAGGCATATTCAAAGGGGGAGGAGCAACAGAAAGAGAAAGGGTAATGCTAGAGGACAGAAAAGAAGAGGCAAACAAAGGAGAAGAAGATGACTGAGAGAGGGAAAACAAAAGATTCTAACTATATTTTCATTCCAGTTTGGATGTTGTGGTTTTCTCTGATAGTATTGACATTATCTGAATCACTTCGATTATTGGGAGCAACTAGCAAATATGGCGTGATTATAGGTGGTTTAACATTTTTACTATTGTGGACTGTACCCTCAACTTGCATTTGGAATATTATCAAACGTAATCCCTTCTGGACATGGATCCCCAGTTGGTTATTATGGATTGTCCTTATTGGAGGTACTCTGTTCCAACTAAATTTCCAGTTATCACTTGCCCTTGCGATTTTTCCTACTCGTGTGGTTCTGTTAAGTTTTTATCTAATATTCTTTTACTTGTTTGGTGTATTGATTCCGGCATATTGTATGTGGCATATTTTGAAATCTAGAAAAAAAGAAGATGGTTAAAAAATGAAAAGTAAAATTGGTAATTTTTCAATTATTCTTGTGATAATAGCAATCATTTTGGTTGTCTTGTTTTCTGTGGTTTATTTGTTAAATATCTCCGGATATTAGAATGAAATATTCAACAGAACTAAGTTTTACTTGGGATGACCTAGGGGATTATTTCTTATTTTTTCTGTAAGATAATCCTAACTTATTTTTTAATTTCAAGAGATACTTTTATAAACCAACATAGGGTTCTTTGTTTAATAAATTAATGGAGGTCTATTAACCTGTTAGGGTGAAGCAACGCAAGAATGAAAAGAAGTTCAAGACGCTGGAAGAAGAAAGGCCAGATGCGCTGGAAGTGGCAGCGTAAGCGTATGAAGAAAGAGAAGAGAAGAAGAAGAAGGCAGAAATAATCCTAATTCTTAATATTTTTTTGTATTTTTGTAAAATCTTAGTTTTAACTCTTTAATATTGTTATATTATACTCTTTTTTTCTAAGAAGTGTTAGGTGATGTTAAATGGAAACTATAATGTGTTTAGAAGGAGATAATGGGTTGATGTGTATTGACCTGGATAAGATGCTTGGAGAAGTTTAGACTGTTTTTTTGCTGAATTTTAATTTTCCTATGTTGAAGTATACATAAAGGATTATTCCTAAGTATAAAAGATAAGACAAAACTTCTATCAGGGAAGGATTTCCATTATAACCGAATAGTCCTGTGAGGAAACTGCCTACAGCCCCTTTCTCGTGCATAGCTGGATAGATTCCTTCCTGTACAACAGCAGGGTTTACATTCCACACTTCTTTAACCACATAAGGTATTATAGATGCTTCCTGGAATTCATGTATTCCATGCGCAACTAATCCTGCAGAGATCAAAATTAGAAAGATACTGCTAAAAGTAAAGAATTTTTTTAAACTAATGTTTTTTGAGGTTGCAAAGAACATGTATCCTGCGGCTATAGCAACCAAAACTCCTGCTACCGCTCCAAACAAGCTGATTCCTGAAGAATAGTTCAGGGCCCCAAAAAATAGTACGGTCTCAATTCCTTCCCTCAAGATTGCTACGGTTATCAAAGCAAACAGCCCATAAGAGTAGACTGTGTTAAACCCAGAACTTGTTATGTGGGCAGATACTTTATTTTCAATGTTCTTTGCTACATTCTGCTGCTTCATCATCCACAGTATCATGGTTGTTAGCAAGATAGCTGCAACAAGCATTATTGATCCTTCAAATATCTTCTCAGAAGTTCCAGAAAAACCACCTGCGAAGATTGTGAATAAGAAAGCTGATAATAAACTAAGAATTATCCCAAAACCTATTCCGTAATAGACTGTTTTTTTGTATTGATTGTTTTGAGTTTTAGAAAGATAAGCCATAACAACTCCAACAACTAGAGCTGCTTCCAATGTTTCCCTTGATGTGATTATGAAGCTAGACAGCATTTTCCCCTAAACTTAACTATAGTTAAGAATCTGATAGGTGGTATTTAAGGCTTTCTTATGCTCCCCAGAGATAATAACGAAAAGAATAAATACCCTTGCGAATTTCGCAGTACTGGGTGATTTCATTGATTTTGGACCATATTGACAAAAACATAATTTCTAAATTAAAAGCGAATGCTAGAGTTCCTTTTCTTGAGATTGCAAGAAACCTTGATATTTCTGAATCCACAATTCGAAATAGGGTTAGAAATTTAGAAAATGAAGGAGTTATCAAAAAATATTCTGCAATCATAGACCCTGCTAAGATTGGTTTTAATTCTGTTGCTTATGTAGGAATTGATGTGGAACCTGAAAAGTTTCTGCATGTTTCTAAAATGCTTACTGAATTTAAGAATGTTAAGCAAGTTGCTACAACTACTGGAGACCACATGATCATGACTGAGATCTGGGGAGAAAAAGGTGCTGAATTAAGAAAGTTCATTTCTGATAGAATTGAGAAAATAGAAGGAGTAACAAGAACTTGTCCCGCTATTGTTTCTGAAAGGTTAAAAGAAGAATAAAAAAGAAATAAAAAAAAGGCAATTATGCCTTTAGTGTAAGTTTCTTGTCTATGTTTAGGACATCTGTTGCATTGTAATTAAATGCTTTCAGTGTTTTATCCAAAGCGATATTCAAAACAACATAGGATACAGCTATTCCTGCAGCAAACAATAATCTTTCGTACGCTACAACTGGAATTAATCCTATCCACTGTCCTGCTGTCATCGGTATTGTCCATATCCATAATGCTCCTCCCACTGCGTGTGCAGTGAAGGTTGCTCCTAATGCCTTAGCTGGAACTGTGTTTGAATATTTTTTAGGCAACATTGTCATTATAACTGGAATTGTCCAGTACAATGCGAAGAACCATACTTCTCTTCCAACTGGATGCAATACAAATAGAGCAATTGAAATTAAAGGAGCTGCTATCTTCAAGGTAGCTTTTCCTTTAGTTGCAAAGAAATATGTTGCAAGCAACATTGGTGCTAATCTCATTATGTTAATCCATGTTAATTCTTTACCAACAACCAAAAAATCAGCCGCTTCCGCAAAGAACACTGCTAGTACTCCAACCACCGGACCTAGAAATGCTCCTGCTATTGGTCCAAAGAATTGAAACAAAGTAAAGAACTGGTTCTCAGCACCTACTAATCCTGAAAAATTAATTTTTTGTGTTATGAAGGCAAATATTGCAAACAATGCCAAAAAAAACATTCTTTTTGTTGTAAAAAATTCATTAATTTTATTCATTAACTTCACCCAAAACGATTGAAAATAAGATATATTTAAAGATTATTGTTTTCTAGTAAGAATCAGTCAAAAAAACAGAATAAGTTTTTCCTTTAGCTTTTCTTTCGATTAATCTCTTCTTCTCAAAATCAGTTAATATCTGACTCACTTTAGATTTGGATAGGTCTGCCCTATATCTTAAAGTTGATTGAGTTATTCCTTCTTGTTCTTTTATTGCGGTAAGTACTTTCCTTTCGTTGTCATCTAAAGGTCTTAATAATAAAGAAAACTTTTCATCGTTAGCATTAAGATTATTTCCATTGTTTGGATTAATGTTATTGTTTATACTGTTTTGATTGTTTGTTGTTTCTAGATTGTTATTTTGTTGGGTGTTAAAATTTCCTATTCCATACTTTTCAAGAATTTCTTTCTCATTCTTGTTAAAAAAAAGTAAGTAAAATCCTAAAGAGAATATAAATGCCAAAATTCCTATTGCCATATGTGAAATTCCTAGTGAAGAATTTATTTGCTGGCATTCTTGTGTCGGGTTACAATTAAGAGATTGTCCTTGAGTGTCTAGATTGTTTACATAACCGAACATCATAGCTCCTAAAGCAATGGTCATACCCATAATGAGAAATCCTAATTTTTTGGTTTCCATACCTCTTTTAACCCCTTATTACCCGTTCTTCTGTTTTTTAATATAAATATTTTGTTTTTTTAGTTAAAAAATTGGTTTAATATCTAGTGTTTTATTCTTTTTATCTTTCCAATTTCTTTGCACTCTTCACATTCAAATTCTAAAGTTGTATGTTTGATATTGTACTTCTCAAGATTCTCTTTAATTTCGTTTTTTATGTGTTCTAGCTTGCCCATATCTGGTTCTAAAGTATGAACATGAGCATCCATCACATTTATATTAGGGCATAAGCTCCACAAATGAATGTTGTGAACTCCTTCTACTCCTTTCACTTTCTCAACATCTTTAACAACACTATCAAAATCCAATTCCTTAGGCACAAATCCTAAAAGAATAAAAATAGATTCTTTGGTTATAGAAAATCCAGAGAAAAGTATAAATGAAGCTATCAAGATGCTGAGCATTGGGTCAACAACATACTGCCCTGTGAAGAATATCCAAATAGAAGCAAAAACTACTGCTGCAGAAGAAAGTGCATCTGTGAGAACATGCATAAACGCACTCTTAACGTTAAGATCATGACTGCCATGAAGCTTGAATGCGACATAGATATTGACTAACAACCCAATAATTGCTACAAAAAACATGGTAGCGCTTTCTATGGGTCTGGGTTCAAAGAATCTTTGGTAAGCTTCCCAAAAGATCCATCCACTTATCACTATCAGTAAAATTCCGTTGATGAATGCAGCAAAAGTTTCCAATTTATGGTAGCCAAATGTTTTCTTTTTTGTAGGTATGTTTTTTGCAAGTTTAAGTGCGCTTAATGAAATAAGTAAAGCAAAAACGTCTCTCAACATGTGTCCCGCATCCCCTAACAAAGACAAAGAACCGGAAATTAGTCCTCCTATGACTTCAACAATAAAGAATATTGAAGTTAGAATTATAGCAACCTTCAACGATTTTTCAATATTGTTTTTAAGCATGTTAAATTAGTCCCTTGAAAAGATAACCTCCCCAGTCCTATTTTTAATTTATTGCTTTAAATTTGTTTCTTCATATTTTGTATAAACTGCATAACTCATCAACCCAACACCTACAAAACCAATAAATGGTCTGTACGGTTCAACATAAGTTAACACTCCCGCTACCCCTAAAAATAATATCAAAATTTTATTGCAAATACTGCATCCAAATCCTAAAAATCCAAATATTCCTCCACTTGCGGCAGATACGTTGCATTTTTTGTTTTCTTTCTTTTGATGGAGGTACAAGCTAACATACATCCCCAACAATAATGAGGTCAATATTAAAAAAATGTAATCTAAATTACCTACTGAGGTCATTCTTGCAAAGAACTTATTGGGTATCAGTACTGTCAATGTTCCGAACAATACAAAAAATAAAGTACTAAAAATTATCGTGTTCTTTGTTATCTTAACTTTTTTATTTTTAGATTTCATAATAACTCTAAGAACCTGTCGTCACGTTGGTTTCCATCTCTTCATCAGAAGAGAATTGCTCACAACTGAAACAGAGCTGAATGCCATTGCTGCTCCGGCTATTATTGGGCTCAATAAAAATCCTGTGAAAGGGTATAGTAATCCAGCCGCCAAAGGTATTCCCAAACTATTATAAAAAAATGCCCAGAAAAGGTTTTGTTTTATTTTTTTCATGGTATACCTGCTTAGGTCTATGGCAGTAACAACATCCCTTAAATCTTCTTTTATAAGCACAATGTCTCCAGATTCAATGGCAACATCTGTTCCGGAACCTATTGCTATTCCAATATCTGCTTGAGTCAGTGCAGGAGCATCATTTATTCCGTCTCCGACCATGGCAACTTTCTTGCCTTCTTTTTGGAGTTTTTTTACGTTATCTGCTTTGTCTTTGGGCATTACTTCTGCTAAAACTTTTTTTATTCCTAATTTGTTTGCAATAGCTTGTGCTGTTCGCTCGTTGTCTCCGGTGATCATGATGCTTTCAATATTCATCTTATCTAGTTGAGTTATTGCTTCTTTAGAATTGTCTTTTAATGTATCTGCAACCGCAATTATTCCTGCTAATTTTTTGTTGATAGCTATCAACATTGCAGTTTTTCCTTCGTCTTCAAGCTGTTCGAGATTGGTTAATGAGTTTTTAAAATCAATTTTTTTACTTTCCATCAATTTCCTGTTTCCTAAATCAATAAGTAAATTTTTGTATTTTATTTCTATGCCTTGCCCAGTTATGGAATTAAATTTTTGAGGGTCTGGAACAGCTAACTTTTTTTCTTTAGCCTGGTTTACTATAGACTCTCCTAAAGGATGTTCAGAATTCTTCTCAGCTATGGCCGAATATTGCAACAATTCTTTTTCTGGGTATTTGGATAAGCTGACAATATTTGTTACTTCTGGTTTTCCTTTTGTTAATGTTCCAGTCTTGTCAAATACTATCATGTTTATTTTTTGTGCCATCTGCAGGCTTTCAGCATTCTTAAACAGTATTCCATTTTCAGCCCCTTTGCCAGTTCCAACCATTATAGCAGTAGGTGTTGCGAGTCCTAAAGCGCAAGGACATGCTATTATCAAAACAGCAACAAATATCGTTAATGCGAAAGATACACCTCCCAAAAAATACCAAATTATTGAGCTTATGATAGCAATGCTCACCACTACCGGAACAAAATAAGAAGAGATTATATCCGCGAGCTTTTGTATTGGGGCTTTGCTCCCTTGAGCTTCCTCTACCATCTTCACTATCTGGGCCAAAGCTGTTTCTGATCCAACTTTAGTGGCTTTAAATTTAAATGAACCTGTTTTGTTTATTGTTGCTCCTACAACCTTGCTTCCATTTGACTTTTCCACCGGGATGGACTCTCCAGTGATCATGCTCTCATCTACCGAAGAGTGCCCTTCAATTACAATACCGTCCACTGGAATTTTCTGTCCAGGCTTAACTAAAATAATATCGTCTACCTTGACTTCCTCTATTGGAATCTCTTGTTCTTTTCCAGACCTTATCACAATTGCTGTCTTCGCTTGGAGTTTCATCAATTTCTTTATTGCTTCAGATGTTTTGCCTTTTGCCTTAGCTTCTAAGAACCTTCCTAATAAAATAAACGCGATAAGCAATCCTGCAACTTCAAAATACAATTGATGAATATTTCCAATTAAGGAAGCATATAAGCTGTAAGTGTACGCAGAACCAGTTCCTATAGCAACAAGCGTGTCCATATTGGCAGTTCTTGTTTTTATTAATGATCTGAATCCTTTGGTAAAGAACTCATGACCCACTAACATTATAGGAGTAGTTATGATAAATTGTACCAAAGCCATATTTTCTTCTATGAACTTGCTCATTGGCAAGTTGATATGAGGACCCATCGCAAAATACAATAAGGGTAATCCCAGGATCATGGAAATTAAAGTTTTATATTTTAATGACCTGATTTCTTTGTCTCTTAATTTTTTTTCATCATCCTTGTTATCTGTATCTAAGAAATTTTCATAGCCTGCATCTTTTATTGTCTGTCGTATTTTTGCAGAATCAACCATACCAGAATCATAAAATATTGTTGCTTTTTCCGTTACTAATAGCTCTTTAGAGGCAATTCCTTCAAGCTTGCTTAAAGCAGAACCCACTATCCCAATGCAGTGAGGATTGTCCATTCCAATGACTTTTAAATTTAATTCAGATTTTTCTTGGAGTTTTTTCTCAACTTCATAACCCAAATCATTAATTGTTTGTTCAAGTTTTTCTTGAGAAACTTTGTTTTCATCAAATTCGATGGAAGCCTTGTTTGTTGCTATGTTTACGTTTGCTTTTTTTACTCCATCTTGCCCTTTTAGCTTGTTTTCAACCTTTGCAGCGCAAGAAGCACAGCTCATCCCCTTGATAGAAATAATTGTTTTATTTGTATGATCTATATCTTTCTTATTTTTTATTTCCTTTTTTGCTGATTTTTTTCCTTGATTTAAAAATTTGTTATAGCAATTCTTGCTGCAAAAATAATTTTCTTTCCTATTCCTAACTAGTATAAACTTAGATTTTTTTACGTCCACTTCCATTCCGCATATAGGGTCTTTTACTTTCATTTTTTATGAATTTTGCACTGTATATGCAATAAGGTCGTAACCAGATTACTTTTAACCAAAACATCCTCCTTTTTTCATTTTAGCGGCTTCTTTCAGTTCGGTGTTGTAGTTTTCTACATGACCTTCGCTACAAAATGGTTTGTTGAAAACTCCGACATATCCTAATACCTTTACTTCCTTAAATTTTTCTTGTCCCTTCTCTATTTTTTCTCTACAATACCTGCATTTTTTTCTAAACAGGCCCATTTTTATCCCCTCCAAGTCATTCTTTCTTAAGGTAAAGGTATGTCGCCATTACTAAAATACCCGTGGTGATTGTTGAGTTCAATAAATGGACTCCATGCTTGATAATAACTGACGTGAAAATAAGATAAGCTACTGCAAAAATCACAATATACAATGCTAGTTTTTTGTTTTCCATGTTAGTCTTGTTTTTTCTATGGTTATTTCAAAGATTTAACCTAACTTATTCTTGAAATATGCTCCAACACAATCTCAAACAAATTTGTTGTACAGCCATCCGAACGCGTACAAAAACATGAAGCTTATTACGGCAGCTTCTATCATGCCTGTTAGGATTCCAAACGGACTCAATGAAAAAAACATGTGCCATTTCATCATTTCCTGAGCTGCGTTCGTATAAACTCCAACTTGAGATCCTACGCCAAGCAAAAGCATGGTTGCCGCTCCTACAACTGCTCCCGCATACCCTAAAGCCAATTCATTCAATTTTTGTGCCATCTTTCCCTCCTTCAGTTTTTATACTGAGCAGACTAATTATCTTCGTCTATATCCACTAGAATTTTTACTTCTATTTCCTCTTTGTCTGGGTCGTTGCTTTCAATAAAGACTGTCCTTGTAAATTTTCCTTGCGGCTCTTCATGGTAATCAGGGTCAAAAAACACGGTCAATGTTGTTTCTTCTCCTGGCAATACATCCTCATCTTTGATTTCTGCGCTTGTGCATCCGCATGATGTGCTTATTGAGCTTGTTATGAGATTTTCGGTTCCAGAGTTTTTTATCGTAAACTCTGTCGATACTATCCCTCCTTTTCGTGGGATTGTTCCAAAATCATATTTTTCTTTATCCACAGAAATTCTTGGTCCGATTTCTGTAGCAGAATTTTTTGGAGTTGTGATGATACTTTTGCCCTCAACAATCTCATATCCGTCTTCTTTCCAGTGAGTAAATCCTCCGGCAAGGCTGGAAGCTTTTGCAAATCCAAGTGAATCAAGTATTTTATACGCATCAGAACTTCTTTTTCCTGAATTATGATAAATGACGATCTCATCAATTTTTCTTATTCCTATTTTTTCAAGAGAACTTAAAGAGATATCTTCTAGGAGTATATTGAAAGCTCCTTCAACATGACCTCGTAAAAATTCTTCTTCACTTCTAACATCTATAACTTTTACTGCTCCCTTTTCTAGTTTGGAAAGCTGGCTGGGTGCTATCTCAAAATTCTTGATATCATCAACATGCTCATCTTCTGGAGCGTTGCTTGTGGAACATCCATAGGATAAAACTAACAACAGTCCAAAAACAAGGAAGAAAATGTTTTTTGCTCTTATCAGAGACATCATGCCACCTGGTTAAGTTTTATCTTCACACTTGATTTTCTCTTGAGTTGGTCATTTGAATATAATGTGATAACTCTGGTGATGGGGCCTCTTAGTTCTCCATGCACATTTGGGTCATAAAACACTCTCAAAGTTGCTTCTTCTCCAGGTTTCAGGGAAGCTTTCCATCCTTTTGGGTTTCCGTGCATTTTCATGCCAAAAATCGGGCTTTCTTCTTCCTTCAGCATCAGCTTGGCTGTTGTGCACATACAGGAAGTTTCCATGTCAGAGAATACCAGGTCTGCTTTCCCTGTGTTTTTTACAGTGAAGTCCGTGCTTAGTGTTCCTTTTGCCTGGCTCACATCCCCTAAGTCTTTAGTCGCTGGAGTTAGCTCAATTCTTGGTGTTTTTCCGCTTTTATCTTGAACCGGAACTTTCCATTCAAAAGTTCTTTCCTCAACAGCAGGTATTCCTGTTATTGTTATCTTAAATTCTTTTATTTCCTCAGCTGTGTCAAAAACCAGTGTTCCTGAACTGTGATGTCCTTCCAGGATTGGAGCTTCTATAGGGTTAACCAAAATCCCTCCTGCTTGTAAGCTTACTATCCTCTTCAGGTCGAACTGGCTTAGGTCGACGGAATGTGTGTTGACGGAAATGTCCACAGAAAGTTTTCCATTATCCAAAGAGTGAGGTGTTAAGTCTATTGAAACATCACCTTGTTCTGTTGAGCCGGATGATACTGTCTGAAAACCGGTATAAGCTTCCTCATTGCTTTTGACGCTTGCTCCAACAATTCCACTCCCAAAAATGCTTGTTGCTCCGTATATCACTATCGCAACAATTAGCACTATCAATCCAAACATCAAAAACTTTTCATAGTCCATTTTCATTTTTTTCTCCTCTTCTTGCTTATTTTTTCTTTGATAAAGAATGCTGTTCCCAATGCTGCTAAAGTTCCGCCTATAACCCAGAAAAAAATCTGAAAATTTTGAAGGTTCTGGAAAGGTGTTCCTGCTATGATCAATCCTGAATTAAACATGACTAGGTTTTTTGAGATACAATTTTTTTTGAAATAAAACCAGAACACTACTCCTAACAGGATTACGGCAATTATCCAGACGGGAATCACTATCTTTGTAAAGAACAATAGGGGCATCCCAGTTAATGTTATCCCAATAACTCCTAAAAATGCTATGAGTCCAAGACAAAGATTGTGGCATATCTGCCATGATCCTAAGATACTAGCAGCCCCTGAAACTCCCCCTACTGCTCCGGCAATTTTCCCTTCTTTTTTGGTATCCATTTTTTATTTTTGTTTATTCCCTATTATCTTACAGCAATACTTTTGCATGTGAGCATCTATCATTTTCATGAGAGGTTTTATTGTAGCTTTATTTATAGAATAATATCTGTTCTTTCCCTTTTGTTCCGCAAACACCATCCCGCACTTTTCTAACCTCTTAAGATTGTGAGATACCATGGTCTGCTCAAACCCCGTTGCTTTACATAATTCTGTCACGTTCCTGCTTTCATCTCTCAATGAATTAAGAATTCGTAATCTGTTAGGGTTTGCAAGAGATCCAAAAAACAGTTTGTATGCATCTAAGTTTTTCATAACATGATATAAATATCATATGATATATAAATCTTTTGTTTTTGGTTCCGAGAATTCCTGATGCTAATTAATCAAGTATTTTCCTGCTTTTTCTATGTTCAAGTATCTGCTTGGTAAATGCTGTTGCTTGCAAAATGAGCAAGATAATCATCAACGCAACTACATAGTACCTGATCCAATTAGGAGGAAAAGG
>JADHVG010000020.1 GCA_016784105.1 Candidatus Woesearchaeota archaeon
AGGTTTGTATTAAAATTAGTGATAAGCATTTCCTTAATCGTTTTATTAAATCTTATAACATTTTTTGGGGTTGAAGCTTCAGGAGTTATTGTGGTTATCCTTTCGGCTTTATCGATTGGGTTAGTATTGTCTGTTATTTTTCCGGGTATTTTTGCTATGGACCTAGAAAACTTGAGCCCATTCCTAGCGTTAGGTGTTTTCCCTGTCTTTGTCACTATTTTCTTCATCGCAGAATCGTTCTTTGGTTGGGAATCCACCACTTTCTTGGCAGAAGAAACTAAGAACCCTGAAAAAGTTATCCCTCAGGCTTTGGTTATTGGAACTGTGGTTGTAAGTTTGTTGGCTATTTTTATCAATGTTGTTTCCTTGGGAGTTATTCCTTGGCAGATTTTATCAAACAGTCCGGCTCCATTAATTCTAGTATTTGAAAGAATTTATGGCTCTTTTGGCTCCATACTTAATTATGGTGTTTTCATAGCATTAATAGGTAGTGCTGCCGGAGGAATAGTAACTATGCCTAGACTTATTCTTGCTTTAGCCCGTGATAAATTATTCATAGCCCAATTAGCAGATATCCATCCTCGTTTCAAAACCCCCTACAAAGCAATAATATTCCAAACAGTAATCTCTATTGTTATTTTAGGTATGGCTTTTGGCAAATATCTGACTTTGTTAAGTCTGATGGTTCCTCTGGGATTGTTACTCTACATATTCACCATTCTAACTATTCCTGTTTTAAGAAGAAAATTTCCAAACATCGAAAGACCTTTCAAAGTCCCTTTAGCAGGAATAGGTTCTTTCTTAGTTATTTCTTTCTTAATTTCTTTAATGGTTTTCTGGATTATTGGTGATCCGAGTGCACTTCAAGTTCTTAAGCTTGGATTATCTTTTGTAGCTATTGGAATTCCCATATATTTGTTGTTAGAAATTTATTATGATCCTGATGCTATTGTGAAGGTAAATGATTCTTTGGCTTATTTTACTTTGTTTCTGGAAAGGTTCATATTGCCTAAAGGAGTAAGAAAAGAGATACTAACTTTGTTAGGAGACATAAAAGATAAGTCTGTTCTTGAATTTGGGTGTTCTGTTGGAACCCTCACTTTAGATTTAGCAGAAAAAGTAAAGCCATCCGGAAGGGTTTACGCAACAGATCTCTCAAAAAAAGATCTTTTAATAACTCAAAATCGTATGAAAAAGAGAGGTCACGAACACGTCATTATTATACATGATGAGCATCAAATTAATCGTGTGCATCCAGACATACCTCACGTAGGTGCCATTGTAAGCATGGGTATGATGGGTTACTTGCAAGATGTGAGGAAAGTACTCTTAGAGATGCGAGACTTGCTGCCTTATGGAGGAAAGATAGTTTTTGTGGACTATGCTGATTTTTTTAAAGTGATCCCTAATGTTGCATGGTTAAGCAAAGATGAGACCATAGAACAGATATTCAGGGAAGCCGGATTTTCGGTGTATGTAGATCGGAAAAAGGGATTGTTCTGGAATTATGTTTACGTTTATGGCATAAAGTTCCAGCAAGACATCCCTTATATCTAGGTATTAACAGATATCTGACCGTTTTCTTTTCTTATGTGGTTTCTTCCAGCTGTTAAGTTACCCAAAACGCTGTCTTGCAAGAATAAAACATATTCTTTATCTACATAATTTACAACAACTTCTCTTCCATCTAAAATTTCTATGCTATAAACGTTACCATCCACTCTTCCAGGAAGGTCAAATGTTCTGTTGTATCCATCCGCTACCTTGAATGCAAGGTCTATTTCCTGCTTTGCTAAAGTAGCAAGATTCTCAGCTGTCTGTTGCCTTTCCTTATCTTTAGCATCGAGGACTTTGGATGTTATGACCGTAGTAAAACCTAAAAAGATAAGAAACATAAAAGCTATAAGTATTATGAATTCAACTGAAAATTGGGATTTTTTTGTTTCCATTTACAAATCATGTTTGTTTGCTTATAAGAACACTATTTCCGTTATCAAAAGACTCTATCTTTATCCCTTTTAGGCCTTTTCCTGCGATTGAAGAAAGTGAGCATACGTTATCAGTACAGAATTCAGATGTTATGTTTGTTGCTGAAAAGAAGACTGATTCTATTTCCCCATAAGATGTTGTAACGTTAAACACTAATTCCCGGTTATCAATTATGTTAATGTCTTCTATGCCTTCAGGCATGTTTAATTGCAAAACTATCTTGCTGCCCTCTCCAGAAAAATATACTGTTTCTGCAGTATCTATGATGCCCCTCCCAACTTGAATTATCTGAGAGTCTATTATCTGGTCGCTTGACTGAGACCCATACCTAAAAAAAAGGTACGTTGTTGGAAGTATTATTCCTAATGTCAAAGCTATGATCATCAAGTACTCTATGGCTGCCTGTGCCTTAAAATTAAATATACTATTTCTTTTTTTAGGAATCATGGTTCATTTACCACTGCGCTTATTTTCCCTGAAACAGAATGCCTTGGTTGTGAAGAAGTATCTACTGCATAATAAACAAAATTTATTTTTGCTTCTGTTCTTTCAGTAACTATAAATGCGCCCCCTTGACAGCCAGTAAAAACAAAATCTGCTTCTGTTCCAACTGCCCAGTCAAACGGCAAGGCAGGATTAACACAACTCAAAGTATCAACTACATCATTAGTAACATCAAAAGAAGTTACCATGATTCTTTCTCCTATGTTGTTCAAAAGTTTTAATCTTATTTCATCTCCAATAAAAGTAAAGTCTATGCATTGAAACTGAGATGTAAAGGAACATTCCTGCGGTAAAAATTTTCCAAAATCAAATATTCCAAAATAGTACAGGGCTCCTATCGTTATCAAAATAACAAGAAACGCCCATGCGTAAGTTGTTAAGAACTCCAGTGCTGCTTGTGACTTGTATTTCTTTCGAGAAAACATTTCAGATACCTCTTTTAAAAAAAATTAATCTAGAATTAAGTATATAAAATTTGTGAAAATTATGTTACTGTTACAAATATTTCTCCTGCTACTTGTCTAGTGTATGTTGCGCTTGACTTTGCAAGGTAATAATCAAGAGTGAATAACACTTTACCTTTTTGTGATGCTGTAAATCCTACTGCAGCCGTATTGCATCCAGTAAGGCTAACATCAATTAATGTATCGGTGTTCCATGTATACGCTCCGGATGACCAGCCTGTAAGGGTTCTTCCTGAGCAAGATAAAGCGGTGGAAGCTTCAGTTGTAGCTACTATGTCTGTTGCCGGATCAGCTATTATTATCGCATCTCCAACCGAATTTTTTAATCTAAGATTTATGGTTCCTGCGTTTCCATTCCCAAAAGTTGCTCCAAAATCAACACAATTTATCTCTGTTCCAAAATTGCATCTGTCTGGAAGTAATTTGCTTGGACTTAACACCCCAAAATAAGCTAATGCTCCAATCATGATTAAAATAACAAGAAACGCCCATGCGTAAGTTGTTAAGAACTCTAATGCTGCTTGTCCTTTATTTGAATGTCCAGTTTTCATTTTGTATCCTCAAACAACTGTGCTAAAAACTTCACCATCTACTTGTCTGGTATATCCTGACCCGCTTCTAACTGCATAATATTTAACGCTGAATGAAATTTTACCTTTTTCTCCTACAATGAGTCCTATTGAATTGTGATTGCAGTCCCCAAAAGTGAAATCTTTTACTTGGCCGCTTGCCCAAGTTCCTGAAAAGTCAGGATCATCCCCACAAGATAGTGCTACTGCAGATTCTGCTGTTGCAGACATAGAAGATACACTTACTGGTTCTCCAAGATTGTTCTTTAACCTTAATTTTATGGTGTCATCTGATTGGGATATCTGAAAGTCTTGGCATTCAAATTCTGGACCAACACTACATCTATCTGGAAGCAATCTACTCGGTTTTAGCACTCCAAAGTAAGCTAATGCTCCGATCATGATTAAAATAACCAAGAATGCCCACCCGTAAGTTGTTAAGAATTCTAATGCTGCTTGTCCTTTGCGCTTCATTTCTTCCTCCTTTTACTATCAAGAAGCAGGTCTCGCACTTCTAAAACCAGCCCCCCCGTAATAAGGAGCATTATCAAACTAGTAAAAGTCAATCCAATATTTACAATTGCTAAATCAACTGTCTCCAATCCTGAAGCTAAATAAAATCCTAGATAAAGCCCTACAACAAGAATTACAACAGACGCTATTCCTATAAACGCTTTGTGATGATGATGTGTTACCATTTTGACCTCTTTTTTAATTTTTTTATATAGTATTTCCCTGTGATGTAATATTTAAATGTTTCGTTTACTAACTTTAAATATTGCTCAAACTTAGAGAGCAATTGATTTAAACACCAATGAAAGTATTTTCATAAAAACAAAATACATTAATGCTGAACTGATCATGAATAAGGGAATATATTTTAACCCACTTTTTATGTTGCCTTTTTCTACAATTGATACTATAAGTGATGAAAAGAAGGATATTATTAATAAAGCAGTTATTGAAAAGTTCTTGAAAGTTTCCGGGTCCACGGCAACATTAGATAGTGTAAAAGGTAGTGCTCCCGCACGGGAAGTTGCTACTGAAAGTTTTGATACAAACCCCAGTATGACTATTAAAAGATGAAACGAAAGTGAAAAAAGAAGGGGAGCGATAAAAATGACTATTGCTCCTATGAATATTGTGTAAGAGACCACTGAAGCAGATATGTCTTCTTTCAATGATTTTGTTTCTTTGAAATCATCCACTATTCTATCTATTAAATCTGCAATGTTCCCTCCGCTTTCTATCTCGCTTATCATAAGATCCATCGACCTTCTCAGCATCGGAGAATCATACTTTTGCCCTAGTTCTGTTAATGCTTGAGAAACATCGTGACCGGTCATCACTTTTTTCGAAACTTCTGACATCTCATTTGACAAAACTGAGAACCGAGGTTTTATAGCAGCCCACAACGCATTTTCAAAAGACAATCCTCCCTTGAGGTTTGAAGCGACTACTTGTAAAAAATCCGGAAGTAGATCCTCCATTTTTCTTGTCCGTTTGTATATGTTAACATCAAGATAAAAATATACTATCAAAATGAAGAAGAATGCTAGAAACATCTGAAGCAAAAACCATAAGACTAATGTGGCAATAAAAAATATTATTTGAGAGTATTGCTGCAATAATGGAAGGATGAAAGTTATATACACAAAGCCGGTTACTATCGCTGTTAAGTAAAATAGTGCTCCAAAATATTTGTAAGGTACTTCCGAAATTCCGGCTTTAAGCAAATATTCTCTCAGATAAGGTGTTGCTCTCTTGGGAACAAATGCTTTTCCGAATTCCTCTAAAAATATTATTTTTACCATGTTATAAGTTCACTGTCGGCCTAATTGTCCTGAAGACTGAGATGAATAAAAATTCGATCACGATAATAAAAAATAATGCTACAACAAAATGGGTGGAGGTTATGCTAAAGTTGATGAAGCTTGACATGATTATGAAAAGGGTCATGCCAATAGAAGGTATCACTATAGCTCCCAGCATGTAAAACAGGACTATTGTGTTGAGTTTCTTACCATATCTTTTTATCTCTATTTCTTGCTCTTTGGTTATTTCTTGTAAGACCGAGCTCAAGGGTCTTGTAACGTCTATGCCCAGCTTAAGAGAATTGTTAATATGGAAAAGGATTTTCCTTAACTTTGCTGAAGGAGAATAGTTCATGGCACTTTGTAATGCAACCTCGATAGGGCTCCCAGTGTCTATGTCTTCCACTATCTCTTTTATGTACTTGGAAGCAACCCCATAACTTTTTGTTGTATCAATAAGTGCGTTAAGTAATGGTTTTCCGGAATAGAGTTTGATTAGGAGATATTGTCCCGCAAACAATACTTCTCTATCAATTTCTTTTTGTCTTGTTGCAATAAGTCCTTTAATCTTAAAAAAAGCAAAATTGAAAACAAGAAAGAAGACAATAACAAAAACAAAAGGTAATACTATCAGGGAAATTCCGGCTTTATCTGCAATAAAAAAAAAGAGAACTGTTAATCCTAAGGAAAAAGGTAGTGAGAATTTGAGATTATTATACACAAACCCTGTGGGTGTATCTGGAAGGTGTGCTATCCTTATGTCACGTTTAAGATTCGGATAAAAAGAAGTTATTCTTTGCACAAGCTTAGTTGTGAATTTCTCCATTTTTACGCTAGGTTTTTGAATGGTTTCTTTCGGTAATAATTAGACATTATCAGACCTATCTTGTTTATATCAGTAATGTTTTTTTCTACCATCCATTTAAGGACCTTTATTTTTTCATTAAGATCTTTTTGGATTTCTTCCGCTGAAAGTCCTGCGTAAAGTTTTAATGATTCATATATTGTGCTGGGGTTGTTCAGCTTTTCGTGTTTGTCTTTCATGGCATTCAACTGATATAACACTTGTGCGTCTCCCGTGGGAAGGACTTCTCCGATCTGCAAGGTTCTTCTTTTTCCGTTTCTTCTGTTTATGTTTTGCACAACTATCAATGATAACGCAGAAAGAACCTGTTTGGACATGTTTATTGGTGGATTAGTTAACCTGTTGATTGTTTCTCTTACGTTGTTCGCGTGTAAAGTTCCGTAAACGCTATGTCCAGTATGCATTGCCTCAAACAATACTTCTGCTTCTTCTTTCTTTCTTATTTCTCCAACTATTATCCTATCTGGTCTCATCCTCAGTGAATTGACAACTAGATCCAGCATGGTTATCCCTCCTTTTCCTTCTGGGTTTGGAAGTCTTGTTTCTAATGGCACCCAATGCAAAACCTTAGGAAGCATCAGTTCTCTAGTATCTTCCAAAGAAAGAATTCTCTGGTTAGGAGGAAATAAGTTGGATATTGCGTTCAACATGGAAGTTTTTCCGGATGCTGTTCCTCCAGAAATTACGATTGAAAGTTCATTCTGGATTGCTAGCCATAATAGAGCTGCTATTTCATAGGAAACTGTTCCTTCCCGAATAAAATCTGTTATAGTCCATGGTCTGACAGAAAATTTCCTGATGGTCATGGTGTTCCCTTTGGAAGATATTGGACTTAAGGTAGCATTGACCCTGTCCCCAGTCTTTAAGTGAGCGTCCATCAAAGGATTTAATATTGTGATTTCTTTTCCGATATCTCTCCCGATTATAGATGAATAATGCCTTATCCTTGCTTCATCCGGTATCTTCACATTAGTCTTTAACCACCCATGTTTTCTGTGGTAAACCCAGACTGGTTCCTCAGAATTATTGACAACTATCTCTTCTAGGTTAGGGTCTTTAAGCAGGATGTCTAAGTTTCCTAAACCTATGTTTTGCTGTAAGACATAGTTTATCAGCATGTCCATCGTTTTTTGGTTTGCGGTTGGAAAGTATTTCTTTAAAAGTCCTAAAATATTTTTCTTAAAATGTTCCTGGATTTTTAAAACAGAGAAATCGTCATCTGTCCCGATATTTTTTGTTTCTTGAGATACAAATTCTTCCCTTATCTTTCCAAGTATCATCTTGGTCATATCACTGATATTGGTTATAGAAATATTGTATATTGGTACTGGTTCCTTGGCATCTGATACTATGGAAACTTCTACAATGATATCATTGACACTTAGTTCGTAAGAATCTACAACCTCATTTATTTTTGATTCCAATTTTTCCTCATGCAGGTTTTTTTAATGTCTCTAAGAGTTGTTTTGCTTTTTTATTTTCTGGATCTAACCTTAAAATAGATTGCAAATCTCTTTCTGCATCTACGTAAAAACCTTTGTCAATGCTTATTTTTGCTCTTTCTATCTTTCTAAGTATGAGTTTCCCTAAGAGGTTGCCTTTCAAGCTATGTTTATCGGTTATGCTTTGGAGACTGGAGATTGATGATTTTTTCCTGCTTCCATTTTTTGTTTTTGTAATGTCAGCAAGTCTCGATATCCGATTGTCTTCCTTGCCAATTTTATTTTCTGCTATGCTATTTAGTTCGTTTTGTAAATTTTCTATCTGAGTATGTATGCTTAATTCCTTATAGAGCCTCAACAGGTCAGTTCCTAAATCTGCACTTTGTAGCATAAATCCTACGGGAATGTCTTTGTATAGGGAGATTGCTTCCGAGTATCGTTTCTCAGCTTCCACAATGTTTCTTAGATTTGTGTTAGAGAAAGCATCTTTTATGAGGGATCTTATTTTTTCCATTTTGTTTTCTGCATCTCTAACAAACTTAGAATCGATCTCTCTTTGTATCTGTTCATAAAGTTTAGCAATCTTATTGTGAACTTCTGCTCGGTGCTGGAAAAATATGTTGGGAATTTTATCTTTCAGTTTGGTTATTTGTTCATACATTATCAGTGCTTCCTGATGATTTCCAGAATCAAGAATATTGTTTGCTTTGTCAATCAGCTTTTCCATCGCCATTACATCTTGGTCCAATCTTGGCTTAAGCTTATTTGCGTCTTCTCTTAAGATTTTGAAATGGTTTGATGCGTTTGCGTACAATTCAGCATCCCATATAAGTTCTTTATCCAAAACCTTGTTCCATAGTTCTAAATGTTTTTTTCCAAATGAATCTTCTTCTGGCTCAGAAGTATCTATCTCTTTATTTTCATCTGTTAACTCTTCAAAAGTTTCAGTTTCCTGATTACCTTGATCTTCTTCCTTTACCACCTCTTCTTCCTGAGTTTCTTTGTCCAGGAAATTGTCTATGTCCATCTTTATCTTAGATAAGTAAGATATTTCTCCCACAAGTTATTCATCTGTTGAGAGGATATGTTTCTTAATCTTGCCTTGGTATGGAATTCGTCTTTGATATAACTCATGTTTTCATTAAGATATTTTTCCCATAATTTTCCTATTTTGTCAAAACTTATGTCTTTTGCTTTTGCTTTTTCGAAAAACTGTTCTTTGGTTATGAGATTTTTTGAGAAATTTCCTTCAGATGAAGAGCTTTTTTTTGTTTTTTCATGGCTTAAGTATATGTAAGGAGTCGTAAATTTGTATTCTATACCGAATATTTTCTCTTCAATGAAGAAATCAACAAGTGAATGTACGGTCTTATCAGGGATATTAAGCCGTTTTGCGGCTTCCTCCACCGATATTTTTTTTCTTGATCTGACAAGCTTGTAAAGATCGTCTGCTCCAGTTGTTAAAACCGTATTTCCCATTTTCGTTTTTAGTTCACGAATTATATAAATCTAGCTACCTTAGTGGAAATCGCTTTTAAAGATATAAAAACTTTAGTTATTTTTTAGGAGTAGTGTCAACATGTTTCGATAAAAGATTCATCAGTTAGGTTGTAAAGAGCAAGGTATTTGAAATTTAGTTTTACTGGTTTATATTCTGGCCAAACAGAAGTTACGTTAAATAGGTCATTGCAATTACTCCCATAAGTGTTATTAAAGAACATATAATCCACATAATTTTCAAATTTGTCACTTCCTGAAAACTTGTTTGGGTCAACAATGCTTTCTATTCCGCAGCATAAAGAACTTAGGCTGGTGTTAGTGAAACGCATAATAAAGTTTGGAGCTTCGCTACTTTCAATATGTAAGTAAGTTCCATACCCTATATGTTTTTTTACATTATTTTTGTTCCATTCGTTTATTTTCACATCAGTCCTATTTATCCTATTATTATAAAGTCCTCCAGTGTTAACCAGATAGTAAGGGTCATTAAATTTTTCTATTTCTATTTCTGTGTATATCTGCACTTCTTTATCCCATGTTGCTGTTTCTGAGGTTATTTTAAAGGAAACATTTGCATTGACTATTACTTGCCATGGTCTTTCTTGATATGTGGAAACTCCTAAAACAGAAAAATCTGAGTCTATGTTAAAAGCATTATTTCCAGTTTCATTTATCTTGCTTATCCAATCATTGTAATTATTTCCTTGCATCATGCTTTGACCAATTAAAGAGTCTATATCTACGCTATTTATTTTTCCTGTTAACAGCACTTCCTCAAAATCTTCCTCAAAATTTTGCAGAAAAGTATTTTGTGATTCCATGTATAGAATTATGGCCTTTATTGTTTTGATACTTGTTGATTGCAAGGTTCTTTCAAGATATATGTTTTCTAGATCTTCCACATATTCGTTTAAATTTTCGATTCTAGTACTGGCAGAATTTTCTTTTGTCATGAGTTGTAATTGTGAAGGTGTAAATATGAGAATGAATGTTGCCACTAGGGTTATAGCTATGAACGTGAGGAATAAACCTTTTTTTCCAGTTATTCTTAATTTATATTTTGCCATGTTAAAACTTCCGCGAGATAAGGTCCAAACATATCTTCTTCGTCACTATCTGAGAATCCGTGCACGATTTTTCTTGAAGGTATCAATATAGTGGTCTTGTTCTTTGAAATATTATGTCTTTGGGAAGGTCCCATCGGATAAACCAAAGTTTTATTGATTCTTAACTCAAAGACATATTGGACTGGGAGAATATTCTGTGTGAGATTTCTTACAAAGTTTTCCATTATGGTGAAGTTTCCTCCATTATAGAATATTGCTGTTTGTTGTAACAATGTGTTTTCACTATTTGTTATTTTTCCGTTATTCCATAATTCTCCTCCAACTCCTGCATAATCATTATTCACATCTTTTATTTTGTTCTGCGTAAAAAAATCCATCATGTCTTCGGATAATGAGGCAATTTGTTCTTTAGGAGGTATTTTTGTATAAGCAGAAAATATCAAAAATAGTCCTACTGCCAAAACACCCAGCGCAAGAACCGCATCTATGATGAAGAAATATCCTTTTTTTGAAAACCTCTTTTTCATAGAGCTACAATAAAAAATAAGGTATTAATAATCTTGCGATTTCTAGCCGCAGGGTATGTCACTAACATTGATGTCACCTGATCCTACTCCTGTGAATGATGAGTTGATAGAGATTATATTTCCAGTTTCATCTTCGAGGTATAGGCAAAAGTCATTTTCTATGCCTACTTGTTTTTTTAAATCAGTATAATTTTGTTCCAGTAAGTTTTCAAGCTTGCTTTCGTTAACGTCTCCCCCATCAATGATGCTTAAAGCGCCGTTTTCAGAAAAAACAGAATTCGTAATTTTCTCTGCATCTTTCTTCAACTCCTCAGTTTTTGTGTCCTGGGTGTTATTCAGAACAAGAAAGAAAAAGAAAATTGTTCCCACAAATATTATGGTGGCAAGCATTATGTCCAAAGACCATGCCTGAGCTTTTTGTTTTTTCATCTTAATTTTATGCTCCGCAATTAACTATTACAAACTTGACAAGCTTCCCTTTATAATTGATTATTTTTGTTGTTTTCATAATATTTTCTTTAGAACAGGATACTATTGCTTCAGCTTTTTGCACTTGTAGTGGAGCTCCTGACGGACACCGTATGTCATGTGTCGAATTATATTCTTTTATCCATCCTGGCTGCGCAAGATCACATATCAAAGCCGCATTACTATCATAAAAAGTGCAATTATTTTTGTTGCTGCAATCTCCATGTATTTGGTTGTCTCCTGCATAAGTGCAATCACCCTCACAACTGTATGCTGAAGATAATGGTCCGGCATTGCTCTGAGGATTACCTCCTTGATAAGAAAAATTGATCCAAGTGTATTGGTTAGGGAAGACTTCCAGAGAAAATGTTTTAGGAACATAATCTTGATGGGAAGCGATTATTGTCAAATTACCCCCCCTAGTTGTAATGTCATACATACCATTTGAATTTGTGAACCCAGAAGCTTTTTTTGTCGCTCCTAAAAAAAACTCAATTTTGACATCTTCTAACCTATTCCCTTCAGCATCCGTGACAACTCCTCCGGAACTACCAAAACAAGCACCATCCTCCAAATCTATTAGACCATCACAATCATTATCCCACCCATCCGCGCAATTATCTGCTTCCACTATATTTGTCAGGGTTTGCCACTGCCCATCGGTTGTGCAGTTTTGATAATCGGCAACGGTGCATTGTCTTGTCTCAGAAATGCAATTGCAAAAATAAGCATTTGTTGATGTTGTTTCACTATCCGCAGTAAAGTGGGCAGTGTACTGTCCTTCTTGTGCACAATATCTGTAAATGGTGACACAATCAAAATTATCTCCGGAACAAGTATTGGTTGAAACAATTGAGCTGTCAGGTGCTTTCACCTCTGTGGTTCCAGAAGTTTGTGCATATGCTAATTGCAATAAGAAAACAAACAAAACTAGCAATACTAACAAGAAATACCTCTTTTTTGAAATGACACTCATCGTAGATTTATGCCACTTTAGTGTTTAAATAGTTTTTGTGGTTTTTGTTTGTTTTAATCTTTTTAAATGGCAAAAACTTTATATGGATTATCCATTACTGGATTTAAGTTATTATTTTTGTTAGTTATTGGAACTTATATGCAAATGAGTGCTGGGTTAAGGCTCTATGAAAAAGGAAAACTATGAACTTTTGTTGGAGGAGTTAAGGCAGCTTCTAGTTGACAGGGGAGTAAAGCTAAATGAAGGATTTAATTCTGATGGAAGTGAATGTCGTTGGTTGGTTGATTGTAGAGAAGTCATGCTAATCCCTAGAGGGTCTTACTTGGTTTCTGAATTAATACGTGAAAAATTTAAGAAATTTAAAAGTAAAACTGTTGGAGGACTTACTCTGGCAGCAAACCCCCTAGTGAGTTTCATAGTATTAAAAAAGTATGAAGAAAATGATCCGGTTAGTGGTTTTATCATAAGAAAAAAACCAAAGTATAACGGGTTAAGAAAGTTAATAGAGGGTGATTTCAAACCTGGAGAGAGCGTGGTTATTCTTGATGATCTTGTTAATTCTGGAGGGTCTGTTTTTAACGCGATAAGTATTGTTGAAGAAGCAGGATGTAAAGTTGAAGGGGTTCTCACTATTGTCAATTTTGGAAATAAAGGTCTTAGAGAATTAAAAGAAAAAGGTTACAAAGTTGAATATCTTTATGATCTCGAAGACCTTTTTATTAGAAACAAAGACAAAAAAAGTGTTTCTGTTAAACCGAAGGTAGATTGGAAGATTAATAAGGTTAATAACTGGGAAGTTTCTGTCCCTAGGTCTTCTCCGGTTATGTACAAAGATTCTTTGCTTTTCGGAACTAATGAAGGAAAATTCCTTTCTGTTAACAAAAAAACAGGGAAAACAAACTGGAGCATTAAGTTAGAGATTAAGAACAATCCTAAAAAAATTTTATCTTCTCCGACAGTTAAGGGAAATAAAGTTTTTTTTGGTGCGTATGATGGGTACTTGTACTGTGTTAATGCGGATAATGGAAGTATAATATGGAAAACACGTACTGGTGAGTGGATTGGTTCATCTCCTTGTGTGTACGATGGGAAAGTTTTTGTGGGAATAGAGTATGGTCTCAGAGGAGGTTCATTGTGTGCTTATTCTTTGGAAGATGGAAAACTTTTGTGGTATCTAAGAACAAGACACTACCTACACTCATCTCCAGCTATAGACAAAAAAAATGGTATGGTGGTTGTTGGCTGCAATGACGGTTTTGTGTATGCTGCTGACTGCAAAACCGGCAAGCAACTTTGGAAGTATGGAGTTGGCAAAGAAACAAAGGCAGGATTTGTAATGGATTCCGGAAAAGTTTATTTTGGAAGCTTTGATGGAAACATTCATTGTTTAGACATTAAGGATGGAAAACCTATCTGGAAAAGAAGGGTTGGGAACTTGGTTTACTCAACTCCTGAGATTGTTGAAGATTCGATAATTTCCAGTACCGTTTCTAAAAGGATCATTAGTTTAAACAAGAAAACTGGTTCGATAAATTGGTATTATAATACAATTGGAGAGATATTCTCTTACACAAATACTCTTGATAAAAATATTTATTGTGGTGATGATAACGGATATTTCTATGTTCTTAACTCAGAAACCGGAAATCTCATTAAGAAGTATGGTATTGGAAAAAGCATATTGACAAAACCTTTGATAGAAGGTAAGAAAGCATACTTAGGATGCAAAGGAAAATTCGTTTGTATTAGGTTGTAGCCAAGATAACTCCTTAATTTGTTCATTTTCCTGTTTGTTTAGATATTAACTGTACGATTTTTGAGTGATGATATAAGTTTATAAAAAAAACAGATAACAAAGCACTATGCACCAGGAAGTTTTAGATTCTATCAAGAAAGCCAAGAAAAAAGGGTTCTCAAGAGACTCAATAAAAAAAATCTTATTAAAAAAAGGTTACGGAGAACACAACTCCGAAAATTACCTGAATCAAGTGTTTTCTAATAAGAAAAATTCCAAGAAGATAATTTTAATCGGCATAATCCTCCTCCTCTTTTTTTCTACATCTTCAATTTATATGTACACCAAAATAGAAGAAATAAAATTCAACTCCTACATAGAAAAAGGTTGGGAACTCTACGAAGAAAAAAAATACGAAAAAGCAATACAAGAATTCGAAAAATATATTAGAAAAAATCAAGATAACTATGCCGCTTATGGAGGCTTAGGATGGTCTCATTATGAACTAGAAAACCATATTGTTGCTTTAGAAAATTTTCAGAATGCGTTAAGCCTAGCTACAGATAAAGAAAACATTTACAGAGGTTTAGGATGGTCCTATTACGAACTTGGAGATTATGATAACGCTTTGCAGAATTTTAACAAAGCCATTAGTTTAAATTCTGAAATTGAAAGTTCTTACAGAGGTTTAGGATGGGTTTATTATGAGCTTACAAATTATGATATTGCTTTGCAGAAATTCAATAAAGCAATTGATTTAAACCAAAATAATAATCAAGCACATAGGGGTTTGGGATGGTCCTATTACGAACTTGGAGATTATGATAACGCTTTGCAGAATTTTAACAAAGCGATCGACTTAGATCCTGAAGATAGTATTGCCTATAGTGGATTGGGGGATGTTTTTTATGAATTTAAGGACTATGAACAATCCATCATTCAGTTTAATAAGGCTCTTGAATTAAAACCTGATTATAGTTTTGCTCAACTGGAAGTAGGGTGGGTCTACTATCATATGGAGGATTATGACCAAGCTCTCATAGAGTTCAGAAAAGCTATTGAATTAGACTCAAACGATCATTGGGCTTATGGAAGTCTTGGAAGAGCTTATCTGGCTAAGAAAGAATATAACTCTTCGTGGTATTACCTAACCAAGGCATTAGAATTGGATGATCAAAAGCCAAGACATTACCATGATTTGGCATTATACTTTTATGAAATAAAAGATTACGAATCTGCCAAAAAATATATAGATAAAACTATGAGCTTTGATTTAAAACATTATGATAAAGCGGAAGAAGCACTAGAACTGAAAAAAGAGATATACAAGGTTTAGTTCTACTCAGCTATCATACGCTTAATAATGAGGTATAATGTCCTCTTAATTTGATCAAGAACGATACAGTTTGATTTTCCTTAATTTCTAAATCTTCTGCCGGAAAATTAAGTTTCACGAATTCACCGGGCAGTAATTCTACATTATTTTTCTTTAGTTGATCATAAGAGCAAACTCCTTTTTTTGAATGGGCCAGTTTTGTTGGAATCAACTTAGTTATTTGTAAACTTTTTAGGTCTGATTTATGATCTGAGGTATCCAGGCCAAAATAAGATAAACGATGTGAATCTGTCCAGTCTAATCTAAGAACTAAGTCTTGTTGGGATTCCGAGATATGTTCTGAAAAGGCGACTGGGGAGGACACACAAAATTCTTCTCTCGGGTGTTCGATGAATATTTCTTGATTGTCATTGTTATTGGCATAAATGTTAATATGTATCGATTTAGCTGCAGTAGTACCTCCACATGCACTTCCAAAAGCAGAAGCTGCTCCTAAAGCTAAAGCTGAAGAATATGACACAGCTTCTTTTACAAAATTACCTAAACTGGAGAAAGATTTAATTTTCGGAGGAATCACTGTTTTTTGAAAGTTTCTTAAAGATGCATTGAAGATTAACCTTGCATTCTTTAGATTCTTAACTTTTTTAAATGTTAATTTCATACTGTCTCCTTTTAAGCCTTCAAAGAAATTGTCTGATTCTAAAGAAGAGAGTTCTTTTGTGAAATCAATATTTTTATTGACAGTCGCTTTAGAAGGAAAAATTAAGGAACTATATGTAGCAACTTCGCCATTTTTATCGGTAGTTAACTTGATATCTTTATCATGGATAACTCTTACAAGTTCTACGTCCGTAATGAGGGTCTTTTCTTGTTCAAATTCAGTTATAAGTAATTCATACCCTTCTTTCGTCTTTGCAGGTATAGTTTGCAATAGATACAGATCTAAAACATCTTTCTTGTAATTCCCTATTTTTTCACTTAAAGGGAGCAGATTGTTCTCAATAACATATTTTGATCCGTTCCAAACTGCTACAAAAGGACAACCACAACCCCCTGAAGTAGTGCTAGTAGTGCTAGTAGTCCCGCTAGTAGTACTGCCATCTCCACCACCAGTAGTTCCACTGGTAGTGCTGGTAGTTCCGGAACTGTGGTTTGCATGGTTTGCGTGGGAGCTGTGGTGTGCGTGACTTCCTGAACCTAAGTCTCCAGAGTAAGAAACAGAGATGCTGTTGGAATGAGTGGCAGCAGCTGCATCTTTTGTTGCTAGGATTCCCCCGATTACCGCAGCTGATAAGAATGAGCCCAGAGATAACAGTGATTGCTTAGAAATCTTGCCTTCTTCTTCTGTTAAGAAACTGGTTAATTTTTTCTTTATCTTTGGAATCATTAAAAATCCTCTTTTCAAGGACTTATCGTCAAACTGTTATTTATAGTTTTCTACCCAGATTCAGATGTATAATTCTGTTTTTGCTAATCTTATGATTTTTCAATCCAACTCATGAATACTTCTCTATATTCTTCATCAAACAGCATTTTATCAAAGATGTGAGTGAACATTCCCATGAGGATATCACATCTTTTATCTGGAATTTTCGACACTATATTTCCGGTTTCAGCGTAGCTCAACACTGGGCACAATCCACAGTAGGGTTTGTAAGCGCACACTTCACAGTGCGGATTGTTGTCGTTTAGTGATGCTTTTAGGACACAAGCTGTTTGCCCGGAAGATAAAACTTTTTTGTAAGTGTCATTTACTGTGCCTATTTTGAATATGTCAAAAAATCTGCCTTCATCACAGGTGTAAATATCTCCGTCGAAATTGTAAGCTATTTGACCTATAGCTGCACCGCACGGAGTTTCTAGATCAGTGAAGTTAACACATTCTTTTGTGAGGATTTTTTTTAGGAGTATGAATGCGTAATTTTCTATTAGGGGTGTTTTCTTGTTTGATTTTACTATGTAGTCTAAAGAATTTTTCCAAAATTCTAAGAATTGTTCTGGAGTTATACCTACTTTTTTCCAGCTTTCAGCAGCATAACCTAGATTATTCAGAGGTTTTATCCATATGTTTTTAAGTCCTAATTTAACATATTCATCCACGATTTCTTTGTAGTGGGGGAGTGATTGTTTAGTGGTTATTGGCATTGCATCTATATCATACACTTGCTTTATTTTCTTAATCCATGAAACTACCTTATCGTATTGGTCTCTGTTTGCGTTATGGACTTCTTTGCATCCGTCAAATGATGTGCATATCCCTATTTTTTCTTTCATCAAGAAATCTAATTTTTCATCGTTCATTAAAGTTAGATTGGTAACAATACAAAATTTAAGGTTTTTTCTTACTGTTTCATTTTTCTTTTTTGCGTATTTTACAATGTACTTAAGAGTTTCAAAGTTGAGTGAGGGTTCTCCTCCTTGAAATTCAATTGTTATTTCTTCTGATGGACTCTGGAAGATGAAATCTACTGCTTTCTTTGCAGTGTCCTCGGTCATATCATGTCCTTCGGGTAGCTGTTCAGCGGATGCATGGCAATAGGAACAGTTTAAGTTGCATCTTTTTGTTAGTGCGACTATGTGCAAGGAAGTTCCTTGGAACAGATAACCCCATTTTTTTCTGTAATCAAGAATTACGTTTTCGGTGTTAGATTGAGTTAGAACTATTCCTTTTTCCTTGAGCAAACTAAGTAGGGGTTCTTTCAAATTATTTGTTCTTACTTGTCGGTATTCTTCTTCTGAGAGGTAAGCCCAAGAACCATAATCTGTTGTAACTAGATACCCATCTCTAATCTTCCTAGCCCTTATATGATTAAGCGAATAATCTTCTTTTTCAGCAAAGTAACTTAACGCCATCTTTGATAAACACTCCCTTTTAATTTGAAATAATAAAATATTAACAATAGTTAAGTATATTAATCTTTCTTTAATTATTCTCAATCAGTTGCTTTAAAGACTTCAAAACGTTTAAACTTCATTTATTTTTCATCAGCCCAAGAACATAATTGTAAAATTCATAACCTAAAGTGTCAATATCAATATTTCCTTTTGGTTTCATCAACAAACCATTTTCGTTCTTTTTAATATCGCAGGCTTGCTTAAAATCTGCTATAGCTTGATTAATAGCGTCTTCTTTGTAGAATTTTTCATTAAAAGAAACTAAGACTTCATTCTTTTCTTGTTGTATCTTTATCTTCTCCATGTTTATCATTCCACGGTTTTGCAATCTCTTCTGGATCAAATTTCCACGGTTTTGCTTCAGTTTCCAGATAGCTTACATCTTCTTCTCTGCTTGAAACATCACTAGTCTTCAAAACCCTATTTAGAATGGCTTCCCTCAGCCCTTGATTTTTAATGGCCTGAACAGTATAATTTGCATAATTTATAAGCTCATTATTAAACTCCCTGCCCACTTTTTCCACATCCTTTTTTTCTTTGGGTCTAAGTTCCACAATTATCTCTTCGCTGGGATCTCCATCCACTAGCACATAATTATTATTCGTAAACATGTAAGCAGAAGATAGAACTACATCTAAAGGATAAATTTTAGGATTCACAGAAACCAGAACAACACCTTCTTTTTCGTTTATTTCAAGATTCCCCTGCATCGAAAGTTCATCTGTCATAATAAATTGCGTACTGGAGTGTTATTTAAATCTTATTATTTTATACAAAGAATAGTGTTAGATAAATAAACAGGTTTCCTTGGAACAGAATAGTAAGTAGAACCCCTGCAAACATGAATGGAGCAAAAGATAGAGTTTGATGAATTCTTAGGTGCTCAAACCCAAGTTTTTTTTCCAATTTTTTAAGCTTCTGAACATCCATTTTTGTGAGGCCTTTTGCAGTCACATCAAATAAATAATTTTTTTTCTTAGTTTTCTCAGATGTGCGGGAGAAAAATCCAAAGTGCATGATACTTTCCTTTTTATAGTTCTTATTTTCTACATAAATTCGTTCGGCAGGGACCATCTCACTTTTTAATAGATTAATGTCTACCTGTTTTGTTAGAAAATTGAATCCAAGATAGAGAAAAAAGAACCTTAAGAGGATAAATGACATCCAAATAAAAAATAAAAATTTGAGATGCTCTGGAGTATATGATGAAGCATCGAAAAATATTCTTGAAATTGCTATTATTAGAACAACTGAAAAAAGTTTCGATTTTAATGCTCGTTCTAACAGTATTATCAATAACAAAAGAAATATTATGGATGAAAAGTAGTTCAAACTAAGATTAAAGATTTTACCAACAAGCTCTATGACCCAAAAAAACGCAAATAGAAAAACAAACAGTTGAAAAATTTGTTTTGGTTCAAAAGATTTTTTTAGATGGAATATTTTTTGTTTCAAGCTGGTTTTGAAAAGCAAGGAAAATGCTAAAAAAATAAAAATTGGTGTGAACGTATTAATTAGTATATTTGCAGATGACAAAAAAGGTATGTGGCCATATTTGTAGATTTCTAAAGGCAATAATATTGAGAATGCAAAAAACAGTTTGGCATCTCCCGCAGTCCATAACCCTGCTAGCCATATAATAACTCCCATTGTTAGGGATAATAACACTGTTAATCCAAGTTCGATGAAATATGCTGACCTTATTTCAGTTCCATTCAAAAAATAGAATATTGTAATTATGATATTCACCAAAACCGAATAATAAACTGCCCAGAGAATCCATTTATTTCTTATCTTTCCAATCTTGATATCTTGGTAAGAAGTCACAATACCTAAAAAAAGTATCATGGGCAAAAACCAATATATCAGCATCATAACAAAAATAAAATATTCATTTAAATAATCTCCTTTTTTATTAAGAGAAAATCATAGGGCGGAATTAAGATTGTTAGTTGAGATTATTAAGTTTCTAACATAAATCAGTTTTTAGAGGGAGGAATCCTATTTTCTGAAACACAATCCATTGCAAGATTTCCTTATCCAATACCTACATTTTCTACAAGTGTCTGCAGGAGTTTTTTCTGAATTTAGTGTATCGAAATATTCCCAAATCTTATTCCGGTCTTCCATGTAATAAATTTTCGGGCCTTTTTTGTTTATTGGTTTGCAACTAAGAATCTCTTCATTTTTGACATTAAACAGCTCTCTGCATTCATAACAATTTTTTGGAATATTGAATTCTTTGGTTATTGAAGAATAATTTGTTCCAAAAAGACATCTAGGCAGAGCTCTGCTCAAAATAAATCTTAGGTTATTTTGCTTTAATTTGTTCAGAAAGTTCAATATTTCTTTTCCTTTAGTCCGATTTAGATCTTTCTCTTCTAAATGGAACGATAACAGTAATTCTCTTTGTTCTTTCTTGATTTTTTCAAACACTTCATCCAGATTTTTTGTTGAATCAAGTATTACTAGTTGTCTGCCAATTG
>JADHVG010000021.1 GCA_016784105.1 Candidatus Woesearchaeota archaeon
TGAGGATTTTCTCCGTATCTTAGGTCTTGTTTTTTCTTAAAAGTGAGATTCAAAGTTTCAGGAAATTCCTTTCCATTAAATTTCTCCATGAAATAATTGTTTATTATGCTATCATATCTTGCAGTATGTTCAAAAACTTTTAATGCTAATTTTTTGTTTATTTCATTATCGGAACCTTTTATGCTTTTCAAAACTTTACCATAATCCGCGGGATCAACTACCACTTTTATATCTTGATAGCTCTTAGCAGCAGCTCTCAACAAAGAAGGACCTCCAATATCGATATTTTCTATCGCTTCTTCAAAACTTGCATTCCTTGCGACTGTTTCTTCAAACGGGTATAGGTTAACAACAACAATATCTATCTGTTCGATATCATTGTATTTAGCTTGTTGCATGTGTTCTTTATTGTTCCTTAAAGCTAGAATTCCTCCAAAGATTTTTGGGTGTAACGTTTTAACACGCCCATCCATCATCTCAGGAAATTTTGTGTATTGAGATATTTCGGTTACTGCTACATTAGATTCCCTCAACTTTTTTGCAGTCCCCCCTGTCGATAAAATATGATATCCTGAATCAATAAGCCCTTTTGCGAACTCTACAATTCCTTCTTTATTTGATACTGAAATCAATGCATTTTTTTTCATTATAAAAACCCCATTATCTTATTATTGTAACTTTATTATCTTTGACTTTTATTTTGCCTTGTTCATAAAGTTCTATTCCTTTAACGATAATTTCCTGCTCAGCAAGCTGCACTTTTTCTTTTAAAGTATCTTTAGTTTCTTCATCATCAATTAAAACTTCTTTTTGAAGAATTATAGGTCCATTATCAACTGTCTCATCCACAAAATGCAGTGTTGCTCCTGTTTTCTTTTTTCCAGCTTTAAGAACTTCTGCGTGCACATCTAAATCCATGCCTCCTGCAAACTCTGGCAACAAAGAAGGATGTATGTTCATTATCTTATGCTCATACCTTTTTACGAACCATCCGCTGAAAAAACGCATATAACCAATAGCAAGTATCAACTCAACACCGTTCTCATCAAGAACCTCAGAAATTTTTTTGTCGAACTCTTCTCGCTTTTGTTCTTTATCAGAAATATCAGAAAATTGTTTTATGTCAACAAAAACTGATTTCAGATTATGTTTTCTTGCTCTTTCCAGAATATAAGCATCTTCCCTATTGGAGATAACAACAGAAATCTTCGCATTTATCTTCTTAGAACTTATAGCATCCAATACTGCCTGCATGTCTGTGCCGTTGGTAGAACCTAAAATGCCTATATTAATAATCTTAACCACCGGTAACGGAGAGAACAGAAGTTGGTTTATAAAGGTTTTTGTGTATTCTTCTGCAAAAATTTTTCAAAAGGATTGATGTCCTCTTTTGGAATTGCCCAGATTCTATCTTCCAATAAATTTTCTGGATCTGATCTTGAGCCATTTCTAGAGATTGTACTTTGATTGAGTGCAAAATATAATGTTCTTTCATCTCCAGAGTTTTGAAACAGAAATAGCCTTGCGCCTCGTGCAATTTTTCCGAAAGCAATCATTTCATAGTAAGGCTTAGGCCCGTAAAATTTTTCCATATTCAAAAAAACAAATCCTTTTTAGAATACCTTATTTTTGGTCTTGGCTCATCTGCAGCGTATCCTAAAGTTACAACCGTCACTGGATGTGTGTTTTCTGGTAGGTCAAGAATTTTTGAATATTCTTCAGGAGAAAATCCTTCCATGGGACAAGAATCGAAACCGAGACTTGTAGCTCCATTGATGGCATTGCCCACTGCAAGATAAGTTTGTTTTGTTGCCCAAGACAATTTTTTATCATCACTCAGTCCTTCCTCAAATCCCTTCATGACTCCAGTGTATGCTTTTATATTTTCCAAAGGTATTCCGGCAGATTCCATCATTTCTTCGTACTTTTCAATTTGCTCTTTTACGTTGATGTTAGCACAAAAAACCATAAGATGAGAACAAGTATTTATTTGAGGTTGGTTCCATGAAGCCGGAAGTAATTTTTCTTTTGTCTCTTGATCATCTACAATTTTTATTTTGTAAGGTTGTAGTCCAAATGATGAAGCACTCAATCTTATAATTTCAAGTAGTTCTTCTATTTTATTTTCGGGTATCACTTTCTTGTCAAATTTCTTCACCGCATACCTTTTTTCAACAATTTCTTTAAATTCCATTTTGCCTCCTAACTAGTTCCAAATTTTTTCTGTTAATTCCATAGCTTTCAATGTATTTTGAAGGAGTATTGCTATGGTCATCGGACCAACTCCTCCCGGGACAGGAGTTATGAACCCAGCTTTTTCTTTAACAGCCTCAAAATCAACATCCCCCAGAAGTTTGCCATTAACTTTATTTGTTCCAACATCAATAACAACCGCATTTTCTTTAACCATATCTTTTTTTATCAATCCTGCCTTGCCAACAGCCGCAACTAAAATATCAGCTTTCCTTGTTTCTGCTGCAAGATCTTTGGTTCTGGAATGACATACAGTAACGGTAGCGTTTTTCTGCAACAACAATAATGCCATTGGTTTTCCTACAATATTGCTTCTCCCAACAACCACTGCATACTTTCCAGCAATCTCGATTCCGGTTGATTTAATAAGTTCCATGCAACCTTGAGGAGTTGCAGACACTAACACATTGTTTCCATTAACGAGGTTCCCTAAGTTAACAGGGGAAAACCCATCCACGTCTTTATGCGGCAGTATCCCATCAATTATCAGTTTTTCATTTATTTGCTCAGGTAACGGTAATTGTACAATGAAACCATGTATCTTTCTATCTTGATTTAATTTATCTACTAGCTTCATGACCTCTTCCTGAGTTGCGTCTTCGGATAATGCGTGTTTTTCACAGTGAAATCCTATAGCATTAGCTTTCTTTACTTTCATATTTACATAAATTTCAGAAGCAGGATTGTTTCCAACAATAACTATCGCAAGGCCTGGTTTTTCATTCATAGAAGAAATTTTTTCTTTTATATCTTCAAGAATACTTTTGGCAATTTCTTTTCCATCAATAATTTTTGCTGCCATCCGGATTGATCTAATGTCTTTTCGTTTTTATTACTTTGCATATCCCCCAAGATATTCTATGGGGTATGAAGCTAATTTCCCGATGAGTGAAGCAACAGGAGAGGGTTCTTCGCATAGGTCTTCTGAACAATCATTGCACCCTGTGCCTGAGTATTTCCATCTTACCACTGATTCGAAACCCCCAACTAGTATCGATCCGACAAACAATGAACTGCTTCCAGAAAAGGCTCCCGTTGAAAGATAAATTCCTAAATTGCAAAAAATAGAGTTACTTGTTGCTGCTACTGGATCAAAATTTTCCCAATTCTCTCCTATTCTTTCTTGTAAGTTTTTAGAAAGATTTCCTAAAATGGGGTGTGAAGCAATAGCAGTTAACTGACCTATATCCATCTTCTAGATACTATCCCAAAATCTGAAAATCGTCATACAGAGGATATTGCTTACATAGTTCCAGTATGTCTTTCTTAACACCTTCTATGACCGTTTTGTCATTTAAGTTATCTATAACTTTTGCAATGCTTTCTCCAATAACTTTCATTTCTGATTCCTTGAATCCTCTTGAAGTCACGGCCGGAGTTCCTAATCTTATTCCACTTGGATTAAAAGGACTTCCAGGTTCATAAGGTATAGTATTTTTATTGACAGTAATACCTGCTTCATCCAGCGCATTTTGCACTTCTTTTCCTTTTCCGGTAAGGCCTTTGTTGACAAGCTTAGCAACCATAAGATGATTGTCAGTTCCACCAGTCACAAGCTCAATGCCTTGATCCATTAATGAATCTGCTAGCGCTTTTGCATTCTTAACAATTTGTTGGCAATATGTTTTGTATTCTGGTTGTAGATCTTCTAAGAAAGCTACTGCCTTCCCAGCTATTGTATGTTCGTGCGGCCCTCCAGATAAACCCGGAAAAACCGCAAAGTCAATTTTTTGAGCAAGATTCCTTTTTCCTTCCTTATCAAATCTATCCTCGGTCTTGCACATGATCATACCTGATCTAGGACCTCTCAAGGTCTTGTGAGTTGTTGTTGTCACAACATCACACACCGGAACTGGATTTTGATGAACGTTAGTTGCACATAATCCTGCTATGTGGGCGATGTCTGCCATATGGTATGCTCCAACAGCATCACATACTTCTTGGAAAGCTTTAAAGTCTATTTCTCGAGGATACGCTGTTAAACCAGAAATTATCATTTTAGGCTTTGCTTTTAGAGCATCTTTCTTTATCTGGTCATAATCTAAGAGTTCTGTTTCCTTATCCACATTGTACGGAACACAATTGTATTGTTTCCCTGAGAAATTTACTGGTGATCCGTGCGTTAAATGCCCTCCAGCTGTGAGGTCAAAACCCATAAACGTATCTCCAAGATTCATCAAAGCAAAGAATACTGCTTGATTGGCCGGACTTCCGGAGTTTGGCTGTACGTTTACGTGTTCTGCTCCAAATAGTTTTTTTGCTCTATCAATAGCAAGGTTCTCTACAACATCAATAAACTCATTACCCCCATAATACCGTTTTCCAGGATAACCTTCCGAATATTTGTTTGTAAGAATAGAACCCATTGCCTGCAGAACAGCTTTGCTAACAACATTTTCTGAAGGAATTAACTCAACACCTTCATTCAGTCTTGTATGCTCGTTCTTAATTGCACCTGTAATCTCAGAATCAACTTTCTCTAAAGAATCTTTCATGTTCACACTCATTTTAAAACCACCGCGCTTAGGATAAAAACTGAGTTTAAATAGTTTTTGAATCAATATGAAAACATTTATTTAATGCAATTACTTCCTTCCAAACATGAAAATCGGTTTTATTGGTATGGGTATCATGGGAAAACCTATGTGCCTTAATCTTCTTAAGAACAATGTTGAGCTTGGGGTCTTTAACAGGACCCAGGAAAAAACACAAGAGATTATTGATTCCGGAGCAAGATTCTTTGCATCTGAAAAAGAACTAGGAGAATGGGCAGATTCTATAATAATCATGGTTTCTGATGATGAAGCTGTTAGGTCTGTTGTTGATAAAATAGAAGATAAGGCGATAATAGTTTGTATGAGCACTATCTCTTTGGATATGACCAGAAAACTTACAACATTATCGGAACAAGAAAATTTTGAATTCATTAACGCTCCTGTTTCCGGAACCAAGAAACCGGCAGAGGATGGAACTCTTGTTATTCTTGCAGGGGGCAAAGAAGAAGTTATTGAAAAACTAAAAGAAGCTTTTGATGCAATGGGTAAAGCTACTGTACATGCCGGAAATCAAGAAGATGCTGCAAAGATGAAACTTGTTGTTAACTATCTTCTTGGAACCATGATTGAAGGTCTTGCGGAAACAACGGTCATGTGTGATAAGATCGGTTTAAATAAAGAAGCCTTTATGAAAACTGTTAGTGGTGGACCGTTAGGATGTGGCTTTTTCAACATTAAGTCTGACAATCTATTGAATAAAAATTTTGAACCTTCTTTCCCGACAAAGCACATGCTTAAGGATCTCAAATATTTGGAACAGGAACTAAAGACTAAAGATTACAAAGTAAAAAGCAATTTAATAGATTTATTTGAAAAAACAAACAAAGAATTCTCAGAGGAAGATTTAAGTGCTATATACAAAATTCTAAAGAAATAATTTTCTAAATTTTATTCGTTTTTAGAATATTTTTCCTTAACCAATTGTTCTGTTAAGTTTGTTTCTTCTTCACTTAATTCTGAATCAACAATTTCAAAACCAAACTTTTTCCCAAAAGCAATTTTTATCTCTTTTTTTAGGTTTTCAGTTTCAATATTCTTACCTAACTCCTCCTTGATAGCAGTAATGTTACTTTTTAACGTTTCAATCCCATTTCCTGTTTTAAAAATTTTAGAATTTTTTTCATGATCAAAAGCAAGCAAGATTGAACCGTGCTGCAATACTTTTCCATTAATTCTTCTTTGTGCAGAACCCACTATCTTCTTTCCATTAACCTCCAACTCATACCAGTTAGAACTATTAAAGCAAACAGCGTTATTTATTTTTTTGTTTGCTTTTTTTATCTCTGCATTAATCCCTATCTTTCCTAAAGCAAGAACTAATGCTTCTGATATCTGTTTATAAGATTCAATTAAATCTTTAGACAGAATACCAGTATTCTCAGGAACAATGAATGAATAAGTTAATTCTTTATCATGAAAAACTGCTTTTCCTCCTGTAATTCTACGAACAACATCAACATTATTTTTTTTGCAATAATCTAAATCAATTTCTTTCTTAACATCCTGATTGTAACCAAGAGAGACTGAAGGATTCCACTGATACAATCTCAATACTGGAACTTTGGAAGATAGCAAAGCCTCATCTACTGCCATATTGGTAAAAGCATCTACTTTTTTTGTATCTATAAATCTGCATTTCATTTAAAGAATTAGTAATCTTAAGTTTTTAAAGATATTCCTAAATTAAGTTCTTTTAAGTATCGGAATAGCAGTTGCCCAATCTTTTGCTCTTCTTCCTGCCAAAGTTACAACTGTTACAATTCCTTCAATGCCATCATTTGTTGGAGTTTTTTCCACAGCAGAATCCTCCATGGGTTCGATTATTTCACGACACGCAAGATAATCTGATTCTATTAGAGGAGCAGCATTTTCGACATATTCTCTAAGAAAGTTTGAAGGATGGTAGGGCCTTTGTTCCCTAAGTGCAGGAAACAAATCTTTGATTCTTATCCTTGCTTCTAATTCCGGGAAAAATTCGGCTATGTCAGGAACACCATTGACCAGATTAATATTTTCAAAATGAGAATGTCTTAAAAAACCTTGGACACTTTGAAGCATCTCTCCAACAACACCAAAGCCCCCATCTTCAGTCTTATAAAATCCACGAACGTTAGCTCCGGATTGAAAGACATAAAAATCCTGCATTGATACTTTTATTTGAAAATTTGTTTAAATAGTTTCCGATTATATCAATTTATTAAGCTTGTCTGCACGATAAGAGCTTCTTACTAAAGGTCCTGATTCTATGTGTAAAAAACCAAGCCCTAAACCTATCTTCTTTAACTCTTCAAACTCTTCTGGTTTATAGAACCTACTTATTTTTTCATGTATCTTAGAAGGTTGCAAATATTGTCCAATAGAAAGAAAATCCACCTTGCTTCTTCTGAGATCTTTCATCGTTTCAATTATTTCTTCTTTGGTTTCACCAAAACCGACCATGATTCCTGATTTAGTTTTCATTTCAGGATTTATGTCTTTGATTTTTCTTAACAACTCAAGAGAAACATCATAATTTCCTCCAGGTCTTACTCTCTGAAAAGTTCTCCGAACAGCTTCAATGTTATGTCCTAAAACTTCTGGTTTTGCTTCTATAACCATTTTTAGTGCATCAACATTTAGATAACCGTCTCTTTGTATGTTTCCAGACATCGTCTTAAAATCTGGTATCAATAATTCTGTTGAACAATCTGTTGTTTTCTTTATCTCTTTTATGGTATCCGAGTAAATTGATGCCCCTCCATCTTTTAAATCGTCCCTAGTTACAGAAGTTATAACAACATACTTCAAACCTAATTTTTTGACAGCAGAAGCAACTTCCTTAGGCTCTTCTTCATCAACCTTCCCGGGTTTTCCGGTTTTTACATTGCAATACTTACAAAATCTGGTACATGTATCTCCCAAAATAAGAAATGTTGCTGTTCCGTTTGACCAACATTCTGATAGGTTAGGACATCTAGCTTCCTCACATATTGTATTCAGCCTTTTTGTTCCGACCAACTTTTTTACATTACTATAAGTATCTCCTTTAGGTAATTTTACCTTAAACCATTCAGGAAGTTTCCTTTTGGTTTTTATTTGAATAAGTTCTGACATAAAAAAAATAGCAATTTAAAGAGTATAAAAATATTTTCATACTGTAAATAAAAAGAGTGTTACCCAAATACAGTACTTGTCCAGTTCCCCACATAGTGAGTTAGGGTAATAACAATTACTGCTATTACTAAATGCTCCAAAACAGCTTTCCATGGTTTTTTCCCTTGTTTATGGGCTATGTAAAAACTAAAAATACCTAATACTGACAAGCCTCCAACCATAGCAACAATAATCGCAGAAAATAAAGGTAACAACAAAACTGGGATGATAAAAGAAATTGCAAATATAAATTTGGATACTAAAGTGGCAATAGTGGATTGCCATATTTCCTTGGTTGTGTGCTTGTTTTCAGATTCTTCTGATATATGAATTCCTAACGCATCAGAAAATGCATCTGCTATAGAAATGGTTAATATACCCCCTATAACTGCAAGCTTTGAGTGTGTTCCAGAATTCAAACCAACCATCAATCCTAACGTAGTAATTATTCCAGATGTTATGCCAAAACTAAAACCTACTTTTATAGAATGTTTCATGTTTATCTGTGATTATTGCACAATATTACTTCTTTATCTGTTATTACAACTTCCACTGGGACGTCATGGTCTTCTGTTTCTATATTTTCAACTAGCTGAACGTCATATGCTAATGCTATCTTTTTTGCGTTTGAACCTTCAAGAAATATATCATAGTAACCATACCCAAAGCCTATTCTGTTTCCTTTCCTATCAAATGCTGTTCCTGGAACAATTACTAAATCTATGCTTTCAGTATCGAAACCTTCCACGATTTCTTTTTTTGGTTCCAATATTCCTTTTGTTCCGGGCTCAAGGTTATTGAAATCATTTATTTTGGAAACTTGTAGCATCTTGTTCCCTTCCAAGACGTAAGGAACAATCACTTTTTTTTCTTTTTTCTCTAATAATTCTTTTATTATTTCTCTAGTATCTACTTCATTGTTAAAAGAGACATAAAACATGATACTTTTAGCTTTCCTAAATTCTTCCAAAGAATAAAGAGCATTTTTTATTTTTGTATTTTTCTCTAATTTTTCTTCTTCACTCAAGGAATCTCTTTTTGCAAGAATTTCTTTTCTAATTTTTTCTTTCATCATTTTCCAAATATTTGATTCACATGATCCATTCTTTTTTGTATCAGTTCTTTGGTCCCAATATCTTTTCTGTGGAATACTTTTCCTTTAACACTAGAAACTGCTTCTTCTGCGATTTGTTCAGCTTCTTCTAGTGTATCAGCTATTCCTACAAAAGCTATTGCTCTGCTTCCTGACATGTACAGTCCATCTTCTTTTTTATCAACAGAAGCATAATAGACATTTGCGTTTGTGGAAGGAACTTCTACTTTTTCATTCTTTACTGGAGCTTCCGGGTAACCTTCCGGAACCGCATACTTGCATACAGTAGCTTTCTTCTCAAATTCTATTTTTAGATTTCCAAGTTCTTGGGAGATCATAGCCTTGCAGATAGAAACAAAATCAGTCTTAAATAGAGGAAGCACATTCATAGCTTCTGGATCTCCAAGCCGGGCATTGTACTCTATAAGTTTGATTCCATTCTTACCCAAAATAAATCCTCCATACATGACTCCCCTATAATATTCTCCGGTTTCCTGTTTTATTGCGTCTGCAACTTTCTGAGTTATCTTTAAAGCTGTATCAACATGTTCTTTCTTAAGAAAAGGAAGTAAATGATCTTCAAAAGTGTAACTGCCCATGCCTCCAGTGTTTGGGCCTTTATCATCTTCGTAAGCCCGTTTATGGTCTTGAGCTATGGGAGTTCCAACAACTGTTTTTCCATCTGTCAAGCATTGAAACGAAAATTCTTCCCCATCCAATTTTTCTTCAACAATAACTGATTCATGGGATTCTAAAACTTCCTTGCAATATGCTAAAGCTTCTTCTTTGGTGTCAAAATGATCTCCCTGAACCTTAACCCCTTTCCCCCCAGTTAATCCATCCGGCTTAATAACAACTTCCTCCAAATTATCAAAAAAATCCTGAATCTCTGTTATGTTATTTTTTGTGAAGGTCTTATAGCCAGGGTTTCCTTCAATATTATACTTTTTTAATAAGTCTCTGGTAAATGATTTCGATGTTTCTAACTTTGCAAGAACTTTTTTAGGCCCTATACTTTCAACATTAACTTCCAGTAAAGCATCCACAACCCCTTCATTCAATGGATCTTCCGGTCCCACAAAAGAAAAATCTATCCCATTATCTTTGGCAAATTTCTTTATTTTTTCCAGTTCAGAATAATTTCCAATCTCTATTTTTTCCGACAGAGAAGCTATCCCTGGATTGTTTGCTTTCATATAAGAGTATAATTTTACCTCAGAATTCTTTTTCAAAGTTTCTGCCACCACATGTTCCCGGGCTGCATTCCCTACAAGTAAAATATTCATCAAACCACCTAATTAAGCAATCTTACCTTAATTTAAATTATTTTTGATTTAATGAGGGAAAATAGATGTGTTATAATAATAACAAAAATGGAAATGTTTATAAAATAGCTTAAGTTCATCTTTTTTACAAATGCTTGACGAAATCCATGAGGAATGCGGCATTGCGGCAGTATACATCAAAGGAAACAGTAACTCGGCAAATAAAGCTTTGTTCTACCTCTATAGACTTCTTCTAAACTTACAAAATCGCGGACAGCTAAGTGCTGGAGTGACAACCCATGACCCAAAAAGAAACCAGCTTCTTGACACTCATAAAGATTTAGGGCATGTTAATGAGGTCTTTAGGACTAGCGACAAAGCCAAAAGCTTCGAAATATTCAAAAAATATGCCGGGAGCAAGGGCATAGGGCATGTTCGGTATGCCACTTCCGGAACCGAAGGTAAGGGAGTTGCGCAACCTTTTGAGAGGCATCATGGGCGTAAATGGAAATGGTTTGCGTTTGGTTTTAACGGAAACCTTGCCAACTATACTGAATTAAAAAGAAAGCTTCTTTCCAGCGGAGAGATTCATTTGACTTATGATAATGATACTGAGATAATACTTCATAATATAACTAACATCTTAAATGAGCACAAGAAAAGACCGGACATGGCAAAAGTTTTTGGAGAACTCGCAAAAAAGTTTGATGGTTGTTATAACATTTCTTACATAAATGCTGAAGGAGAGATTGTTGTTTGTAGAGATCCTCATGGATTCAGACCCTTAGTCTATGGTTTTAGTGATGATAAAAAAGTGTTTATGGCTGCATCCGAGAGTAACGCTTTATTGAATTGCGGAATAAAAAAGATAAAGCCTCTCCAACCAGGATATATGGTTCATATAGTGAATGACAAAGTTAGAATCAGAAAATTTGCTGAAAGCAAAAAAATATCGCATTGTATGTTCGAATGGGTTTATTTTTCCAATGTGAGTTCTGTTCTGGACAATAAATCCGTTTACATTACAAGAACCAGATTAGGTAAAGAACTTGCAAAACTTGAAACTGAAAAGGTTAATGCTGAAGATTATGTTGTGGTTCCGGTTCCGGATACTGCTAAAGCTTCCGGAGATGCGTACGCTTTCGAGCTTGGAGTTCCTTCAAGAGAAGGTATCATAAGAAACCGGTATGTTGGCCGTACTTTCATTGAAGGTTCAAGCAGGTATGATCGGGTTCAAAGCAAGTACACTGCATTGAAGCGTGTTCTTCGCGGTAAAAAAGTACTTTTGACTGATGATAGTATCGTTAGGGGTGCAACCACTAAGCAGCTTGTTCGTTACCTAAAAGAAGATGGGGAAGCTAAGGAAGTTCATCTAAGAATTTCATGTCCTCCTTTGAGAGGTCCTTGTTTTTATGGTATTGACATGTCCACAATTTCCGAACTACTTGTTCCTAGTTTTGAAGGAAAACCTGTTTCCGGAAACATAACAAAACAAACATGTGCAAAAATAGCAAAACATCTTGGAGCAGATTCCTTAATATATCAAAGCATTGAAGGACTTGTAAAGTCAATAAGGATGCCCTCAAAAAAGCTGTGTATGGCGTGTATTAATGGTCGTTACCCAACTCCTTGTGGTAAAAAGCTTTTCAAGAAAGCGTGGGAGTATCACAACAAAGGAAGTAAGAAACGTGTTATTTCTGGTATGTGCTAGTAAAATTTTAATATTCTGAAACTATTTCTTGATTATGGTCAGCAAGCAAAGTCTTATAAATTTCTGGAAAGAAAATTTTTCTTTTACTGAAGAAGAGATTAAGACTTTTTCTGAGGTGAAAAGAGAAGATTTTGTTCCTGAACAGTTCAAAGACAATGCTTATGATGATTCCCCTTTGCCCATTCTTCGTGGAAAAACAATTTCTCAACCTACAACAGTCATGATGATGACTTCCGCTTTGAAATTGAGAAAAAATGGCAAGGTGTTTGAGGTTGGTACTGGTTCTGGCTATCAAACAGCAATAATCTCTAAAATTGTAGGAGATAAAGGCAAAGTTGTTTCAGCAGAGGTTATTCCTGAGCTTGTTATTTTTGCTAGAAACAATCTAAAAAAATCTGGAATCAATAATGTGAAGGTTATAGAAGAAGATGGCAGCAAGGGTTACAAGCAAGAGGCTCCGTTTGATAGAATAATCCTGACAGCTGCTTCCAGAGAATTTCCTAAAGAACTTCTTGAACAGTTGAAACCAGAAGGAATTATTGTTGGTCCTGTTGGATCTTCCAAAGAACAGGAGATGGTAAGAGGAAGAAAAGACAAGAATGGAAAGTTAGAGTTAGAATTTCTTGGACAGTTTTTATTCAGTCCTTTATCGGGAAAGTACGGTTTCGCGGATTAATGATCCTTATTTACTTCTTTTATTTTGCTTAGGTAGGTTCTAATTCTGGTTTTAGTTCTCTCTTTTGTTTTTCCATTGAGTTCGTTTAACCTAGTTCCTGCTTCTTTTAACATTTTCTCAGCACGATCATAGTCTTCTAGTCCAAAGAGAGTCCTACCAAGATTTGTCATAAACACAGCATCATAAGACGTGTCTTCTCGTAGTGAAGATTCAAAATTTTCTATTGCGCATTTAAAATATGATTCCCAATTCCCATTTAGACCACCCCTAACCATAAACGCATAGCCTCTAGCATTATGAATCATAGCAACAATCTCTGGAGTTAAAGATTGGGTTTTTCCATTTCGAATAGAATCAGTTAAATCTGTGATAGTTTTTTCAAGTTTACTGTCTAATACCTCTGGGAAAATTTTTCCAATTGCATTCATCTCTTCAACATATCTGATGTCCTTATAAGCTTGCGCAAGTAAGTTTTCCATCACCCTCAGTTTCTCAGGCTATTTATAAATTTTTTGAACTAATACTACTAGAAAATAGTGATACAATCCTTTAATTAAGCATATATTGGTTTATTTCAATCACCCTAACAAAAAAAAATGCTGATCCAAGATTAATCATAAATCTTTTTTCCTTAATTGTAAAAAATAAGATAGTACGATAAGATCCAAAAACAGGATCGTTGCTGATAATGCTATTGCTGTTTTCAAAGACCATGCATCTATTATATATCCCAAAACTGGAGAATAAATTGAGAACATTAGCTGTCCTGAAAGGTTCTTCATAGATATTAATGTTGCTCTGTGTCCCGACTTGACTAATCGATTAAGGTAGCTATCCGTAATAACCATGTTGATGCTCCAAATTGAAGAAGGGATTATTATCAAAATGGCAAGCCACATAAAATTAAGTGAAGCCATCAAAATATACGCTATCATTGGAACAAAAATCATCAAAATCAAAAGTTTCCTTAATCCAAACAAGTTTTCTAATTTATAGGCATATTTTGATATTAATCCAGAAGCTATCAGTATAACAAAGAATATAACTCCAAAATATTCCAAAGAAATATTCAAGGAGTTAAGGTAAGGTTGATTAAGAATCCACATACTTTCTAGAACCGCATACATTATCATGAAGTAAACTATCATGAACCTTATGCCTTGGTGTGTTTTTAAGTAAGATGAAGCGTCCTTTAAATGATCCCAGTAATTAGTTGCAGCGCTTTTTGTGAATTTAGGTTCTTTAAGCAACGAAGATATCATGATTGCTATCCCTGTGGGGATCATGCTAAACCAGAACGCTAATCTTAAGTCTATTGTCGCAATAAATCCGCCAAAAAGCGAGTATATCCCTAATGACACAAACGTAACCAATTGATAATTGCCGTATGTTTTCTTAAACTTCTTTTCTTTTTTTATTTGTTTTAGGGTGTCGTATATGAACGCTGAATCTGCTCCACTCATAAAAGAGACTCCTACTGCAAAGAAAAGTTCTCCTATGAGGAATGTTGAAAATTCATGTCCTAATGCGTAGGTTAGAGAAGCAACCATAAACGCTATGTTAGACACTACTATAGCCGTTTTTCTGCCGTACTTATCAGCAAAAATTCCAGAAGGGACTTCAAAAATAACGTTCATAAAAGCAAAGAATCCTGCTATGAAAAGAACTTGAAAATTGCTTAATCCGTTTTCTAATAGGAAAAGTATTCCTATGGGAACAAAGAACAATCCCATTCCAAAAAATCGGTGGAGGAAAAGTAATCTGATGTTTCTTTTTATATCCATTAATAAGAAAGTTAGTTTGTGCTTAATAAATATTTGTTATCATTCGTACTCTATCGTGGCTGGTGGTTTTTGCGAAACATCATAAACAACCCTTCCAACTCCAGCTACTTCATTTAGAATTCTTGAGGATATTTTTTCTAATAAAGAATCTGGAAGTTTTGCCCAGTCAGCTGTCATGGCATCTATTGAAGTAACCGCTCTCAAGCTGATTATGTGTTCGTAAGTTCTTGCATCTCCCTTGACTCCTACAGCACGAATCGGAAATAATGCAGCAAATGCTTGCCATGTCTTTTTGTAATAACCTGAGTTTTTTAGTTCTTCAATAAATATGGCATCTGCTTCTTGTAATATTTTAATCCTTCCAGGGGTTATATTCCCTATGATTCTTACTGCTAACCCAGGTCCAGGGAAAGGATGTCTTTCTATCATGCTGGTAGGAATTCCAATTTTCCTTCCTAACTCCCTTACTTCATCCTTGTACATGTCTTTTAATGGTTCAACAACCTTCAGTTTCATGCCTTTAGGCAAAGTAACATTATGATGACTTTTGATTTTAGAAGCTTGTTTTGTTGGTTGTGCTGATTCTATCCTATCTGGGTATATTGTTCCCTGTCCAAGAAATTTAATGTTTGGATGTTTCTTTTCAATCTCTTTTACTTTTTTCTCAAATACTTCTATGAACGTATGCCCAATTATTTTTCTTTTCTCTTCAGGATCAGAAACCTTACTTAATCTTTTCAAAAACATTGAGCTTGCATCCACTGAATAAATGTGTTTAAACCTCAAATTTTTCTTCAAAGTTTTCATCACATCTTCTTTTTCATTTTTTCTCAACATACCATGATCCACAAAAACACAATATAACCTGTCTTTTATTGTTCTGTGTATCAGTGCAGCTGCTACCGTGCTGTCTACCCCTCCAGATATACCCATTATAACCGAATTATTTCCAACTTGAAATTTTATTTCATTAATTGAATTATTAATTGCACTTTTTGCACTCCAGTCTTTCTTTACTTTACAAATGTCCAAAAAATTTTTTAATATTCGCTTTCCTTTTTTTGTATGGACAACTTCTGCATGAAATTGTATCCCATACAATCTTTTACCCTTATTTTCAAAAGCTGCTATGGGACAAGTATTAGTTTTTGCGAGTATCTTAAATCCTGCTGGGAGTTTTGTTACTAAGTCTCCATGCGACATCCATACTTGTTCTTTTTTGTTTAGTTTCTTGAACAACGATCCTTGATGCTTTACCTCAATCAGTTTCTTTCCATACTCTTTCAGTTTTCCCGGTTTCAGTTTTCCATATTTTTTCCCTATGAGTTGAAATCCGTAACATATTCCCAATATAGGAATTCCCAAAGAAAATATTTTTTTGTCTACCTGAGGTGCATGTTTCTCATACACCGAGCTAGGACCACCTGACAAGATTATGCCTTTTGGATTTATTTTAGCTATTTTTTTGACAGAAATATCATAGCCAACAAGCTCCGAATAAACTCCGGATTCACGAATCCTCCTATTGATAAGATGCGCTACCTGGCTTCCGAAATTTATTACAATTATTTGTGACATTGGAATTTTAATTAGGTTTATTTTTGCTTCATTTTAGATAATTTCAATTTTTCAAAAGAAAAATTGGACATTTTTCCCAAATGGGAATTATTATTTTTTGATATGAGTTTACAATAATTTTTTATGTGCAAATTTTATCTAGTTTGTCCTCATCTGTTGCTTTTCTTATTTCCATAGCCACTCGTTCCCCATAAGATATTGGTTGCTGATGAAGATAAGAAGTGTATGGTGTAAATGCTGTTCCTGGACTTCCAGGAATTCTCATTGAGACATCAAATATTACTATGTCTTCTTTGCCTTCTTCCGCGACTACTGCTCCTTGCAAAGCGAATGGTCCTATGATTCCCGGTTTGTGGATTTTTTTTGTTGCTGCAACAAACTTTTCTCCTAATATGAATATTTTTTCCAATAATGACTCTTTTACGGTAACCGCATAATGTCCTGTTTCTATGAGTTTTGGCTTTACTACCTTTAACGCTTCTAGCTGGTCAGTAGCGGGTAATCTCAAAAAACCATCTAAATTTGTTTGTCTTCTGGTATCAGTCCCCATAAGTTCTAATTCATCATCAATTGCACTGTAGAAGAAATTTAAGTTAACATGGGCTCCTATCGCGTACTCTTCTATAACTGCTTTTTTTAGTGCATTGTTGGTTATTTGTTTTGTTTTTAGCAAGTATTCTGATTTTTCTTTGTAAGTTTCATAGGAATTAGCAAAAAAGAATGCTCGTTCATAACTCCTATTCGCTTCTGCTACCTTTACGATAACTGGTCTGTCAATACTTTTTGGACTTTTGAAAAGTTTGGGTATTCTTATTTTTGCTTTTTGCAACATGAAGTATTGATTGTTGGGAACATCTCTTTCTTCTAGTTTCACCATGTCCCGTGTCCCAAATATTGGAACTAAAAACTTGTTTTCAATATCTTTAAAATTACAATAAACCCAGAAGTATCGATTGTGAATGAATATTGTATTTAAGCTTCTTAATTTTTCCTGTACATCTTTTTTGACGATATCAGAGAATTTATCCACCAAAATTATTTCATCTATTATTCCTTTGCCGTCTTCTCGTGATTTGTAGTATTTTTCATAAGTTTTTTCTCTTCCTTTTTGGCATACTGCTAATGTTCTAAATCCTTGTAGCTTTGCTCCTCTACATATGTCTAGGGCAGAATGACCCCCCAATGTTCCTATCGTGATACTACTTTTATCGTAATCTTCCAAAATTTTGTTAATTTTTTCTTTTGCTATCATTTTCCGAATAGTGAAAAGAACCAAGAAATTAGATTCTTTATCAGGTTATTTTCTTCTTTAAGTATTGGTTCTGGTTCCGGATCATATTCCAGTTCTACTTCTTCTTTATCATAAAGTTCAGGAGTAGGTTTTGCTTCCTCTGTTACCCTCTCATCTTCTTCAATCTCTTCTTCTATTTCTTCTTCATAAAGTGCAGGTTCAGGTATTTTCTCTGTACCTTCACTTAATACAAACACATCCCCTTCTAGATTATTATCTTTATAGTTTACCAGGGTGTCTGCTAGCTTCTTTATGTCTGAATCTGAATCCGCATTTAAAACAATGTAATTATATCCATTAGAATTGTAAAGTTCAATTGCAATCCTTCCTTCTGTCTGGCCACATTCTTGCCCAAGGATTTCTTTAGAGATTTCATTTATACATGAATTTCCTATACTTATGATATTCCTATTTTCTATACTTTCAATTTCAGATGCAAGTTTTGCAACTCCAGTTGCAGGTTTATTTATTTCGTTTGCCAGTGCTAAAGCAAGCTGCGTTTGTACAATAACATGTGTTGCTGGTGCTTTGTTACCAACAACTATGTTAACATCTAAACTGTTTGCTTTGATAAAAAAATCTGGATAATCTGCAAGGTCTGCATAAACTCCAATAGAAAAAATAGAGAAAATGATTGTCAATATTATTAGTTTTTTCATCTTACTATCCTAATATTTTTTTCAATTGATTTTTCTTTATTGCTTGTTTTATTTCTCTCGCTATTCTTCTTCCTGTACTCATAGGTTCTTTGTACCTTAATGCAGTGTAAGGACTTCCATCCACGTAAGGGTTTGTTCCCGCAACTATTCTGGCTGATATCTCAAAAACAATAATTTCTTGTTCAGGAGTCATAATAGTTTCTAAACAAAAAGGTCCCCATAACCCCCTGGTTGTCATTCCCCTACTTTCCTTAACCACATTTTCTCCCATCTCAAATATTTTTGGGAGAAAACTTTCACGGACAACAATGGGTACATTCCCTACTATCACATAACTTGGATCAACTTTAGGTAATGCTATCTGGTCTCTTGCCGAAATCCTTCCCAAACTATCAACATTGCTTTCGTATCTTTTGTCAAAGCCCATGACTTCAAGTTCATTGTTCAATGGACTATGGAAATAATGTATAAACATCGGAACTCCTACAATATATTCCTGAATGACATAATCCCCATCTCCATGATGAGGTTTCATCTTCTGTTTGAAATCACGCTCAGTTTTTGCTAAGAAATATCCTTTTCCTCCTTTAGCTCCGTGGAACTTCACGATGACCGGTCTGTCTATATCTTTAGGATTTTCGAATATTTTTGGGACTTTTAGTCCTGCTTTTCTCAGCCATTTTCTTTCTATTCTTCTATCAGATTCATACTTTAGAATTTTTTTGTTCCCATAATACGGAATTTGAAATTTTTCTACCTTCTCTAATCCCAGATATTCTATTAGTGAAGCGTGAGGAATAAAAATAGCATTTTTTTTGAGAAGGTATGGTTGAACGTCCATGAGATCTTTGTAGCTGTCTATGGTTATAATTTCATCTGCAACATTATAACTTTTGTATGGCTTTTCTCTACCTTTTAAACAGATAGCTATAGTCTTAAAACCTTCGTCCTTAGCTCCCTTTAATATTTGTAATGCAGAATGTGAGCCTACTGTAGCAATAGTGAATTTTTTGTGTGAAACCATAGATTAGAAAGGGATATTCAGCTTATAAAGCTTTCGGTAAGGTAAAGACTCACGTTTAAGAAATCTAATTTCGCATGATCCCTAATAATTCTTCTTTTTTCTCATTCATTAATTGTTCAGAATCAGCTTCTAAGTTCAACCTTAGTAAGGGTTCAGTATTTGAAGGCCTAACATTAAATCTCCAGTTTCCGAACTCGCATGAAACTCCATCCATTCTAGAGATCTCTTTTGCAGTGTCTTTATACTTTTCAACAATCTCATCCATCTTTGCCATTTTATCTTCAACCTTAGAATTCGTCTCTTCAATTGTATGATAAACTTTGAACTCTTCCAATAACTCCGATAGTTTCTTGTTTTCTTTAGAAACTATTTCTACTATTAACATACTAGTTATTATTCCAGAATCTGCATTAAAGTTGCTTTTATAGTAATAATGCGCTGAATGTTCACAAGCAAATATTGAATTTGTTCTCCTCATGGTATCTTTGATATAAGAATGTCCGACTCGTTCTTTAATTACTTTCCCACCAAACTTTTCAATTGTGTCTGGAACAATCTTGCTGCAAACTAAATTATGGATTACATTGCTTCCAGGGTTTTTTCCAAGCAAATTCTTTATTATCAAAGA
>JADHVG010000022.1 GCA_016784105.1 Candidatus Woesearchaeota archaeon
CTTAATTCATCTAGATCATAAACGTGAGTCCATTCAGACTTATCATAACTAAAAACTTCACCCTTCTTGAAGAAAGTGTCTATCTCTTTTTTTGCTGATTCTAAACTGTCAGAACAATGAACAACATTATTAGAAACGCTCATTGCAAGATCCCCCCTTATTGTACCAGCATCAGCTTCCGAAGCTTTTGTGACACCAGCAATAATTCTGACTGCCGAAATACATTCAACCCCTTCCCAAACCTGAGCAACAATAGGAGAAGACTTCATAAAACTCTTAAGAGAATCAAAAAAAGGTTTGTTTGCATGATGTTCATAATGCTTATCCAAGATAGGGTCATCAAGATGCATCATCTTCAAACCAACTAACTTTAAACCCTTCCGCTCGAATCTTTTTGTGATCTCCCCTATAAGACCTCTTTGCAAACCATCTGGTTTTATCAAAACTAGGGTTTTTTCAATCATTTGGTGACCCTCTTAGGATGTCGATTACTCCACTTCGTCCTAATTGGTTTTCTTTTGAGCTTTAACTGATTCTTTTCGCATTTAGATGAACAAAAATAAAGAACTTTAGCATCCTTCTGAACATAAATCTTTCCAGTTCCTCTAGGAAGTACAATTCCGCAAAAAGTACACTTTGCCATCTTAACTTGAACCTCTGCCCGACTTGTTTAACTGCCTAGCTTCTATTTCGGTTTCTCTAAGCATTAGAGTATCTCCTAACTGGATAGGGCCTCTTACATTTCTTCTAAGAACTTTGTTCTTATCCCTTCCATCAAGAACTCTACACCTCACTTGGATAGCCTCTCCTCTCGTACCAGTTCTGCCAACAATCTCTTCAACTTTAGCAGGAACTGCAAAAGTAAAATTTACTGAACCCTTAGAGCTCTCGGCAACTGCAGGTTTTTTCCCTCTTTGAGGTCTTTGTTGTTCTTTTTGTGGTTCTGCCATCTTATTTTACTTTAGCTGTTAAATCTTTAAGCAAATTCTTTGCTTCTCCTTCATTAGTAACCGCAACACTACCAGTAGGAACTTGTATTCCAACTGCTGCACCAAGATCTTCCTTACTAGGAACTTGATAACATGGAACTCCTTTTTCCTCTGCAATAGCAGGAATGTGCATAACAATCTCTTTAGGTTCAACATCCTTCGCAATAACTACGATTTTTGCCTTACCTTTCTCAATTGCTTTTGTAGTCTCATTAGTTCCCTTAACTACTTTTCCAGTTGATTTTGCTACTTCAACTACTTCATAAACCTTGTCCATAGCCTCAGTTGGTACTTCTATAGCTGCCATTTTAATTTCCTCCATCTATAATTTGAGAATAAACTCCTCACTCCAGTTACAAATTATTTTTGTAACCTTCATCAATCATAGGTAAGATAAGGGATAATATCTTGATTTAAAAAGGTTACTATTCAATTTAAGAAATAGAACTAATTATGATTATGCATAGGAGTAGCAATAATAGTATAACTCCGATCTTTTTCTGTCCATCCACATTCAATCTGAGATTCTGTTAATTTTTCTTTTTGAAGGTGTAAAGAAATCCCAAAAACATCATTTCCCTGCTTGAAAGAAAATTCCATTCTACCATCCACATCACTAGGCAGGTCACTAGTTCCAAAACTAAATCCTTTTCCAATCTTGTAAGAGTCTGTCTCTTTGCCAAATTCATGGATAGTAACGTAAGCTTCTGCATCTGCAGGCACCCTTGGTGCAAGATAGGTTAATATTTCATATCTGGTTGAAGACCAATCAGAGTGAGTCCATTCAAAATCAAAAGATAAATCGACATCTCCACCAACTAATTCTGAAATGTCGCCAAGTTGTTTTAAACCCAAAGAAGATGCATTGCTTTCAATCAAATCTTTTGCAATCGGTTCTGTATTTGAATCCATATATAATTTAGTTATCCTGCTTACAAACTGATCATATCTTTCACTTAATTCAGCTGCAAAAACTTCATAAGGTTTCAAATTTTTTGACTTTGGAGTTTTTGAGGTTCCATTTCTAGTCCTTCTTGTGTTGTATGAATGTGTTAATGAGTCATCATAAGATGCTACTCCCTTCGGAATTTCACTATAAGATCCTGCAACTAACTGTGCGAGTCTTGAATCTAGTTTCCTTACTACTCTTCTTCTTGCATTAAAATCGGATTCATAATCTACATGATCGAATCTTTTTCCATTATGGAGTTCTCTTTCGAAGATGTTGTTTCCTCTTCTAAAAACCGGATTACGATAAGTATCAGTTACTACTGTCCCTTTCATGCCCCTCCTAAGAGAATCTAGTTGTTTTCCAGAAATACCCCCCCTATCTTTTCTCCCCTTATTTAATCTAAATTCAGCGCTTCTATGTTTTCTTTCAGCCATAAGAATTTGATCTTCAGTCAAACCATCTAAACAAGGTGCTTGGACTCTAAATTTTTTAGCTTTTACATCATGAACTTTCCTAGAACCCTGAACCTTAAATCTTCTTGCAATTCTTGGATCAACCATATCCTCAACAGTCCAATTAACAACATAATCTTGCCCCTTAGAACCCTTAGATTCTTTTAACTCAGTGCCATTAATCCTAGCAACTTGTTCTAAGGATAAATCTCCTTTCTCTTCTAGAATTTGTAAAGCTCCTTCTGCATCAGGAGTAAACTCACCTAGTAACTCTTCAAAATCAGATTCTAAATCCAAAGCAGATGTATTTGATTCTTCTTCAAAAAAAGGTAGGTGGTTTCCGTGTAACATAAGTTCATCAACAGAAATCCAATTTCTTCCAGAAGGATGTAATCCTGCTAAATAGTTCTCTACTTCATCTGGTATTTTTGGACCAAAAGGATTTGCCATTCGCTTTTGAACTAATAGTCACTATTTAAACTTTTCTATTTTATAATCATTATTTAGTAGTAACTAATCCCTTATGGTTCGATATATACACTAACAGAAACCTATTTATATCATAATTCAATTCCCCTTAACAATAGTTAATTATTGGAGGTGTTTTAAATGTTTGAATTACCAAAACTAGAATATTCTTACGATGCTTTAGAACCACACATAGATGCGAAAACCATGGAAATACATCACACCAAACATCATCAAGCCTATATCGATAAAGTAAATGCAGCGCTTGAAGGAACTGATCTTTCTTTTGATCACCCATTTAAACTTATTAGTAATCTTGACCAAATACCGGAAGATAAACGAACAATAGTCAGAAATAATGGTGGCGGTCACGCAAACCACATGATGTTCTGGCTAACTATGAGTCCTGATGGAGGAGGTTCTCCTGTGGGAAAGCTTGCAGAAGCAATCAATGCAAAATTTGGAAGCTTTGATAAATTCAAAGAAGAGTTTGAAGCTACCGGCATTGCAAGATTTGGAAGTGGATGGGTGTGGCTAATTGTTAAGGATGGAGAACTAGAAATCGTTTCAACACCAAATCAAGACAATCCAGTCATGGATAAACTTGGAAATCCTCTTCTTGGATGTGACGTGTGGGAACACGCTTATTATCTTAAGTATCAAAACAAAAGACCAGATTACCTAAAAGCTTTCTGGAATGTTGTTAACTGGAAAAGGTTAGAAGAATGGTTCACGATGAAACATTAATCATAGAACAAAAACAAATTAAAAAATATTCAAGAGGCAAAAATGGAACAAACTCAAGTTAAAATAACTAAAGATACAAATATTGGGGAGATAATAGAAAACTTTCCACAGACAATAGAAACACTTGAAGAATTAGGAGTTCATTGTGTGGGATGTCATGTGAGTGCAGTTGAAAGCATAGAAATGGGATTCAAAACACATGGGATGTCAGATGAACAAATAGCAGATGCTGTCAAAAAGCTAAATGAAGTTGTACAAAAAAACCCTATTGAGAAAAAAGAAGAAAAGGAATTTGATTATTCTACTGCAAAACTTAATGTTACTGATAAAGCCGCAGAAAAAATTAAGGGACTGATGACAGAACACAAAAAAGCAGGACTAAGAATAGGAATAGTACCAGGAGGATGTTCCGGCAATAGCTATAGCATGGAGCTAGATGATAAAAGCGATGAAAACGATATTGTCATAGAAGAAAAAGGCATCAAGATATTTGTTGACAAAAAAAGCATCACAAAAATGAATAATGCTAAAGTTGATTTTGTTGATGGATTACAAGGAGCAGGATTCAAAATAGAAAACCCACAAGCAGAGAAATCATGCGGTTGTGGAAGTAGCTTTGGTTAATGCGATCTGAATGAATGGATAACCCTGATTTTCATTAAATTTAATATATACTTAATAAATCTTAGAATTATGATAAGTGTGGCCGTAGTGTTCAAGAATGAAGAAAAGCACATATTTGATTGTGTCAAATCCATACTAAATCAAAAATTTAAAAAGTTTGAATTATTACTAATTGATGATTGTTCTCCAGAGATAGCTAAATCTTTCAAAGATAAGAGAGTACTCTACTATCGTAACAGTAAACCTCTGGGAATTGCAAAATCTAGAAATGTTGCAATTAAAAAGTCGAAGCATAAATACTTATTTTTTACGGATGGAGATTGCGTTGTTAATCCTAACTGGCTAGTCGAAGGTAAAAAATATCTAGATGAAGGTTACTTAGGTGTTGAAGGAAAGACAGTATACCTTTCAAAAAAAACCTCTGTCTCCGATAAGATTGTTCAAAATCTAAATGGTAAAAAATGGATGACTTGTAACATTGCTTACAGAAAAAGCATAATAAAATCTGAAAGAGGGTTCGATCCTGTTTTTGAAAATATGTTGGAAGATCGAGATCTAGCTCAGAGGATAAGAAAACATGGTTCTATCTTTTTCAACAAAAAAATGCTGGTACACCATCAGATTAAGAAATGGACTTTGGAAAAAATGATAAGTAGTTCAAAAAATCTAGGAATCTCTATGGTGTACATGCTAAAAAAACACCCAAAAGATAAAGAGAATCGGTTGTTTTTTATTATATATCCCACTCACATTGTTGGAATTCTATTGCCAGTCTCATATATCTATAAGGCTTTTAGAGATAATGTTAGAAGTTATGAAGATTTAAGAGTGTTGGCAATGTATTATTTAGGACATCTAGTTGAAAGATATTACATCTGGAAAACTGCATCTCAACAAAAAATATTTGCTATTTAGATTCCAACAAGAGATTTTACAAGTGTGGAGATTCTGGCATCTTTACTTGGCATAAGAAAACAAGCATGAGTGCATTGGCACCCAATTAGTTTTTCTCTCATTTTATTAGCAGTGTTTGAAAACCATATCTTTGATAAATCATAATCACTCTCTCTAACATTCCCTATAACTGGAGTTAGCTCGCACACACGAACATCTCCACTTGATTCCAAAACTCCGATCATGTCCCCCGCAATGCAGGGTACGACAAATTCTCCATCGAGTATTCTAGACTGAGATCGGTATAATGAAACTTCCCTATTACGATATAAAAAATTTTTTGAGACTAAATAATTTGAATTTGTTAATTTAGTAATCAAAGTTGTCCATTGACTACTTGTTGGAGGCCGCATATCTTTGTTCTTAGGAGAACCTCGTAAAGGAGAAGGCCCTAAACCATCTACTGGCAAAGTGTTAACAAACTCTGCCAATTGCATAATTTCATGATAGTTTTTATTGGAGACTGTGGTTATGATATATGTTGAGAGTCCAGGATATTCTTCCTTCAAAGATTGCAAACAGTTCGCTGTTCTGATCACGTTTCTGAATGCTCCTTTTACCCCCCTTATCAGATCGTTAGTCTTTTCTAACCCTTCAAGAGGCAAGCCCACTTTTAATTTGATATCTTTGCATTTTTTCATGATCCTCCTCAATTGGAGGCGTATGTTATTCGAATCTAATCCGTTTGTTGGAAAATGTATGTTTCTAGTGCCGTTCTTCATATAAAATAAGTGGCAGATATCAGAAATGTCCTCCCTTAGAGTAGGTTCTCCTCCAGAGATAAGAAGAGTATTAACTCTTCCCATCTGCAAAGAAATTTTTTCAATCTCCTCTAAGGAAAGTTCTGATTCATTATTTGACAACTTTTTCCAATAGAAGCAATGATCACATCTTAAGTTGCATCTATGTGTTACTGAGAGAATCCATGTTGACGGTAAATTTTTGCGTTTCATCTAGGGAACTCACGAATGAAGATTGTTTTTTTATGTAACAGCTGTGGCCTTAACTTATATTAAACTTACCTATTTTTAGAAGAGACAAGCATCATCAGATTCAACAAACAGATTATTCAACGAACTTATTTTACCTTACTAAGGTTTTGCAGGGGGGAACTTCTCTAGGCTACTTAACATCTAAATATCTATGATAACCCTAGCAAAGTAACCTTTTTCTGTTTTTTTAGCTTCAAACTTGTGCATGGTAACGGCTTTAGCATCTACTCTAAGTTCTTGATCTAAAGAAACTTTGTCTCCAGTTAGAGTTGCTTTTAATTTTAGGTCATCAACAAATTCAACAGTACAAGAATTAAACAACATACTTTCTGAGTCTTTCAAAAAAATAATTTCATCCAGAAAATTAAACAACAATTTTTCTAAGGTATCATTTTCCAAAACAAATTCTTTAGTTATTTTGCTTTCAATCTTTTTTGGATTGCACATAATCTCAAACAAAGCCTGTGCAGAATCCTCAAACAGTTCAGATAAAGTTTTACTTTCACATTCAAAAGCAACATCAGCCCTTGTCAGTTTCTCAACAAATTTGTATGGCATTATCCTTTAATGTTTCCAATTGGAACAAGTTTAGTTACGGGTTTAGAGATTCCAGATAGAGCAGTTGCTTGTATAACCTCATCTATGTTCTTGTAAGCACCGCCAGCTTCCTCCGCTAGACCTCGATAAGAAACAGCCTTAACAAGAATTCCTTTATCTTCCATGTCTTTTTGAAGTTGTTCTCCAGTCCATAGCTTTCTGGCTTTAGTTCGAGACATAGCACGTCCTGAACCATGTGCAGTGCTGCCAAAAGTTTTTTCCTCAGCGTCTTTTGTTCCTAAAAGAAGATAAGAACCAGTTTCCATGGAACCTCCAATAATAATGGGTTGGCCAAGCTCAGAAAAATCTTTAGGAACTTCTTTGTTACCAGGACCAAAAGCACGAGTAGCCCCTTTTCTATGCACAAGAACATCTTTTAAAGTTCCATCTACCTTGTACTTTTCTAGTTTTGCAGTGTTGTGAGCGCAATCATAAATCAAATTTAATCCTAATTTTTCGGCATCGGAATTAAAAACTTTGGAGAAAACTTCTCTAACTCTATGCAGGATAGTTTGTCTGTTAACATAAGACATGTTAACTCCGCATTGCATTGCCTTGAAATAATCCTGACCTTCACTGCTGGAAAACGGAGCACAAGCTAATTCCTTGTCAAGTATCTTTATTTTGTATTTTGATTCCATAACCGACAAGAAAGTTTGCAAATAATCAGTTGCGACCTGATGACCAAAACCTCTGGAACCGCAATGAAACATGACCACTATCTGATCTGGAAAAATTCCTATCTTTTTTGCAGCATCTTTATCTAAGATATTTTCTTCCTTAACGTGTTGAATTTCAAGATAATGATTTCCAGATCCCAAGGTTCCTATCTGATTGATTCCGCGTTTAATAGCCCGATCAGATACCTTAGCAGAATCGGCTCCAGACATACACCCATTATCTTCTATTCTCTCTAAATCTTTTTTCCAACCGTAACCGTTCTCAACACACCACTTTGCACCTTGTTCGATAGCCTGCTTAAAATCAGAACCATTTATTTTTACAAAACCTCCTCTTCCTACACCAGCAGGAACATTATCAAATAAGTTACCGATAAGTTCCTTGATTTTCGGTTTAACATCCTTAATTGTCAAGTTAGTGGTCATCAACCTCATCCCACATCCAATATCAAAGCCAATACCCCCTGGACTAATAACTCCGGTTTCAGCATCAAATGCAGCAACTCCCCCGATTGGAAATCCGTAACCAGAATGACCATCTGGCATGCACAAAGCATAGTTAAGAATTCCAGGAAGAGTGGCAACATTAGTTAATTGATCAAAAACAGCATTATCCATGTTATCAATAAGACCTTTAGTAGCGTAGATTCTAGCATCTACATTCATACCTTCTTTGTAGTTCTTCTCAACCAACCATTCAGTATCAGTTACTTTCTTGATTGGAGGTCTTGGAAATTCTCTAAAAGCCATATAGCACCTTATTATTAATTTGATTTTAGGAAGAACATTTTTTATTTAAAGGTATATGTTCTCAAAGAACTTTAGATTCAAAAATGGGAAATGTTAGAAAATTTCCATGATTTTTTAGTTTTGTAACTTGTTGATGATTAACTAAGGAGTGTCTAGTTATATATGAAAATAAAAAAATTTGTTAAAATAATAACAAAACAATATATCTTAGAAAATAGCACAAAAAAACCTATATATTTTATAATCCAAACATTTAAATATAAGCTACGCTCATGTAATTTGCCTGAAAAACACAATATATTGTGGTTCTTTGACAGTGCACATACAATATCTTGTATTTGCTTGAGGTAATAAAAAATGCTGATTTTTATGAAGAAATACGATTGAGGTGGTCTATTTGAGTGATGCAGTTAACATGATGGTTGTGAAAAGAACAGGAGAAATAGTTGATTTTGATTCTTCAAGGATTAAAAATGCTATCATGAAAGCGTTTAACGCTTCAAAAGAAAAACTTAATCCCGCAATTGTTGATGACATCATGACTGATATTGTTTTGGAGATACAAGATAGATTCAAAGACTTCTACCCTAATGTTGAAAACATACAAGACATAGTAGAAAAACACATTGTCAAAAAAGAGCTTTATGAAGTTGCAAAGTCCTACATATTATACCGGTCAGAAAGACAAAAAATAAGAGAACAAGAAAAGGAAAAAGACATAGAAAAGATACTTCTTGGAAAATTAAAAATACGGAAGAGAGATGGCAGAACAGTACTGTTTGACATCAACCGACTAAAAGATACCATTAGAAGAGCGGCTGAAGGGTTCAAAGAAGTGTCTGTGGATACTATAGCAAAAGAATCCATAAAAAGTATGTATGATGGGATAAAAACAGAAGAAGTTGAAAGAGCTTTGATTCTTGCTTCAGTATCCTACATCGAAAAAGATCCTAACTATAATTACGTTTCAGCTAGACTATTCATGCAGAAACTGTACAAAGAAGTTATTGGAAGGTCATTGAGCCCAGAAATAAAAGAAATACTGTACAAAGAATCATTCATCCATAGCATAAAAAAAGGTGTTGAAAATGGATTATTTGCAAAAGAACTTCTTGATTTTGATCTTGTAAAAATGTCAAGAAGTTTGATGTTGGAACGAGATGAACTATTTCAATACATGGGGATACAAACCCTCTATGAAAGATACTTTACCAAACTAGGCAATAAGCGTTTAGAATTGCCTCAAAGCTTCTGGATGAGAGTTGCGATGGGCCTAGCAATCAATGAAAAAGATAAAGAAGCTAAAGCAATGGAATTTTATGATTTACTTTCTTCCTTAAGGTTTGTTTCTTCAACACCAACCTTGTTCCATTCCGGAACTTCACATCCACAATTAAGTTCTTGTTACCTAACCACAATAACCGATGACCTAAAGCACATCTTCAAATGCCTTGGAGATAATGCTCACCTTTCTAAGTGGTCTGGCGGATTAGGAAATGACTGGACTAACATTCGTGGAACCGGATCTTGGATTAAAAGCACCAATGTCGAGAGCCAAGGCGTAATTCCATTTCTGAAAATTGCAAATGATGTTACGATGGCCATTAACCGTTCCGGAAAAAGAAGAGGAGCAACGTGTGCATACCTAGAGACTTGGCACCTGGACATTGAAGACTTCTTAGATTTAAGAAAAAATACTGGGGATGAACGAAGAAGGACACATGACATGAACACTTCCAACTGGATTCCCGATTTATTCATGAAAAGAGTCATAGAAAATAAGGAATGGACCTTATTCAGTCCGGATGAAGTTCCAGAATTACATCACATCTACGGAAAAGAGTTTGAGGCGAAATATGAAGAGTATGAACAAAAAACTAAAGAAGGTAAGATACGTAAATTCAAAACCATGTCAGCATCCAAATTATGGAGAAAAATGCTTAGCATGCTGTTCGAGACAGGACATCCATGGATAACCTTCAAGGACCCATGCAACATAAGAAGTCCTCAAGATCATGTAGGGGTTGTTCACAGCTCAAACCTGTGTACGGAAATAACATTAAACACTTCAAAAGACGAGACAGCTGTTTGCAATCTCGGATCTATTAACTTATCGAGACACGTTATAGACGGAAAATTAGATATGGACTTACTGGAAAAAAGTGCCAAAACCGCTATAAGGATGCTTGATAATGTCATAGAAATAAATTTCTACCCTACAGATGAAGCTAAAAATTCTAATATGCAGCACCGACCTATAGGATTAGGAGTGATGGGATTACAAGACGCACTATACAAAGTAGGATTTCCATTTGATTCTGAACAAGCTCTCAAGTTCATGGACAAGACAATGGAAGCGATCTCATACTATGTTATACTCTCTTCTTCCGAAATCGCAAAAGAAAAGGGAGCATATGAAAGCTACAAAGGATCTAAGTGGGATCGAGGAATCTTCCCGATAGACAGTTTAAAATTACTGGAACAAGAAAGAGGCATGAGCATAGACGTTCCAAAAGAAGAAACTTTAGACTGGAGCAAAGTAAGAGAACATGTCAAAAAATATGGGATGAGAAACTCAAACACCATGGCAATTGCTCCTACTGCAACAATCTCGAATATAGCTGGATGTTTTCCATGCATAGAACCAATATACAAAAACATCTACGTAAAATCGAACATAAGCGGAGAATTTACGGTAGTTAATTCTTACCTTGTAGATGATCTTAAAAAAGAAGGGTTATGGAATGAAGAGATGCTCGAGCAACTAAAATATTATGATGGAAGTGTGCAGATGGTTCCTTCCATACCAGAAAATCTGAAGAGCAAGTACAAAGAAGCTTTTGAAGTTGATGCAGAAAACGTCATAAAACACGCAGCGCTAAGAAACAAATGGATAGATCAAAGTCAAAGTATAAACGTGTTCATGAAAGGAACTTCCGGTAAGAAGTTAAATGATACTTATGTTTATGCATGGAAAATGGGTCTGAAAACTACATACTACCTTAGATCCATGGCCGCATCCCAAATAGAAAAATCTACACTAGATGCATCAAAATATGGGTTCACTCAAAAAAGGCAGTACGATTCTGCTAAAACGGAAGAAGTACAAACCCCTGAAATTAGTAAACCAGTTATTGTTGGGAGGGGTGCTGTTTGTAACACTCCTGATGACGAAGAGTGTGAGGCTTGTCAATAATGACGATAATAAACAACTCAAAAACAGATCCTAACAAGATTTTGCCCATGACATACATGTGGGCTAGAGAGCATTATAAGACCGGGGTTGCAAACAACTGGACTCCAGAAGAAGTTTCAATGCAGAAAGATGTGGAACAATGGAAGTCCGATAACGTCCTTTCTGAAGAAGAAAAAAAGATGATAATGTGGAACTTAGGATTCTTTTCCACCGCGGAATCTTTAACAGCTAATAATATTGTTCTTGCTGTATACAACCACATAACAAATCCTGAATGCAGGCAGTATCTTCTAAGACAAGCCTATGAAGAAGCAGTTCATACAGATACCTTCATTTATTGTTGTGATACTCTAGGATTAGACCCAGAAGAAGTGTTCAACATGTACAAAACAATCCCAAAAATAAAAGAAAAGGATGATTTTGTTGTTAACTTGACTCAAATTGTTTTTGATCCTAACTTTAAAACAGACACCAAAGAAAATATACAAAAATTCCTACAAGACCTTATAGGGTTTTATGTTATCATGGAAGGAATATACTTTTACGCTGGTTTTGCGATGATGCTTGCATTAAAAAGACAAAATAAGATGATAGGCATCGGAGAACAGTTTGAGTACATAATGAGGGATGAATCTGTACATCTGGCTTTTGGATGTGACCTAATAAATACTATCAAAACTGAAAATCCTGAGGTTTGGACAGAAGATTTCCAAAAAGAATCTATAAGACTGATAAAAGAATCTGTGGAATTAGAAAAAGAATACGCTTTGAACGCATGCCCCAACGGAATTGTGGGAATAAACGCAAACCAGTTTGTGGAGTACGTAGAATATATTGCAGACAGAAGATTAGAGAGAATAGATTTACCAAAACAATACAACACCGAAAACCCTTTCCCATGGATGTCACAATCAACAGACCTCTCAAAAGAAAAAAACTTTTTTGAGACCAGAGTTACGGAATACCAGACAGCAGGAAACTTAGACTGGGAAAAATAGAATTCTTTTAGAACTATTTTTAAATTGAGAGGAATTAGCTTTCTTAATGACAATCATAAAATCTAAAGGATTTGTTTTAAGACCTTTCAAGAAAACAGATGAAGAATCTTTAGTTGAAAACATAAATGACAGCTTAATCTATAGATATACTTGCAGAATCCCCCATCCTTACACTAGAAAAGATGCAAATAAATTCATAACCGAAATAATTAAAGAAAAAGGGGAAACTGCTTTTGCAATCGATATTCAAGGGAAAGTTGTTGGGTGTGTAGGGTTGCACAATATAAAAAAGCACAAAGCAGAAATTGGGTACTGGCTAGGGGAAAAATACTGGGGAAAAGGAATTGTTAGTGTAGCAGTAAAATTAGTTACAAAATATGCTTTTGGTAAATTAAAAGTTTCAAGAGTTTACGCTCCTATTTTCAAACAAAACAAAGCGTCTGCAAGAGTACTTGAAAAAAATGGATATAAATTAGAAGGAATACTTAGAAAAGACCATGTAAAAGATGGCAAATTTATCGATCTAAAAATGTATGCTAAAGTGAAATGATATGCGATCCATAAAACTAACAGATAACCTTCACATAAGAAATCTGAAAAAAGATTATTTGAAGAAAAAGAGCCAGATAAAAAAAAGGTTGGAAGAATTTGAAAGATTCTATAATGAAAAAGTTTGCTGGAATTTTAGTGAAGGCAAGATGAACTTAAAACCTTCTAAAAATGAAGATGATGCTAGAATATTTGAAGAGTTGTGTTTTTGTATTCTAACAGCAAATACTTCAGCAGAGATGGGTATGCGTTCAATAGACAAAATACGAAATCTACTTATTTCTGGAACAAAAGAGGAGATGAAAGAATCATTAGAAGGAATTTATAGATTTAAAAACTTAAGACCAATGTACATCGTGGAAACTAGAGAAAAGTTAAAAGAGAAAATTGGATTTAAAATAAAGGACAAAATAGAAAAAACAATACAATTCTATGAATTAAGGGATTTTTTTGTTGAAAATGTCAAAGGCTTAGGGTATAAAGAAGCATCTCATTTCTTAAGGAATATTGGAATGAAAGGGTATGCAATACTTGATAAGCATATACTGAACTCTTTGATTGAACTTAAAGTTTTAGATGAAGTAAAAATGCCATTAAACAAAGAAAGATATGAGAATATAGAAAGAAAAATGAGAATGTTTTCTAATGAAATAAAGATAGGGATGGATGAATTGGATCTTTTATTATGGAGTGGGAAAAATGGAAAGATACTGAAGTAGATGGGGCCAATAGACCAAGTATCTACTTTAAAGTGATAAATATGGAAAAGTTTAAAAATGATTGTTTTAGCTTCTTAGTATGTCAAACGTAAGAATAGGTGATGTAGACATAAATGTATGGGAAGGATTTTCTCAGTTAAACCTAGATACCTATTTTTTTCCTGCAGAAAATGAACCAAAAGCGACATGCAAGGTTAAGTTATGGTCAGTACCCAACATTGGAGAGCCTACTGAAGAAGACCTTGAAGTAAAAATAGATTTAGCCCAAAAAAGTATGGAACTTACAGTTGTTGTGGACAAAAATAAAGATATGGTCCATAGCGAATACTATGTTAGAAGATACCTCTCGTTTTTTGCAGGCTTATTATCCGAAGAATATTCCATGGTGCATGGAGCAGGAATACAAATAGACGGGAAAGGCATCTTGATTTTAGGGAAATCCGGAGCGGGAAAATCCACTTTAGTAAGTAAGTTCCTCCATGAAGCAGAAGTTGTTGATGATGACATGATTATGACTGATTGGAAAACGATGCAAAGAACATGTAAATGGGGTCAAAGCTATAAATCTGAAGAGTATAAACAACACATTTTTAGGAGAGATAATTTTTATTCATGCCCCCTAGATTATATCATAGTTCTTAGAAGAAGACAAGATGCTAAAAGAATAGAAAACGGTTGGCCAGACTCTATAAGGGAGTTCATGTTTGATGACAGATTACCTCCTCAATTTTTCCCAACATACAGAAAAAAGACAACCATCCCTCCAGAAGATATCCCAGTATATAGAGTGGGCACTAATGGACCTGAAAGCGTAAGCATGAATTCTATAACCAGTATAATTAAATAATGTCCCGGTTTACACCTTAAAGTTAAAAACATCTTTAAAGTTCTCCGATAGTTAAAATAAAATGACTGGAAAAATAAAAGACATAGGAAGAATAATTTCTTTGCTGAAAAAAGAAGTTAAAGATTTTGAGACTCCGGTTGGAACAGAAATAGGAGAGAGTACAAGAGATGCGTTCCAGGTTCTTGTTTCATGCATCTTGAGTTTGAGGACAAAAGATACCACAACTGGGCCTATTTCCCATAAGCTATTTGCTGTTGCAAAAACACCTGAACAGATAGCAAAGATGCCATTAAAGAAGTTACAAGAGATTGTGAGACCAGTTAATTATTACAAAACCAAAGCTGAAAGAATAAAAGTAATAGCAAAGCAACTAGTTAAAGATTACAATTCTAAAGTTCCTTCTAATTTTGAAGAGTTGATGGAATTCAAGGGAGTAGGAAGGAAAACCGCAAACATTGTTATGGTTTACGGGCATTTCTCAAAAGATCACATTCCAGTAGATATTCATGTACATCGCTTCCCTAACCGGATGGGATGGATAAAAACCAAACATCCAGACCAAACAGAAGAAGAACTGAAGAAAATATTGCCCAAGAAGTACTGGCAGGCATTCAATGATCTGATTGTGACGCACGGACAAAACATTTGTCTTCCCATAAATCCACACTGCAGCAAATGTTTCATCAAAAAGTATTGCAAGAAAGCTGGTGTGAAGAAAAACAGATAACACTAAATTTCTTGAATCATGACTTTTCTTGCGACTTTTCTCCCAGAAGAAGTTAAAAACAAGCGATTATATTTTTTGGTTATCCAATTAGAAGCCAAAGAATTTAAAAGAACTTTTTCTGTAAAAGATTCTTTCCACCTCATATGAACCCGAGAATTAGAAATAGTATTCTCCATACTTTCTTCTTTTTTACCTTCATGATCCAATAAATGAACTAGTAACATATGTGATGCAAAAGTCACTTTCTTCTTTTTGTTAGACAATGCTTGTGCAATCAGACCATTTTGAGGAGAAAACAATAATGCTAAAATGAAAAATAAACCAGCCATCATAGCTATAGAACCTGCAATAGATGCATCAGATAAAAAGGCTAAACCATATCCCATTATAGAGGACATTATCGCTATCCCTATGCTAATAAAAATCATTATCTTAAGATCATTAGTCAACAGGTAAGCCGCAGAAGGAGGTGCTATCATCAGAGCTACAACCAAAATAGAACCCACTGCGTTAAAAGAACCAACAGCAGTTATGCTCACTAAACTCATCAATCCATAATGAACTAACATCGGAGAAAACCCAATTGCAGCAGCGAAACCAGCATCAAAAGTAGACAACTTAAGTTCTTTATAAAACATCAAAACAAAAACAAGATTTATTGCTAAAATCAATCCAATTACCCACAAAGATTTAGGACCTAGGTCTAGACCGTTAATCAGTAACCTATCAAAAGGTGCAAAAGCAAGTTCTCCTAATAACACCGCATCCGTATCTAAATGAACATCAGAAGCATATTTTGAGATTAATATTACCCCTAATGAAAAGAAAACTGGAAAAACTAAACCAATAGAAGCATCTTCTTTCAATTTTTTTGTTTTGATCAACAATTCAGTAATTGATACGGTCAACAATCCTGTTAAAGCAGCTCCAACAATCAAAATAGGACTTGAAATATCTTTTACAATGAAAAAACCTATAACTATCCCAAACAGTATAGCATGAGAAATTGCATCACTCATCAAAGATACCTTCCTAAGGACTAAAAAAACACCAAGCAGTGCACAAGCTACGGCAACAAGAGATGCGATCAATATTATTTCAAATTGAGGAATCATACTACCGTCTCCGGAATTCTTTTTGCTTTAGCCAAACCTTTACTTGTCAATTTCCATCTTGAACCTTCAGTGTTCTGAACAAAACCTTTTATCTTTAATTGTTGAAGAGCTTTATCAACACTAGTCTTATCAATAGCCTTGATTGAGGAAACATCATGAGAATAGTAAATGTTGTTATGGCTTTCAGCTAATTTAAACAAATAATACAAAACCCGAGTTTTATGAATTGTTTTTTTATTCTTCAAAGTTTTTAACCAATCCATAGCCATCCCCCTGTGGGGTGAAAATACCAATGATATGAATACTATCAGACTTGCAACCAAAACTATGGTTGGGCCAGTAGGCAGCTTAGATATAGAACTGCTTAACAAAGCTCCAACTACTCCAGAAATTCCTCCAAAAAAAGCAGATAAAAAGACCAAAACATTCAACCTATCAGTCCATTGTCTTGCTGCAACTGCAGGAGCTATTATCATTGCACTCATCAATACAACACCCACAGTTTGAAGACCTACAACAATAGCCATAACTATCAAAGTCATCAACAATATATCTAAGTACTTTGAATTAAATCCTATGCTCTGTGCAAAAGATCTGTCGAAAGTCAAAATTTTAAACTCTTTCCAAAATAAGAATAATAAAAATAATGCTATTAAACCCAAAACCGACATTGTTATGACATCTTCTTTCAATAAAGTTGCAGCGTTACCAAACAAGAATTTGTCTAAACCCGCTTTCGTAGCCGTCTTCAAATTTTGGATTTTAGTCAATAAAAAAACCCCAAATCCAAAAAATACTGATAATAAAATACCTAAAGCAGCATCCTCTTTTAATTTAGTTAATTTTGTGACTAAAAGCACAAATAAAGTGCCTATCCAACCAGCCAATAAAGCTCCTATCAAAAGAACTAAAGGATGCTTACTTAATGTAAAAATAAAAGCTAAAGCGATGCCCGGTAATGCAGCATGAGAAATTGCATCACCCAACAAGCTTTGCTTTCTTAAAACTGCAAAGGAACCTAATGCACCAGCAACAATTCCCAATAGCAAAGACCCTAATAAAACTATTTTCAAAGTATAATCTAAAGAGATATCAATTAACATTTTTTGCAGATAGGAAAGCTTCCCTACCTCCATAAGTTTGTATTAGATTTTTTGTTGTGAGAACTTGTTTTATAGGGCCCAAAGCTATTTTCCTCACATTTAATAAGAAAACCCAATCAAAATATTCCTTTAAGGTTTGAAGATCATGATGTACCACAATAACAGTCTTCCCTTTTTTCCTTAAGTCTTGAAGTAGAGCTATTATCGCTTTTTCCGTTGTAGCGTCCACTCCCGCAAAAGGCTCATCCATAAAATAAATTTCTGCATCTTGGATCAAAGCACGAGCTAAAAACACACGTTGTTGTTGCCCCCCACTTAATTGGGAAATTTGCCTATCAGCATATTTTAGCATCCCAACTTTCTTTAAACTGGATAAAGCTAGATTTTTATCTCTTTTTCCTGGACGCCTAAACCAACCTAACTTACCATAGCGTCCCATCATAACCACATCTAATGCAGTTGTTGGAAAATCCCAATCTACAGTACCTCTTTGAGGAACGTAAGCAACTTGTTTTCTTGCTTCCTTAAATGATTTAGAAAACACACTTACTGTTCCAGCAGAAGGCTTTACAAGTCCTAAAATCGTCTTTATCAGTGTGGATTTACCAGCACCATTAGGACCCACTATTGCTAGAAGAATCCCTCTAGGCACTTTAAGATCTATATCCCACAAGACAGGCTTTTCGTGATAAGCTACTGTCAGGTCTTCCACATTAATTACTTCTTCCATTATCTCAATGCCTCTGAAATTACATCAATATTATGAGTTACCATGCCAATATAAGTTCCCTCAAATGTTCCTTCATCCCCCATAGCATCAGAAAACAATTCTCCCCCAATTTCCACATCCCAATTTCTCGCTTGAGATGCTTGTTGTAGTGCTTTGACATTTCTTTCTGGAACAGAACTCTCTATAAAAATAGCCTTTATCTTATTATCTACTATGAAATCCACCAATTTTTGGACATCTTTAGTTCCGGCTTCAGAAGCGGTACTGATACCCTGCAAACCTTTGACTTGAAAACCGTATTGCTTTCCAAAATAATTAAAAGCATCATGAGCCGTTATAAGGACTCTTTGATCCTTAGGGACTAAAGATGCTCTTTCTTCGACATAGTCATGCAAATTTCCCAATTTTATTAGAAATTCTTCAGCATTCTGTTCATACAAATCCATATTTTCTGGATCATGAATTATAAGTTCATCTTTGATTGTTCTTACTACTTCCATCCAAATAGTTACATCAAACCAAACATGAGGATCGTATTGCCCTTCAAATTCTAGAGGTTTTTCTAATAAATTTAGATCAACATTTTTTGTAACTGGGCTTGCTTTATTACCCATCTGCTCAAATAATTCTCCCAGCTTAGCTTCTAAGTGCAATCCATTATACAAAATCAGATCTGTATTTGAAAGTTTTCTCACATCCCCTTCACTTGCCTTGTACAAGTGTGGATCAACACCAGGACCCATCAATCCAATTACTGATACTTTGTCTCCACCAATATTCTTTGTGACATCAGAAATCATCCCAGTTGTTGTTACAATGTTGAGCTTACCTTCATTTGACTCTGTAAGTTGATCGGAACATCCTACTAAAAAAATTAAGGACATTGTCAATAATAATGCATAAGTTTTGATTTTTAACATTTTATTCCCTCAATAAATTTTAGGTATTGGTTTTCCATGTGGATCCAATTTAGGACTTCCAAGAAATTTATTAAGCTTAATTATAGATTCATCACTAAAAGCATGTTCTAACCTATGGGCCTCTTCATGAACTGTACTTGAAGATATTTTCAAAGTATTTTTTAAGAAAGTCTCTATTATTCGATGCTTAGCTGTTAGGTTTTTAGCATAGTTTTTTCCAGTTCTTGTTAAATTTATTTTTGAATATTTCTTGTATTGAATAAAACCTTCTCTATCCAAAGATCTAAGCATCTCAGAAACAGAAGGCTTGGATACATT
>JADHVG010000023.1 GCA_016784105.1 Candidatus Woesearchaeota archaeon
CGCAGATAGGGTGGTGGGGGGAGGTAATATTTTTGAAATATTTAAGAATAACAAAATGAATACAAACAAAATATTCGGAGGAAACCCACTCATAAACACAGAACACTTTAATCCAAAAGTTAAAGCATTTGATCTGTCCTCTTATGTTAAAGACTCGGAGTTGCCAATTTTCAGTTACTTTGGTAAAATATCCGGACTAAAAAAAACCTATGAATTTGTCGATGCTGCTGCAAAAATCAAGAATAAAAAATTTATCTTATTGTTTGTTGTTGGAACTGGACAGGCAGTTCAAAAATTGAAAGAATATGTTGATTCTAAAGGGATTAAAAATAATTGTGTGTTCTTACCTTTCCAGCCTCCTTGGAAAATCCCGTCAATTATGAAAGCTTCTACTTGTGTAGTCTCTCCAGAAAGTGAAGAAACTCCATTCTTGCCAAAAGGAACACACTATCCTAAAATCGTAAGAGAAGCAATGGCTTGCGGTAAATGTACTATTATGGGTGGTGGCGTGGCAAAAAAAGGAATATATGCTAATCTAGTAGAGGATAAGAACATTCTAGTCATTAATCCAGACGATGTTAACGAGTTCAAAAATAAGTTGGAATCTATAATTGATAATTCTTCACTTGCTGAGGAGATTGGTAAAAACGCATATAAGTTTTCAAAAGAAAATGAGAATTTTAATTGGAGTATAAGTAGAATCGAAAATCTTTTTTCTTCTGTTTTATCCACTACTGGCGGGAAATAAGGCAAACTTAAATAAACAGGTTGTGAGACATAATTCACAATGAATCAAGAGTTGATTGATTATATTAAAAAAGAGAGGGAAAAAGGATTTTCTTCTAAGCATATCCGTAGTGCTTTAGTTAGAGCGGGACATGACATTGAAGCGGTTGAAAAACATTTAAATCACGTTTTTAACAGGCAAAAAAAAAATAGGTTGGCTATTATTTTTTCAATAACAATCTTGATCTTATTCTTAAGCATCAGCTTCTTTAATATGTTTAAACAAGTATTTCCAGACGATAGATTTCAAGAACATAACTCGTTAGGTTGGAGTTTGTATGAACAAAGTAAATTTGAAGATGCAATAGTTGAGTTTAATCAGGCAATCAAGATAAATCCAGAAATCGAAAGTCCCTATAGAGGATTAGGTAGATCCTATCATGCGTCTGGAGATTATAACCAAGCTATTGAGAATTTTAATGAAGCACTAAGGTTAGACTCAAATAATCCTCTTGCTTACCAGGGGCTGGCTTTGACTTTTTATCAACAGAGAATGTTTGAGGATGCGATAGTTGAGTTTAGCAAAGCTATTGAACTGGATCCAGAAATCGAAAGCTTATATAACGGTGTTGGGTGGTCTCATTACAAGCTGTTTGAATTTGATAACGCTATTGAAAATTTCAATATCTCAATAAATATGGATTCAAAGAATTACATTCCTTATGTAGGTCTTGGGTGGAGTCTTTTTAAGTTAAGTAAGTTTGAAGACGCAATAATCCAATTCGAAAATTCGATAGAGTTATTTGAAGGGAACATTCCATCAAATAGTATGACTATTCTTAACTACTTAGGATTAGGCTTTTCATATGAAAAACTCGAGGAATATGATCTAGCGATTGAAATTTATGAAACAATGATTGAAAATAATCCGAATGCAAGTGGGGCATATACCGGCCTGGGGTATGTGTATGACAGTTTAGGATTTCAAGAAAAGGCTGAAGAGCTAATTAAGAAATCGATTAGTATCACTCCAGATGAAGAAATATCCTGGAGTTATCTCGGAAGAGCTTATCTCCCCCTGCAAGTGGGTGAAGCAGAAGAAGCATTAAAAAAAGCATTGGAATTAAATGCGAATTCTCCTAGGGCATTAAACGGATTGGGATGGGTTAGATACTATCAAAATGATTTTGAAGAAGCTTCTTCATTATTTGATCAAGTTTTGTTAATGCTTCCTAGTGAATATTCCCTGGATGGATTAGGTAGGATTTCTTATGCACTTGGAGATTATGAAAAAGCACAAAATTATTTTGAAAAATCTCTTGAAGTAACAGATCAGGACAAGAATAAAAAACCTATCAATGGGTTAGGCTGGACAAATTATAGATTAAGAGATTACGACTCTGCTATTAAGAACTTCAATGATTATAAGTATGGTGAAGATGACAATGAAAATCTAAGGGTCCTCTCCCTGCTAGGATTGATCTCTAGCTTGTATTCTCAAGATAAACTAAGCGAAGTAAGATCTTTGATGACTGATGAAAGATTAAACCAATTAGGGTCTCTGCTCCTACCACTAAAAGCAAACAAAGAATTTCTTGAGTGTGTCATGGGAGACATAAAAGAAGATATTATTTTTAAGTGTGTTAATTCAAATCCAAATTTTGGTGTTAGTTAGAAAATTTCTGAACAGGAATTTTTTAATTTTTCTCTCACGCAGTCAGGACAAATCCACCTATCTATAGGAACTTCTATGTTTTGAGTGTCCCTTACTAAAATTCCATTTGCGTAAAATGATCTTTCTTCATAAATCCCTACTTCTAATTCTAAGTTATACAACACCTGATTAGTTTCGTCTTTCAGATAATTTATGCTATCCACAGTTAATATTTTTCCACTAACACCCCCCACTTTACTTCCTACTTTTAATCCAAACATATTAGACCATTCCCATCCATCCCCCTTATTAAGATAGATAGGGTGACCTCCCACTGTGTACAATTCTTTGTTATTATCAAAAGTTATCTTCATTAAGGGTTCCTTGGAAAAATCATGTGAAAATGCTTGTTTTCCATCGTGGACAATTTTATCAATTACTTTAAAATTTTTGTTCAATCCTCGAACTAGGTCTCCGGGAGAAATTGTTTCTATAGGTATCTCATTTCCATTTTCTAACAGCACTTTTGTTCCTGCAACAAAACAAGCACTTCCACTACAACAACCCCCCGCACCACTACCTCCAGTAGTACCTCCGCATCCTCCTCCAGAACATCCACTGCCGCTTCCGCATCCACAGCTTCCAGTAGTACCTCCACCACCACTACTTCCCCCATCCCCTCCACCTCCAGTAGTCCCACCAGTTGTACTTGTAGTTCCTGAACTGTGGTTTGCGTGAGAACTATGGGAGCTGTGGTGTGAATGACTTCCAGAACCTAAGTCTCCTGAGTAGGCAACAGAGATGCTGTTGGAATGAGTGGCAGCAGCTGCATTTTTTGTCGCTAGGATTCCTCCTATTACCGCAGCTGATAAGAATGATCCTAGAGATAGCAGCGATTGTTTAGAAATCTTGCCTTCTTCTTCTGTTAAGAAACTGGTTAATTTTTTCTTTATTTTTGGGAGCATTAAAAATCCTCTTCTTAAGAAATTATCGTTAAACTGTTATTTATAGCTTTTGATTTTATAGGTTGGATCATTATCCTATAAGAAACCGTTTCCATCAACCTCTTCTAATGTTTCATAATCTCCTAATTCATTATTGTTGGAAATTATTGAACGTGGCTTATTGGTTTATTTTCAAAAAATTATTTGTTTCAGAGATTAAGTTTTGTAACCATTACTGAAAATCAGAAAAATAAATATTGTTTAGTATTATCCAAAACAGCAACCTTTATATATATTTAATCCATCCACCACCAAAGAGAGAGAAAGAAGATTGAGACTGTCTTCTCACATTGTTACAATGGCTAAGGGAAAAACAAAACCATTAATGCCTAGCTTAAGGGAAAAGAAGCGCTATCTAGCTTATGAACTCATTTCCTCAGAGAAGTTTGATGCACTGGAGATCAATAAATCCATAATGAATAATGCTAAAGAGTTTCTTGGGGATTTTGGGATGGCTAAAGCAGGAATTATTCCAATGAACGATCAGCATAACACAAATAAACAAAGAGGAGTCTTAAGAGTAGCACATAAAGAACTTGACAGTGTAAAAGCTTCTTTCATTTTTTTAAGAAAAATAAATAATAACAGTGTTATCTTGAGGAGTGTTGGTTCCTCAGGAGTCTTGAAGAAAGTTCAACAAAAATATTTAAACTAAGAATCTGGAGGATTTTTGATTATGGTAAAAGAAAATATGCAACCGATGCCTCATCAATTGATGGGATATGATAGAGCAATAACAATGTTTTCCCCTGATGGGAGATTACTACAAGTTGAGTACGCAAAAAAGACAGTACGACAAGGATCCACTGCAATTGCTATGGTCTGCAAAGACGGAGTTATCTTTGTTACTGACAAAAGAGTCATAGACAATCTTGTTGTTCCAGAAGCTGTTGAAAAGATCTGGCAAATAGATGAACATATGGGTGCTACCGCATCAGGAATCTTGTCTGATGCTCGTGTTCTCATTGAACGTGCACAGTTGAAAGCCCAACAACACCGGATCACTTATGATAGTGCTATAGACACTTTATCAATAGTAAAGGATGTTTGTGATTTAAAGCAAATTTGTACACAGTCCGGTGGTTTAAGACCGTTCGGAGTTTCTGTTCTGATTGCCGGTATCGACGATCAGACCCCTAAACTGTATGAAACTGACCCAACCGGGATCTTTTTTCAGTACAAGGCAACAGTTATTGGTGAAGGAGAAGTAGAAATTGAGGAAATCCTTCATAAAGAATATGATGCAAACCTTACGGTAGAAGAAGCATTGAAGCTTTCCATGAAGTCACTGAAAAAAGTGCTTGGAAACAACTTCAATATAGACCGGATAGATGCTGCTTACATTAAAACAAAGGAGAAAAAATTTGAAAAGTTTTCTCGTGATAAACTAGAAAAAATATCTTCCGATATTAAAAGTAGTAAGGAGAAGAAGAAAAAATAGAAGATGGTATCTGTAGATGAAGCGGTTATTGCTCGTTTAAAGACTCACGGCCAGAACTTTGAGATTTTGGTGGATTGTAATAATGCTATCTCTCTTAGAGAAGGTAAGAACATAGATATTAAAGATGTTCTTGCTGCTCAGAAAGTTTTTGCGGATGCAAAAAAAGGCCTTGAAGCTTCTGAAGGTGCCATGCAACAAATTTTTGAAAGTTCTGATGCGGAAGATGTTGCAAAGAAGATAATAGAAAAAGGAGAGATCCAGCTAACTGCAGAGTATAGGAACAACTTAAAAGAAACCAAAAGGAAAAAAATATTAGATATAATTCACAAGAATGGGGTTGATCCAAAAACTCATTTACCACATCCAATAATAAGGTTAGAAAACGCTTTTGAGGAAGCAAAGGTCCACATTGATGAATTTATTTCTGTTGACAAGCAAGTGCAAGCCATCTTGGACAAGTTAAAACCGATCTTACCGATCAAATTTGAGGTAAAGGAAATAGAAGTCAAAATTTCTCCGGAATATGCAGGTAAGTCTTATGCAGCTGTTAAGAGTTTTGGAACTATCCTAAAAGAATCTTGGCAGGACAGCGGTTATTATGTTGCGGTTCTGGAGATGCCTGGAGGATTAGAACAAGAATTTTACGATAAGTTAAATGATGTCTGCCATGGGGAAGTTGAAGTTAAAGTTTTGAAAACTAAATGAGGATAAAAAATGTGTGTAAGTTGTGTTGTTCAGGAATCAGTTGTTAAAGAACAAGAATCTAAGAACATGACTTACAACACCAATCAAGAAAAAATATATCAGATGTGATAAAATGGGAAAAATTAATGTGAAAGATAAAGATGTTGTGATTCCTGGCGAAATTTTAGCCGAAGGTATGGATAATTTTCCGGGATCAGGAACGTATAGAGAAGGAGATAATATAGCAGCTTCCATAGTGGGGCTTGTGAGTATAGATGGACGTACAATTAAACTTATACCTTTGTCCGGAAGATACATTCCGAAAAAATTTGATACAATAATCTGCAAAGTTATTGATGTCAACATGAGCGGTTGGAGGGTTGACACTAACAGCCCTTATTCTGCAATGCTTTCTTTAAAAGAAGCTACTTCTAAGTTCATAGAACGTGGAGCAGACCTAAGGCAAATATATGACATTGGAGATAGTGTTGTTTGTAAAGTTACTAACGTAACCTCTCAGATGCTTGTTGATGTAAGCATGAAAGGTCCTGGATTAATGAAGCTTAGCGGTGGAAGAATCTTAGGAGTTGAGAACAACAAAGTTCCAAGAATTATAGGCAAACAAGGAAGTATGGTTTCAATGATAAAAGATGCTACTGGTTGTAATATAGTTGTTGGACAGAACGGTCTTGTGTGGATTAATGGGAGTCCTGAAGGGGAAATGAAAGCAATAAGTGCAATCCACAAGATAGAACAAGAATCCCATATGTCTGGATTAACAGATAACATAAAACAATTCTTAGGCAGTAAAATTGAGAACAAAGATGGAGAAAAAAACTAATTTGGTGATCACATGACTTATAAAGAAAGACCTGATGGAAGAAAATTTGATGAATCAAGAAAGATAGAAGCTAAAGTGGGAGTTATTGACAATGCGGATGGTTCTGCATCCTTTAAGATTGGGAACACATTAGCTTACGCAGCCGTTTATGGGCCTCGTAACTTACACCCCAGATTCTTACAAGATCCCTCTAAAGGCATCTTGAGATGCAATTACAACATGATGCCTTTCTCTGGTTCGGGAGACCGGATAAGGCCAGGTGGTTCTCGAAGAAGCAAGGAAATTTCTTTGGTGACCCAGAAGGCTTTGTTGCCAGTATTAAACTTGGATAATTATCCTAATTCTGTTGTGGATGTGTTTATTGAATTCCCACAGACAGAAGCCGGAAGCAGATGCGCTGGAATTTGTGCAGCTTCCATGGCTTTGGCTGATGCTGGGCTTGAAATGAAGGACCTTGTTTCTGCTGTTTCGGTTGGAAGGGTTGATGACCAGATTGTTGTTGACTTAGACTATGCGGAAGAAGCTTATGAAGATGGTCCGGTTGCTGACATCCCTATAGCTATGATGCCAAGTTATGACAAAATAACTTTATTGCAGATGGATGGGTTAATTCAAAAGAAAGATCTACAAAAAGCTCTGGAGATGGGCAAAAAATCCCTGAAGGAAATACATGAAGTGCAAAAAAAAGCATTGAAAGAAAAGTATCAGGGAGAGGTAAAATAAAATGGATAGAGAATTAAGAAGTCACATCATAAAATTAGCCGGTTCAAAAACAAGACTGGATGGGAGAGGCTTTACCGATTATAGAGATGTTTCAGTTGAAACTGGAGTACTAAGCACTGCAGAAGGTTCTTCTCGTGTTAAAATTGGAAAAACCGAGATACTTGTAGGGGTTAAAGTGGAGGTAATGAAACCTTATCCTGATGCTCCAGACAAGGGGAGTATCATGGTTGGAGCTGAATTATTACCGATGTCCAGTCCAAATTTCGAGCAAGGTCCTCCAAGCATCACTGCTATTGAACTTGCGCGTGTTGTAGACAGAGGCATTCGTGAAAGTAAAAGTCTGGATTTCAAAGGTCTGTGTATAGAACCTGGTGAAAAGGTTTGGATGATTATTATAGATATATGTACTATAAATCATGCAGGAAACCTTTTTGATGCAGCTTCTCTTGGAGTTATGGCAGCCTTGAAGGATATGCGTTTTCCAAAATACGAAGATGATAAGATTGATTACAAGGAAAAAACTGATAAGAAGCTTGAGATCACTGGAACTCCAATTTCGGTAACTGTCCTAAAGATAGGAGATAATTTTATGATTGACCCGGATATTGAGGAAGAACAAGCAGTAGATGCTCGTTTGTCAGTTGCTACCTTAGAGGATGGAACCTTATGTGCTATGCAAAAGGGCGGAGACACCCCTCTTAGTTCTGAAGAAATTATAAGTATGGTGGACCTTGCAACCGAGAAGGCTTCTGATCTCAGAAAACACATTAAATAGTTTTTTATTTTTTTCTAATTTATTTTTTTAATTTTATTATCTAAAGAATAATTTATTAAATGGTTCTTAATTCTACATTTTTAATGGATACTTTAACTGATGAACGTTTGGAAAGGGAATTTAAAGTTACTAAGAAAGCCCTAGGTGAAATTAAAATAGTCATTGGTAAAGATGATAAAAATTATGATGTTGCTTTGAAGATAATTGATACTGCAACCAGATACTATCAAGATGCCAAATACTTTGGAAAGAAAGAAGACAAAGCATCTGCTTTTGGGGCATTAAATTATGCTTTTGGCTGGTTGGATGCCGGTAAAGAAATGGGTTTGTTTGAGAAAACAAAACACATCTAGTAAATTATTTAAACTATTTACTCCATTTTGATAAAAAAAAGAGGTATTTGAATGGAACTTTTCTTACAAATAGGTTTTCTTATTATTCTTGCAAGTGCACTTGCTTTGCTCCTCAGCCTGCTGAAGGTCCCCCCCATAATTTCTTATATTCTTGCTGGAGTTATAGCAGGATTTTTTGGTCTTAAGCCGGATTCCGAGGAAATAGAGATTATGGTTGAGTTTGGAATTATTCTGTTGCTTTTCCTGGCTGGACTTGAGATAAAGCTTAAGGGTTTTCTTGAGCTTGGGAAAAAAACTGCAATAATTGGAGAAGGTCATGATCTGATTATGGCTGTTGTTGGTTTTATGTTGGCTTTTTTTGTTTTCCAGTTAGATATGCTCGCAAGTTTCTACCTTGCTATAGGCCTCACCCTCTCCTCCACAATAGTTGTTGTCAAAGCATTAACAAACAGGAAGGAGCTTTCAACACCTCACGGAAAGATCCTTATCGGGACGATGGTCCTACAAGATATTGTTGCTATGCTTTCCATCGCAATTTTCTCAAGTTTGGGAACGGGATCAACTATCCTAGAGGGGATAGGCATAATGTTTGTGAAAGGAATTTTTATATTTATGATCCTGTTTGTTCTTGGTAAGTTTGTGTTGCCAAAAGTTTTTTTCTATGCGGCTGAGTCAATAGAGTTGGTTTTTCTTGTCGCTCTTGGTTGGTTATTTTTAGGAGTGGGAATCTCTGGGTTTATAGGATTCTCGGTAAGCATAGGTGCTTTTCTGGCTGCTTTAGCTATATCTGATCTCCCGTTTAGTTTTGAGATAAATGATAAAACTAGAGGTATAAGAGATTTTGGGATATTGCTTTTTTTCCTTTCCGTTGGTTTCCAGTTGGAAATTTCAAAGGAGATTTTTTTTAATTGGCAATTTTACGCATTGATAGCGTTTGTTATGCTCTTTACTCCTTTTATCACTTCTATAATTGCAGGTTTCCTCAAGTTCACAAAAAAAGAGATATTTTTGATATCCATGCTTCCGACTCAGGTATCCGAGTTTACTCTTATTTTGATGACTTTTGGTCTTACAGCAGGCCATGTCTCAACAGAAATCTATTCTATGGTCACTCTGGTCATAATAGCTACGATAATGCTCTCTTCTTGGATTATAGGAAACCTGAACAAGATATACAAAAATATCCAGCACAAGCTTGATTTTCTGGAATGGGAGTATGCAGAACATCCCCCCCATCTTAAAAAAAATCTTAAGAATCATGTAGTGATTTTCGGGTTCACAAGACTTGGAGCGAATATAGCTAATTTTTTTAAGAAGAAAAAAAGGGATGTTTTGGTAGTTGATTGGCAGCCAGAAAGTATTAAAGCGGCTACCCATCACAAATGCCTGCATGTTTTTGGAGATGCAGGAGATAGTGACTTATGGGAAGAAATAAGCCTGAATAAAGCAGCCATAGTAATAAGCACCATCGGCAAAAACCAAGAAGATGACCTCAATTTACTTGAGTGGCTCAAAGAACACAATTCAAAATGTCTTAAGATTACTGAAAGCAATGACAAAAAAGAAGCCCGCCAGCTATACAAGTCTGGTTCAGATTTTGTTTTAGTGCATGATGATCTTGAGTGGAATGATCTTAAGCTATACTTAGAATCAAGTAAGCAGAAGAAAGCAGCCATGAAAAAAAAGTTTAGAGTTTGATCTTTTATTTTTTAAGCATTTTTGTTGCTTCTTCCATCAGTTTTTCAGATTTTTCTTTGTTATTAGAATCAACTATTATTCTTAATAAGTTTGCTTCTGTTTTTGAGGTTCTGAACCATACAAAAGAATCTTTCATAATTACTTTAATGCTTCCTTCTGTTCCAGATACTTTTACTTTATGTTTTTTCTTTTTATAGAAATCAATTATTTTTTTTCTAATTGTGAGATGCTTTTTAGAACTTACTGTAACTTTGTTTTTTAGGTTATAATACGATGGAAGTTCTCTTACGAGGTTTTCTATTTTCTTCTTTTTTGTCGCTATTATTTTTAGGATATATACTAAAGTCAAAATCCCATCCCGGCATCTGGAAGGATTTATTATCACTCCGGAACTGCTCCCTTCCCCTCCAATTTTTGAGTTCAACGATTGCATCTTACTAACTACTTTTGTTTCTCCAACTTCCGTTTCTACGTATCTTACTTTGTGCTTTTTTGCTATTTCTTTGATCATTGAAGAAGTTGCGTTATTAACCACAATTGGTTTTTTAGTTTTTTTAAGAACCTCATCTGATATTAATGCCAGTAAATGGTTTCCGGACAGCATGCCGTTCCTTGTTACTATCTCCACCCTATCAGCATCACAATCAAACCCTGCCGCAAAATCATAGTTTCCCTCACCCAAATAATTAGAGAGGTAAACTAATGAGTCTTCTGTTGGTTCAACTGCCCTGTTAAAAATTCCATAATCCATGTTTATTCCCTTAACCTTAACTTTTAACCTGTATAGGACCAATTTTGCTATTATTCCAGTTCCTCCGTTAGGATCCATAACTATTTTTAATTTAGAACTCTTTATTGTATTTTTTTCCTTGTCAGAAAAGAAGCTTAGTACAAAATCAGCATATTTTTTGTTTGATTCTTCGTATTTCTTTAGTACTTTTTTTGATAATATTTTTTCCTTAGTAAAGTTTTTTAATAAAAATTTGTCAAAAAATTCTTTGTTACTTAATTTTTTTATTTTAGAATATAAATTGATAACTTTATCCATATCCTTTACTTCTAAAATTCCCCCTGTTTTGTCCAGAAACTTAAAGCCATTCCAGTAAGGTTCGTTATGGGATGCAGTTATTATTATTCCACAATCAGCTCTATAATGTCTTACGCAGAATTCAGTCATAGGAGTGCTTGCTATGCCTAAATCAGTTACTTCTTCTGTCAATGATTCTAAGATTGCATCTTTTAAAATTTCTCTTGAAGGTCTGGTGTCAGTTCCTACAATAATTTTTAATTTTTTCTTGTTGTATTTTTTTTTTATTATCTCAGAAAAGGCATAGATATATCTGATTGCTACTTGTTCATTTAGTCCATCATCATGCACTCCTCTGATTCCCGAAAAAGATTCCATTAATGGCATAAGAAAAAGCTAAAATCTTAGGTATATAAGTTTTTTTATAAGGAAAATAAAAAAAAAATTAGAGTGATGGTCTGGAGTTCATTCCAGTAGTTCCGGAGGTCATGTGGGATCTGCATATGTCTCCAACATCTCTATCATCATGATAGGCATCCCTCACATCTGGAAAGTAAGAATTTTTATTTCTGAGCTCTGTCCCTATCGCAGCCACCACATCTTTAGGAATGCTGCCATCAAGGGTTCCTGTGACGTTTCTATTGGATATATCCACAACTAAAGTGCCAAGATCAAGGTCTCCCAAACCATTGGATTTTTTGAAACTCAATGCAAATTTGGGGTCAAATCCATTCATACCATAACCCCTGTTGCCCACCTGAACATGGATTCCTTGTTCTACAAAATACTCCCCTAATCTTTGTACTCCTAGACTTGGTTTTGCATCTCCTTGCATTCTCCACCTCAAAATTTTATATTATTAGATTCTTTATTTGCCTTATATACTCTTTGACCTAATTTCTAAAAATTTCGAAGAATTGTCACATTTATCTATTTTAGAATCAAAAATTTCTGGTTTATGTCAATGTTTTTTATTTTGAAATCAAAAACTTTTTAAACAAAATAACTATGGTTGTTACGGGTGATTTCATGGATGATATTTTAGAATTGGGTGGAAGTATTCAACTTTCTGGATTTAAAAGTGTTGATAGCGCATCGATGGTTATCCTTAAGAAGATAGTCGGGAGTTATACCCGAAAATTTGCAGATCACTCTTCAGATTTTCAAGGTGTTTCTGTTACCATGAAACCTGTTCATGAAACAGAGAAATCTGAGAAGTATGAGATTCATGCAAAATTGATGATAGCAGGAAAGCCGCATACATCTGAGGTTACTGAGAGAAATCTATTTACGGCTATAGATGGTGCATTAAAAAAAATAGAAAACAGTCTTAGTTGACTTCTAATTCTTCTTTCTTACCTTTTTTTAGGTTTACAATTTGTATGAGCTTTAAGGCGTTTACTTCCTGTTTTAGTTCTTCTACTTGGTCTCTAAGTTCGTAGATGAGCTCATAATTGTGTTGTATATTGTCAGTGTTTTCTGTTACTACACTCGGAACATCGGTAAAGGTAGAGAATTCTCTTCTTATTTGCTTTATCCATGAGTCCACATTGTCTATGAAGTTTCTTACTTCTGGTTCCATTTTTGCCTCCAGTTTCTTTTTGGCGCAAAAAGGGCATGGCACCATAGTGAACGAGGTTCTTCAAAAATTTTTTCAGTCCTCACCTATGATGCCTTGCAGCCCTTTCTGACATACATTATTCGTAAATTGGTATACTTATTTGTATATTAGTAGTATATAAACGTTTCGAATAAAGCATATTTTAGATGATATATTTTCAAGAATATAGTTTTGCAACAAAATAATTAAATCAAGAGAAAAATACAATAAAAATGAACCACAACTTAATCTCTTTAGGAATCTTAATCATATTTTTAGGAATTATTATTGTTTTTCTTGGAAGTTTTTTAGGCTCAGAAAAAAGCAATACTAAAGTTGCAGTTGGAGGATTTTGGGGTTTTATCCCGTTTGGTTTTGCCAATGATAAAAATATGTTAAAAATCGTTATGGCTTTAAGCGGACTAATCTTTCTTGTTTATATAACCCTTAAGTTAACCCAATAAAGATTTATTTCTCGTACTGTCCTTTTACTTTATGCTCATCAGAATTCAGTATCTTGTTATATGTTTGATCAAAATCTGTTTGTACTGGGGCTTTGTTGACGAACATCTTGTACAACACATAAATCCCTATAAGAACTCCCAATCCCATTAAAACAGCTTTGTCCAAAATCATAATAATAACAAAGCATGCACAATTTATAAAGCTTTTCTTTATGACTTTAGATAACCATTTATTTGCCCTAATAGAAAAATTTTTAAACAAATCTCAAAAAAACAGGGTTAGGTGATACCATGGAAGGTGAACAAGGCGAAGAAACAGAAAAAGATAATGATAGCGTATATGATGAAAAAGGACGAGAAGAATTGGTAGAGTCCGGCGAGATTTCTTCGGAAGAAGCAGGATTCATGCAAGGTTATGAACAAGCTGATGATGAAGAAGCTGATGAAGTAGACAAAGATGATGACGAAGAAGAATAATTTTTTTCTTTATGCTATTTCTTGATGCAATATTTTATATAATAAAATGAGTTCTTAATAAAAATGAAGATAGAGAGAAAAGAATCTGCAATACTTCCAACTGAGTATGGTAAGTTTAGAGTTCATGTCTATGAAGATAGTAGCAAACAGCACCATCTTGCTTTAGTTAATGGAAGTATTGAAGAAAACCAAGAAATTCTTGTTAGGGTGCATTCCGAGTGTTTAACCGGGGATGTTTTCCATTCAAAAAAGTGTGATTGTCAGCAGCAGTTGGATAAAGCAATGAAAATCATAGGGAAAGAAAGAGGAGTTTTGTTATATTTGAGACAGGAAGGCAGAGGCATTGGTTTGTTGAACAAGATCAAGGCTTATTCTCTGCAGGATCAGGGAATGGATACTGTGGAAGCAAATGAAAAGCTGGGGTTTAAAGCTGACCTGAGAGATTATAGTGTTGGAGTCCAGATACTTGTTGATTTAAATGTCAAGAAAATAAGATTATTAACTAACAACCCTAAAAAAATTGAAGGCTTGGAAAAGTACGGAATTAAGATTGTGGAAAGAATCCCGTTGTTGATAGCACCAAACAAAGACAACCAAAATTATCTTAAAACAAAAAAGGATAAATTAGGTCACTTTCTTGAAGACAAGGGTTTTGTTTAATAACACAACAAAAACTATTTAATATTGGTTCTTCATAAATTGTTATATGGTTCATTGGAAATTCACCTATTTTAGGTCTTGGAGGAAAATTAAGAAGAATCTTGTAAAAGGTTTGATAGATGAAGAAGAGTTATTAGTCGCAGAATTAAAGCCAATTCTTAAGAAAATAAGTTTTAACGTCTCAAAAATAGCAAGTTTTCTTAAGAGATTATCCTCAGAATTAAGGGACGGTGTTCCTTTACAAATAAATTTAACGGATATGCAAGATAGACTTGGAAAAAGAAAAGCCTTCTTAAATTATACAATTATCTCAAGTCTGGATAGGGTATCGAAAAAAAGATTTTTAGAAAAAGATCAAGAAAGATTTGTAGTTATCATCAAGGAGATTATGTCAGCATCGGAAAAAGATTTTAGCTCACTAATACACTCAGCCGCCAGACAAGAATTATTTGTTGTTGAGGACCTAACAACTAACCTAGAAGATCTTAGGGTAACTTACAGAATTTCCGCAAAGTACATCGAAAGGTACTTATTAGAATATCCCGAGTTAAAAGGGAATGTACAACTAATGAATAACCTAAAGGATTTTCTTCCGGAATTTGAAGAAACTGTAAAAGAAATGGAGAACGCTATACGGTCGATAAACAAATCCAAAACTAGGATAATTGATCAACTAAAAGTTGCTCAAAGTGCATACGGAGAATTAATAGTGCTAAAAAGGAGATTTTCTAAAAAAGACTTGGCCTTTCAAAAAATCTGAATGCTTTGAAGAATCTTGGGAGTCTTGCTAGTGGTCTTAAGAATCTGGAAAAGTAGTGTATCCTGTTTGCTCGGCTTCCAACTCGTTCTCCAACTTCTATTCCTTCTTGAGATAGTAATAATGCTTCTTCTAAATTTGCAATAAGGACAAATTCTTCTATCATCCTTACAAAAATAAAAGCTGGGAATACTGCTATTATTTCCAGCCAATACATTTTGAAAAAAATGTATGCATCCCTTATCCTACGATACTTAAAGATAAGATCTACAACAAATATTCCAATTATTATACCATCAATTAAAGTTATCTGGAGATGGTAGTGTTCAGCCCAGCTAGGAAAGGAAAGTTCTGCTGCTATTACTCCCAACAAAATTATTAACACGTAAGGTATCAACCGATCAATAAAAATTTCTGTTTTCTTAAAAAATTTATTCATGACAAATTTTTCATTTGAATTAATAAAAATGTTTCTAAAACCTCAATAATTCCATTACTTTAGAAAGATCTTTTTCTTCTATCAGAAATATGGTGTCTGTCCAACAACTTAGTGTTTCGTAAATGTTTACGCGGTTCTCTCCAAGCAGAGAATAAAGATAGGATATGACTCCTGCAGTTGACTCAATGGTTGAAGGACTTTTTAATATAACTTCTACCAAATTAGAATTTTCTTTTATGATCTTATTTCTGTACGTTTTTTTTATCTTGTTACCAAACTCTTCAGAAGCAATTATTGTTACTGCGCTCGCACCATCAATTATGTGGAATGTTTCCATTAGTTTTTTGGCTTCCTTTTCGATGCTGATCAAGTTAGGATAGTATATGTTTTTCTCAAGAACTAACACATTAATTTTATTCCTAACTTCTAATTTACTTTTCTTCAGAATTTCTACTATTTTCTTCTCAACAGAAACTTCTTCTTTTATTTTGTTATAGAATCGTCTGCTTGCTATTAGAACTGCATCAAAATTTTTTCTTGCATCTAATTTTAAGTCAATGCATATCTGTCTGGTCAAAGAAGAATAATTAATAAGACCTTTCTTTAAACAATCTTTAACAAAAGGATGTTCTGCTATATAGTGCTCGGTAGCCCGTGTTATGTTAACCAATTAAACCCCCAACTAAAATATATTAAAAACTCTTTATCTTTGAAATAATTTCTTGATCAATATTAACCTTATCAACATCCACCCAATCCGAAAGGTCTTTTTGCATTATATGAGTATAAAATGAAAGCTCCTGAGGGAGCTCTCAAGATTTTTTTATGGAGCGTCTATGTTTTGTGTGCTGTTGGTACTCTGACATAAAAACACATCGCTCAACCCTTATTATTTTGATGCTAATATTTAAATGTTTTGTTTTAGACATTTTCGTTCTATTAAAAACAAATAGTTTTATTCAAGACATTTTCTCTTCTAAGATTAAATGTCCCATATCAGACAAAAATGTCTAATTTGTCTGGAATGAGTCATCAGCTTTAAAAGTAGACAAAAAATTCTTAGAAACTATGGTTTTACATATCAAAACAGGATTACTGCACGTCGAACAAGACCCCTACTTAGAACAACTCCAAGAGCTGATGGTATCTGCTTTTGGAGCAAGAGGTTGCGTTCTTGATGACAATTATTTTGATGCTCTCAAAGATCAAGATATAGCCTACGTTGTGATGGATGTTGAATCTGAAGCAGTTAATGGTGCAATTCTTGCTTTACATAAAGCCGATGAAACTGTAGGGAATTACTTAGTTCTTGACAAAATAGCAGTATCTCCAGAAAAATGGGGTAACGGAACTTTATCTGGTATGTTCAACGTTGCAAAAGATATAAGGCACGGACAGGATCAGGAATTTCTCCCTACTTTATGGAGAACATCTGATGAAGGTGTAAGTGAAGCTTACAAAAAATTTTCAGATAAGTCTCATCAAATAGGAAATTATTTTGTCCACGCTTTTGGAATACAAAATCCCAATCAATTTGACATTTTATCTAATGACGTTGCCGGAATGCCTACAACCATAACTTTAGAGAGTAGAGTTGCTTAGACACTAATCAATAATTTAGAACTTCCACAGTAAAAGTAAGAGTTTGCATTGTTTAGGTTCAATAATCTTCTGATTCTTTTTAGTTGTTTTTTTGCTTTAATAACTCGGTGACTGCACTTCACTTCATAAAGATCTATTGTCTTTCCTTTTCTCGCAACAAGGTCTATTTCTCCTAAACTTCTCTTTTTTCCTGAAACTTTTACATTGGTAGAAATAAAGTCGTACTTGTGCTTTATCTTGTCTTTAAGCTCAAGCACATATTTGTCATGCTTCGTCAGTTTCTTTCTGCTTGGCATCTAATAATACTTATTTAGAAATCGAGTATATAAAGTTTGCCCTTAACTCATCATTCTTGCAATGTTTTTGGTAGAGTCTATATGGTTGAATATTATCTTTAAAATTGAAGTTATTGGTATTGCAAGTATCATTCCTACAATCCCCCAGACCCAAAACCATACAAACAAACTTAATAAAATTATTATGGGGGATAATTCTAATTTGTCTCCTGCAAACTTAGGTTCTATAATATTTCCAAATGTTACTTGTACAGCTATAAGCAACGCCCCTAACCAAATTAAGTTTAAACTTACTCCAAAAACTATAACATAATACAATAATGCTAAAGCAACTGCGATGAATGACCCTACATTAGGGATGAAATTTAAGGTAAAAAATAATAATGCAAATATGAGGAAGAAGTCTGCTCCGAAAAAGTAAAGGATTGTTGCGCTTACCAAAGCAGTTCCAGTACTAATAAGAGATTTTGTGTACAAATAATCACGAATGCTTTTTTCTGTTTCTAGCAAGGCGGATTTTACTTTTTTGATCTTACCCCTACTCATTGTTTTGCCTAGGTTCCTAAGTATGTGGTCATAGGAAGGTATCAGGAATATAAGAAAGATTATAGCCAAAAAAAGTTCTGAGAATATAGCAAGTATGGCTTGTAAGATTGATTTGATGGTGGACGTTACAACTGCCCTCATGTTTCCTGGGTTGAGATAATCTTCAATGTTCAGTTTGTTGCCCCCTATTTCAAACTTGGAGATTATTTCTTGTATCTTGGATGCGCTCTGGTGTATAGGCAGTGTCCGGTCTATCTTCAGTGCTTCTTTACTCAGAAGAGATCCTGCCCATGATACTGAAAAAACAAGAACCAGAATCAAAAATAGAGCAGTTATGCTGAACGGAATATTTCTTTTTTTTGAAAATCTCACCAAAGGCATCATCAGCAAGGTAAGGATGATTGCTAAAGCTAAAGGCCTTAGAAATGATTGTAATGTTTTCAGGACGAGAAACAAAACTACTATGCCCATGAGAATTATTGAACCGTTAACAAGTTTATTCTCTGTCATTTTCTATTTTAAGTTATGATAAATTAAAGATGTAAGCAAAAATGTAATACCTACTATCAAATAAGCAGCTTCTTGGCTGACATTTATGTAGCTTGGAAGGTACATCGCTATTGCCATCCCAAAAATAACTAGTCCTGCAATAAAAAAAGATAAAGTTATAGCCAGATTTTTTACCATCCTCCTTAATCCAGAGATGTTCTTGATCCATGAAGCTATGTAATCAGATTGTTCAGCAACAACTGATATCAATGAACGCAGAGATTTTTCCATGAATTCATTGAACAAAGACTTAAAGCTT
>JADHVG010000024.1 GCA_016784105.1 Candidatus Woesearchaeota archaeon
ATACAACTAGGATAAGATGGAATATAAAGTAGAAATATCACAAAAAGCTGCAAAAGTCCTAGACAAATTACAAATCAAAGATAAAGATAATTTTGAAAAAATAATGACCAGCCTGAAAAAAATAGGAAAAAATCCCGGACATCATGGGAAACCGTTAACTGGAAGCTTAAAAGGATTATGGTCTTGTAGAACTGGAAGTTTTAGAATAATATACGAAATACAAAAAGAAAACGTGATTGTTTTTATCGTAGCAATGGGGCACAGGAGGAACATCTATGACTAACTATTTTTTAGAATATTTGTCCAGAGAAACAGTTCTACCCTCTTGTATCTCTTCAATACCATCACGAATATCCTTCAATAATTCGGGATCAGATAGCACCTCTAAGGTCTCCTTCATGCTATCATACTTATCCTTAGGCAAGGTTATATTTTCTGTCATAACCCAATCTAGGGAAATTGTGTATAAAAAGCTTTCGGAATTCACATACACAAATACAACTAGGATGAAAACCGATAATAATTTAAATCATGTTTAAGGTAAACCTGGAGGAAGAAAAAAAAAATGGGTGAAAAATTAACAAAAAAGCAAGGAAAAAGTAGTTTTAGCTATAATCTAACCCTAAAAATAGCTTCTTTAGCCATATTTCTCATACTTGCAGCGAGTGTACTTGCAGGACAACCCACAATAATCTCCTTACAAGGAAAACTTACTAATGCAACAACCGGAGCAACAATAGTAAATGCTGATCTAAAAGTCAATATTTCTGATGTGAGTGGAACAACAATCTGGAACGAAACTTTTTCCAATGGAGTTAGTAATGGTTTTGTGGATATATTGCTAGGTTCAAACGCAGATAATGAGTTAAACCTAACGTTCAATGAGGATTATAACATAAGTACCTATGTTGGAAGTTCCTCAACACAAATAGGAGGAACTTACAGGTTTAGGAGTGGAGTAGGAGGAATAAATCCTTCAAACATCACTTCCGGTAACTTTTCAAGCGTAGGTAATTTCACACTGGGAAGTTTATTTGTGGATAAAACCAATGTAAGAATAGGAATAGGAACAACAACCCCCACTAATCTCCTAGAAGTTATAGGACAAACAATACTAGCATCATTATCGGGTAATGTAGGAATAGGAACAACAACACCACAAAAAGCACTTATGATAAACGGAACACAACCAGGAGCACTAACAATAGATCCTAATGCGGAAGACCCAACAATCAATACTACCGGAGAGAATTTAACACTAACAAGCTTCTCTGGAAGTGTAGTCATACAATTAGGATAAATTATAGAAACATATTAATTAATTTCAAAAAGGGGGGAGGGCGAGACTAGTCAATAGTTAGGATGGCATTAAAAATCAAAAAGAAAAACATGGAAATGTCTCTTGTGTTGCTTGCACTATTTTCAGCTTTCTTCCTCATACTAGAAACAACAGAAGTTAAAGCAGGATGCGATGCAGGAACAGACACATGGGAACTAAGAGCATACGATCCCGATGACACATTAATAGCAACATCACCCTCAATAACCATGTCATCAAAATCAACAAACCTTGATGATGGTGATATAAGTGATACTGCCTGTAATGTGGTAAATGACTATGAAGAAAACCTATCAATAAAATGCCAGAAAGCAGGAACCTACTATGCAAGCATTGCGTGTACAAGCTGTACAGTGAACCATTCAGCGGTAGGCAACACAAATGTCCTAACATGCCTAGCACCAGAAACCAACAAATTTATCATTAGAAACACCTCGGGACAAAACATTGCAGGATTCGATGAAAAGGGATTTGTGTACTTAAAAGGAAACAACTACACCGACCAAGGACCATTAAATCCAGGAGAAAAAGCGTATGTCATAAGAAATAATTCCAAACAAATAGTGGCGTTCATAGGGAACAACGGAAGCCTATACCTAACAGGAAGCATATACCACACTCTGGATGCAACAAGCTCCAACACCAGTAGTTTTGTTGTAAGAAACGGAACAAAACAAGATGTAGCATTCATCAACAGCGCAGGAAACCTCTACATAACCGGAAAAATATACAGAAACTGGACAGACCCTATCTAATCTTAGAAATCAACCAATAAATTTTATCTTTATTCAATTCATAAGAATTCTCCTGAATCCATAAATCATAAAACTTCTCCAGATTAAAAATAATTTTCTCAAAAATCTCAAACTCTCCAAGAGCCCTCAAAGAAAAAATAAGCTCAACCCAACTTGTAAGATCTTCCTTATTGTAGCTCAAAGATTTCATAAAACAATTAACACTCTTATCAAAATCTCCAAGGATATAATGCATATTCCCCAGTAAAGAAAAATAAACCGAAATATCCTCAGATTCAGCACCGGAATTCATCAACCCCACCAATATTGCTTCCACTTTTATGATAGCTTCCTCAATTTCTTCTCTCTTTTTGTAAAACCTCAAAGCCAAATTATAAGACAAAGTTTCATCATGCGGATTCTTAGCAGCAGGAGTCACCAATACTCTCCTCACAGGAAAACCAATAAAACTTTCTAAATCCTCGATTTTAGTTTTTATTTCTGTTAACATTCTATTGGAAATTTATTGCGAACCATTCAGGTTTTTTCTTTACTTCACTTAACTTATCCGTTCCATCTCTAATCACAAGCCTATCATCCAAGATTTCAATAGAATTTCCTTCTTGAATATCATTGAAGAAACTTATAGTATTCTCTGAACGAGCAGGATTCCTTAAATATTCACAATTCTCATACTTCAACGTTAAACCTCCTTTTTTATCTAAATCTCCATCAAATATTACAAAATCTCGCTCAGCAAAAACCAACAATGGCTTTTTTAAAATAGTGTTAGCATTTTCCACAAATTTTGGCTCCACACTCCCAATTCCTGATTCTATTTTTTTAGCAAGCATCCTTGTTTTCTCACAATTATAAGAACAGGGAAGGTGATGTATGTAAGAATAAGTGTTATCCATCAAAAAATTGTTACAATGATAAGAGAAACTCTTCCCAGAACCTAAAGTGTGTTTGTATATCTCGTAAGGATGGCTGTACAGGTGCCAATTATTGTACCTACGGAAAAAATCAACACAACAACTAGGAAAACCCAACAATTCACCATACCTTAAATGATCAACAAAAGGCTTATTTGTGGACCTATTATTTATGACAACAGAATACCATCCAAATTTTTTTGCCTCCAAAAGAACCTTCTTTGAGGAACCAACAAAAACATGTACCTTTCCATTTTCTTTTCCAGTAAAAACTCTTCCGGATTGAAACGTAGTAGTTATGTTTTTGGCCCCTATAACATCCCCTTTATCCTCCGGAGGGGATTCAAAAACTACATCCGGTTTCACAAAAAGATCATGCTCCTTGCAAATGTCCAAAAATCTTTCATATAAAGAAGTATCAATGAAGTCATCAAATAATGGCTTAATACCTAAAGATGCAGCAACAAACATGGGATATTGTAAAGACCCAGCTACCTCAACATATTCTTTCCCGAATGATCTAGGAACATAAGGCTTCACTATCTGTGAACTTGATATTAACAATTTAACCCCAACATCAACACTAAAAAATACTCCAGTTATAAATATTATTCGGAATGTGAACCGAAAAGTCTTTAAAGCAAAAAAGATAAAGCCGAAGGGTGCAAAAGAAAAAAAAGAGGACCACAAAAATAGATATAAAGAATATAATAATTTTTATTCTCATTATTTTCATCGTTTTCATGTTCACAAAGAACTTCTACCCACTGGAAAAAGGAGGAAATGAAATCTCTAAAATAGAGGTAACAAATGATGAGTTCAAAAGATTTTTCAATACATCCCAAAAAATAGAAGCACAAATACTTCTCAACCTAATAGAAGACGAACCAAATAACCCGAAACACTACTTTGATCTTGGAGAACTATATCACAAGATAACCGTTAAATTCGGAACTGGAGAAACACATGAAAGAACTATGGGAAATTTCAATAAAGTCCTGGAACTTGACGCAGGATATGTGGAAGCGTATGAAGGTAGAGGGTGGTCTTACCTCCATCAGATGAAATTTAAAGAAGCATATAATACATTCCAAAAAGCCGCGGAAATAAAAAAGAGTAGGGAGACTGCCATAGGAATTGGATGGGCAAACTATGGCATGGGTAAGTACGATGAAGCTATAAAAGCGTTTGAACTTTCAACAAAAATCAAACAAACAGAACCTAGGTGGATAGAATACGGAGCTGCTCCTGGATTAGGGATTGCGTACTACCGCAAAGGAAATTTCGAGGAAGCTGAAAAAATCCTAAAAATTGCAGGAGAAAATCCAGTAATAAAAATAGGGATCATATCATCTTACTTAGAGTCAGGGAACAAAGCAGAAGCTCAAAAACTAGCTGCACAACTCTCATATGATGGAATGCAAAAAACAGGATTTCTAGGAGCGATAAACCTCGAGGTTATGAACTGCATAAATAACATCGGAAAAATTGAAGAACTACCTTCATGTATAAATCATGATGCAAGATTCGGAATAGTGACACACAAAAACTATTTTGACCCAGAATAAAATTAAGAAAAATTTTTAAGTTCTACAATTCCGCCTGAAAATATGCAGGAATTACATAATGAATGTTCATTCAACAAAGAAATAGTTGGTTTATTGTACTCTAATTCTTCGAAACTAGTTTTTTGTGATGCGATAAGAGTCCTAGAAGAAAGAAAACTTCTAAGTAAATACGACAAAGAACTCATAAACAACATATTAAAAAAAGATTCTTGCTCAAAAAAATTTTTCAAGAAGTCATTCGTTACCTACTTAGGAAATGGGGTACTGTACAGCAAAGACCCCCAATCTATGGAGACTATAAAAGATCAACTAGTATTTGAAATCGGGATTTATTCCATAAAAAATGATCTAGAGACAGAAATAGCATACAAAAATAATGATCAAAAATTGTTTTCTATAACTCTCAATCAAAAAATAGACAAAAAATTTGATTTAATAAAAAAAGGAAGAGATACTTACAAATTTTATCTGAATAAAACATTAATCCTTGAATTAAAAGAAAATGAGGAGTGTAATGTCCTAGAAGACATAAATTTTATGGAACAAGATCGAAACCCTTTCAACGAAAAAGACGACCACCCGGAACAAGAATTTGTTGATTATGATCTAGGAGGCATACAAAAAAAGGAATGGGTAAGGCAATTCAGAACAGCGTACCAGATAATAAAAGAAAAAAATCCGAAAATGTATGAAGAGATTTATGGTTTTCTTGATGCTGTTGTTCCCCACAGCTATGTTCCAAAAAGACAACTCTCCTCAAGCTATTCAAGAAGTCCAGGAATCTTATACCTTTCTTATACCGATACTGATGAAGAACAAGCAGAAGCAATAATTCACGAAGTTCACCACACAATATTCAACATCATAGGAGGGAAATATCCCCTACTAAATAATAATGCATCCCTAAGATACTATTCCGCTTATAGACCAGATTCCAGACACATAAGAGGCTGTTTTCTAGGACTCCATGCCTTTGTAGCCGTACAAAACTTCTACAAAAACATGGCAAAAAGCAAAAAAGAAATGATATATACTGAAAAATTCTTCAATGCATACCTAAAGAATGAAAAAATGATTTCTGTGATCAAAAAATATGCAGACCTAACAAAAGCGGGACGGATGCTATTTGAAGACATAAAAGCAAAATATCAACAAGACACAGAATTTTTTGAGAAAGCAAAGAGAAAATTTCCGGAGGTCTTTAGGTTTGTTCTGAAAGAAGTAGAAGACCATCTTGAAAAAGCAAAAAAAGAGAATAAAATATTGATGTATTAGTCTTTTATTAAGTTCATCTTACCCAATACGTTCTTCCTTCCCGCAAAAAACAATAAGTAAGGGTAATAAAGCTTCTCATCCATATCCTTAAAAATAACCGTTTCAGAATCTAAAGTTATTACTCCAAGCAGCTCCAATGCTTTTATTGCATACGGAAAATCTTGTGTTATGTCATTTCCATATCTTTTCGAATACTCTTTCCTGGACATGATTCGTTTATTATAAAAATTCTGGATTATGAATTTTACACGCTCAAACCTTGGAGAAATAATGTCTACATCATATGAAAAATCTTCATGATTGTCAGAGAAATCTTTTAAGAACATAGAATCCTTCCTGTTTTTATCGACATACCTATAATCAACCAACCCAGAAATCCTGGAATGAGAATAATCTCCCAAGCAGAAGATAGAATAATTTTCCACGCTGAAATGACTATAGCCATAATCTAACTTCTTCACATTTTGATCTCTTTTTGAGAATATCATCGGCTTTACATAGCTAAAATTATCTTTATTAAAATTAGCAGAGTATCCCCTTTTCTCAGCAACAGACAGTATCTTTTCAGTTACACTATCAAAGAGAGGGTAATAAAACTTCTCAAATTCTTCAAAATTCTTGTAATTCTTCATGATGTAATTATCGTTTGTTTTGACAGGATAGATACAGATATTGTTCGGCTGCAAGTCAGTTAAAATTTCAAAACTCTTCAGAAATTCCTCGGGAGAGTCTCCTTTTAATCCTAACAACAAATCAACATTGATGTAATTTATTCCCGTTTTCTTGAAATTCTTGATAGCATCTTCTACCATCTTTTCAGTCTGATAAATTCGCTTATTTATTCTCAAAACTCTCCGAGACAAGGACTGTACACCTATGGAGAATTTGTTGAACTCATGTTTGTCCAGAATTTTTAGCTTTTCCAAAGTTGTTGTTGAAGGATTGAATTCTATAGCTTTCTCCCCTTTCTTCTCAAAATCAAACAATGAAAATAGATTCTCAAAAATCTCATCCAACTGTTTCTCTGAGAAAACACTCGGAGTTCCTCCCCCCATGTAAAAATTCTTGAATTTTATACCCTTAAACAACGGGGAAAATTTTTTCATTTTTTCAATCAAAAATTCCTTGTAGGATTCTATCTGCTCATCATTACTCATCGTCTTAGAAGGATAAACACAGAAAGTGCAATTTGTTTTACAGTAAGGCATATGGATGTAGAAAGAAAGCATATTATCTGCCTTGTTGTTCCTTATATCATTGATATGCATTTTCCACAAATTGTAAATAAATTTCTCATCTTTAAGACCTATGTTGTCCATAAGATAAAAACTATAAGTGTCATAAACATTATTTTTGTTAGGCTTTATCTTTATTGCATCGTCAAAAATCTTCAAATCTTCAAAGACTCTTTCTTTGAAATCTTCATCATAATCAGAATTGACAATCTTTTTGTCGGCTAGACTCAACTCATCTTTAATGTTTTTAGTCCTTAACCTTGTTTTAGTTTTTCTTGCTTTTTCCAATATCTCCTCTGGACTTCTGTCCAAAACTGGCCTTATTTCATTATAACCATGGATCTTAACATAATTCTTGTTTACCCCTGGACAAATTTTTAGAAGACTGCATTCTTTGCACTTAGGAGCATAAAAAAAACTACTCTCTCCTTGTTCTTTGACGAACTCTTTTTTCTGTCCAAGGTCTTTTTCAGAAACCAAAAAACTGCATGACCTTGTCTCATCAAACAAACCTCTCCTAAGGTTACTTTGATATTGTTCATAACCTTTCAAAAAACACAAAGGAATCTTCTCAATACGAAAAGTACAGTTATCCCCTATTATTCGATCAAATGCGCCCCTCATATAAGGAGCCGCATCAGAAAATTTTGGAACTGTCCACGAATTTTCAAGAGCGTTAAAGATTGGATCTATAAAATTGAAAGAAAAATGTGTTATGTGCGGGAAGTTTGACCTGCAGAATTCTATGTGTTGCTTAAGGTATTTATAATTTGATTTTTGTATTACTATGGTAATAAATACCGGCACCCCTATTCTCCCAATATTCTCTAGTGTTTTTAGAGTATTCTGATAGGTTTTTGGTGCATTGGATAACTGGGAAAAGGTCTCTTCATCTGAGGCATGAAAAGATATGTTAAATTTTAGATTATCAAATTTTTTAAATTTATTTGCAAAACCAATATTATAGAGGGTTGAACCGTTAGACTGAACTGTTATCTCATGGAAAAGCTCTTGCGCAAGATCCAAAATCTCAAAAAGATCCTTCTTCAGGGTAGGTTCCCCTCCAGTAATCATTATATCAGTAACACCTTCCTCCTTTAGTTTAAGCATCCTTTCCTTCACTTCATCAAAAGAAAGTTCTCCACCAACAGGAGGAGCTGAACAGAAAACACATCTTTGGTTGCAAATCCTAGAAATTTCTAACCTACCAAGATTGTGCTTATTTTTATTTTTTGATTTTAGTATTTCCATCTTATTGAACAAAATCTATGTAAATTCCAGAATATCTATGGTGTTTTTTTATTTTTGCAATTTTAACATCATTTTTGAATACATCCAATCCGTCTTCTTTTTCCAAAAAGCTATCTCCTTGATCCAAAATCCCCAGAATCTTTTTTAAATCTTCACTCTGATCAATAAATTCTTTTCTGGAAAAACAACCAGAATAATGAATTTTTTCTTTAATGACCTCTAACCCCACAAAATAAACTATTTTTCTAGAAGAGAAAAAAATCATAGGAATCTTTAAAGAATCAAATATTTTTCTGGAATCTCCGGTTTTTTCCTTAAGATAATCGTATGTTTCTTCGGCTAGTTTCAGTGCGTTTTTGCAATTATAGCCGCAAACAAAAAAGTTTATGAGTTTTGGACCAAGGCTGCTGAAATTATTAAGCATCGAATTTTTTTTAGTGTTCTCTTTGAATGTAAGAATCGGCAACAATGTTTCATCATCCAGACAACCACTTAAAAGCCTAGCATCCTCTTCAAATTCCTTTTTTGAATATACTTTTTGTACAAATTCAGAACAACATTTAGGATAACCTAACAAATCTCCTATTTCAAAGAACACATCCCATTTATCAATCTCTCCAAACAAATCTTTTTCTAATTGTTGCTTCCTATCCAACAATTTTAGTTTTACACATAGGTCTTTGTCTTTAGAGACATAAACAGAAACCAAACAATCTGGAAGAATTTTTTCTTGACTCCCCATAATTTTACCTGTTTTATCATCAAATGCGAAATCTGAAACATCAAAAAAGAAATTTTTTTTGGTTGTTTTGTCTATAAAGCAAGATAAATCTGATTTTTTTATGTAAAAAATTGCGGCTTTCTTGATATTCTTTTCAAGTCCGGCCCATTCAATATAATGTGGATCAAGATAACTATCTGTGTGAAAGTGATGCTTCTCAATTCCTAAATGGTTCGATTTCATTTTTACAAGCAACTTTTCTGGGTTCATCTTCTATATTGTTTTAACGATCTCCAAAGAATCAATGTAAGATACCGGCCTTAACTCCTCATTTCCAAACTGTTCCAGATAAGCTTCCCACACCCCATCACAAATATCGTTGAAAGAACATGAGCCACATTTTTCAGGTTTTTTCTTACAAGAATTATAATAATCCTTGTTCTCTTCAGGTTTTCTTAAATCGGAGATTTTGCTAACAAGATTTGGGGCAACACATATTGGAAAATTTTCTATATAAAGATTCTTAAAACCAAATTTTTGTGCAACTTCAAAAGAATCATTAACCCCGGATATCATATCCCCATACTTTAATGCTATTGCTGATTTTCCTTGCACGATGCTTGATCCCACAGGATTAAGAAATGAGAGTTGTATCGCATCTACTTTTAATTCAATAAGAAGCCTTACCGTTTTTGCCAAATTCTTATAATTTAGCTTGTGTAATGCGGTGTTTATTCTTACTTCCTTCCCAACATTCTTAACATTCTTAATGCCCTGAACAACCCTCTCGAAAGATCCCGCTTTCTTCACTATAGAATCAAACATCCTCTCCTCAGATGTTGAAAAAGATATAAGAAAAGCATCCACTCCAGCACAAGACAACTTCTCGACATTGCTTGCATCATGAAGCATCACCCCATTTGTTGTCAAAGAAATTTTTTTGTACTTCACATTCTTAGCACAGTCAATCAGCTGCAATAATTTTGGATAAATTGTTGGTTCTCCTCCGGTAATTATCAGAGTGTCAAATTTTTTTCTATTTTCTATGAGCCCATCCACTAAACAGTTATAATAAAAATCTGGTTTGGAACGCTCTTCTATGGAGTCCGCACAGAAGCAACAATTCAAGTTGCAAAGATTATTTATCTTAAGTATATAATTTCCATTCATTTTATTTAATAACCACTCCCTGACAGAAAACTCCACTTAAGATTTAAATAGATTTTGATTTGTTACAAGAATTATGAACATTTGAAATAAACCTGATTTATGAATTTATTTTGAATCCTTACCCTACTCAATACTGATTAATTGTAACCCGGCATAGAATCTATGGTTCTCTCAAATGATAATCTTAGAACTGATATGTTTAAGTTTATCTATTCTACAATATTGTTCTCTTCTAAGAATGTAACTATACTCTCAGCTGTTAGTTTATGTCCGTTTTTGTTCCAATGTGCATCCATCCCAAAGTAGCTGTTGTTTGAATTTTTAAATTTTTCAGTCAAATCTAAACAGGAGATATCCCTTTTTTTGCAAAAGTTAATAATTCTTTTTTGAGGATCAAGTGAGAATCGTTCCTTGAACTGAATTTCCCATGGATAGGTAACAATTATAATAGAGACGTTTCGTTCATTTGTCATTGTTACAATCATATCCAAATAATTTAAAGTAACATTCCACAAAGAATTCACAAAATCAGATTTTACGTATTCATTTTGGGCCACAATCAAATAAGGTGGCAGAGGACTTTCTGATATTTTCTTTTTATCAGTTGATGACAATAACTTAGATTGCAGAAATATTTCCTTTTGTGACTTTGATTGACCAGTACATCCGTTAATCCCGATTAATTCCCCTTTATTAGAATATGTTGCTAATTGCAAATATTCTGCATCTTGAACAACATCACTAATATCAAAATTTAAAATTACCAAATCCGGATCTAATTGAAACAACTCGTTCTTCAATTTAAGATATTCAAGAACCGTGCTTAAAGAGTCGGTGCCTGTATTGATAACTTCAATGGGATCTTTCTCCCTGTTACTTAACCTAGTTTCCACTATGCTCTGGAAAGATTCAACTTCCTCAACCCCCTTACCATAAGTAAATGAATCTCCAACCATTAAAATTCTAAAACAATGTGGACATTTGGTATTATTATATTCCTTATCCCTGAATCCTAAACTATTAGTTTTATATGAAATATTACTCCATTCCCCTCCTGAATGTTTGCATTCAGTGTATCCGTTGATGATTAGTCCATGATGATAAATTTTATCGCATCGTCCAAGATTCCCCAGAGGTTCACAGATTTCAAAATAAGATTTATCATTTTGATAATCTTGGAAAAAGGACATCATAAATTTACCTACAAAAAACATTAACAAAACGAATATCAAGAAGGTGTAAATGTCTTTGTAAGTTTCCTTAATTTTTCTTTTACAGTTTGTTCTTTGCATAAAAATCAATATTCCTTTTTAAGAGTAAAAGTTAGTTGCGTCTTTAATCTTCCTAGGGATCTGCTCAGGATTTAATAATTATGATATAATTTTTCCTTATTTTAAAGATTAACATTAAACTTCAATTTTCTAAAACATAACAAAATCAACAAACATATTTTATCAATGAAAAAGGCCTATCTTTCAAAGGACTTTCAAATTCTATTCTTTTGTTGCATAATCCAAACAGATCGTCTATTCTTTCTGAATTCACCTTAAACATACCTTCATAATCATAATGCCTTGGTGTGAGATATTTTTCATCATAGTAATAGAAGCATTTTCCGATTTTATCATACCTCCATATTGATTCATAAAACTCTGGAGGAATCCCGAGATAAACAGAATTCTTTTGCAAACCCAAATAGTAATCAAAATTTGGCTGTCCCGGATGGATCTTAAGGAGCTTGCAAGTACCATCAAAATTAATGTTTTCTTGTATTAAATTTATTTCAAACATTTCTTGTTCTATGTAAAAATGATTGCTCAATAATGAATTGTCAAAAGACATGGCAGGAGATACAAAAAAAGACAACAATAAGAAAAATACTGGGAGGGCTACCTTAAGCACGTTATGAAATTTCTCTTTCTTGAAATATTTATCAAGAATCCAAAACAATGCAAAATAAGTCAATATTATTTCAGAAATATAATAAAAAGCCTGTAAGTTCGCAGAATTTCTAAGGCCTTGGGCAAAAAAAGACATTAAAAAAATAAAGAATATCAGGTTATAAAAGGCAAAAAAATAGTATATCCTGTATCTCAGGTATGTTTCTTTTTTGCAGATTATATTTTTAGAAAGAAAAAATACCAAAACCAAATAAATTAACAATGTAGAATAAGAAAACAATGATAAAGTTCCAGATTTCAAGGATAAATCTTTTTCTTCTATAATGTTATTCAGCAAAATATTTTTGGAATTTTGGATTATAGACAGTATGCCATCTCCTTCCAAATTTTTTCCTATCACTATCTCATCTTTTACCACTAGGGTTGTGACCACCAAGGGCATAAGTAATATTAACAAAAGAAAAATGGTAAAAAATATCTGCTTCCTTATCTTTTTTTTATTATTTAAGAAAAAAGAGCACCAAATGATATAGGGGAGACCCAGAAGCAAAGATAGTTCAAACCTATAGTAAGAAGCCAAAACTAAAGACAAGATGGATATGTTAAACAAAATAATTTTTTTCTCTCCTGAAAACTTAATAAGGAAATATATTGAAGTTAATGAAAAAAGCATGGCAAAAGTTCCATGTTCTATAGAATTAAGAATTCTTTGAACAAATATGTAAGGAATAAATGAAAATAAAACCAATATTCCCATGAATTTGCTCTTAAATACTGTTTTTGAAATTAAATAAACAAGAACTAAAATAAAGACTGATGTGATTTTATTTACAGCTAGCAATATCCCAGAAGTTATTTTCAGATTGAAAAATTGTTGTAAGATGGAATAAACCACCATAGAATATGTTCTGGGATAATCTTCCAAAGTATACTGAAAAATTTCCGGAATGAAAATGTTTCCTGACAACCACCTTATTATCGAAAATCTCCCATATATGTTCTCTCCAAAAAAAACAAAGATAACAAAAATAGATAAAAAAGTCACAAAAAGCAATGATTTTGTATCAGCTCCTCTTATTTTTTTTTATGTCTATTGATCTCAGATATTTTATCAGCAATAATATGAATGCGATTAAGATTATAACAAAAAACAGAACGTTAGACCAAAGATAAAGTTTAGACTTAGTTATGGAATAAGATGCATTTTTAAAAAAAAACATGAGAAAAATAGCAACAAAAAAGATTGCAATATAATCAAACTTCTTGAAAATATTTCTGAAATCGTTTTTGAAAAAAATCCTTTTCATTCTTTTAAATTAAAAATTATTTGCAGGTGTAAACAACCTCAATATTTGATTTTCCTTCAGGAACTGGTGCAGGCAAAGTAATCATTTTTTTGGAATTTGGCTTCAATAAAGTAGCTCCTGATTTTGACTTTTCTATCCCTGTTATTATCTCAAAAATACATGATTTTTCTTCTTCTACCTTATTTGTAGCTTCAAAGGAAACGTAGTGTTCTTCTCCTAAGTGTACAAAATTAAGCTTTCCCACCTCAACTTCAAGAATGGTGTCAGAAGTTTTAAGATAAAAAATAAGTATTGTGATTACTAACCCTATAATAATTATTAATGAAACCTCAACAATTTTTTTCTTTTGGGATTTATTTTTAAACATTTGAAAAATGTATTTTCTTGGATATGTTGTTGCCATCTTATGATAGACCTAATTTAGAGTCATAATCGACAAGTCAAAATCAAGCTATTTCCCAAGATTACATAACAGAGTTCTCTTCCATTTAAATAAATTTTCTTAAAGAACCTGGTAGAATATACTAACCCATTAGGTCATAGCCAGATTAAGGTAAAAATCTTAGGAAAAGTTTAAATATCCAATAATTGTCCTAACTTGTAGAAAATGGGAGCAAAAAAAAGAAAACTGGGTTTATTCGTTGGATTAATTCTAGGTTTATTTGTTGTCTGGGGATGTGAGAACTCTGCTAGTGAAGGCTATTTAGATTTCGCAAAGGATGATCCTGCCAAAGATCTCTATGAATACTTAGTGGACTTTGCAAATGATGAAGTCGGGAAAGAGAAAAAATATCGTGTCGATTCTGTTAGAGAACTCAAAAAGAGCATACTTTCTCCGTTAATTGAATCCTTCAAAAATAAAAAAATATCTGGAATAAAAAGGCTGGTTTCAAAAGATTTTGAAAGCTCTTCATGGTCAGACAGAAAGTTAATCAATTCTGATGAAATTTCCTCAGATTACTCATTTGGCGATTCTATGTTGTCCAAAGATGCAGCTTTAGATTCTATAAACCAGTTTATGGAAAGCTATGAAAGAATAGAAGGTATGGATATCACCATATTAAAATTTGATGGTACTTCTTTTTTTGGAAAGATGTCTATAAGAGGGTTCACTGAGAAAGATTCTAAAATAGAAAGTTATGGAGATATCACTATAACTTTAAATGATGAAGAAAAAATTGAAAAGATTGTTCTAGACGAAACCAGAACGGTTTTACCAACAACAGAAAATATTTTTGTTGAATATACTCAGGATTCTGGCTTGAATGAAATTCCGGTATATCTCAGAAATGAAGCTATCCGAAGAGGAGGATATGCATTATCAATGTATGACTATGATAGAGATGGCTTTGTGGACATGTATGTCGGTCTAGAAGGAAATGGAATTTTGCTTAGAAACGATGGAAATGATAATTTTGTTGATGTAACCGAAAGCGCAGGATTAGAAAACGATACACTAGTAAAAGCTGCATTTTTTTCTGACCTCAATAATGATGGGATATCTGATTTGGTAATAGCAAGGTTTGAGTACTCTCCAGACAAGCAAATCAAAATATATGAGGGCAAAGGAGACAAAACTTTTGAACTAGTATCAGATTTTAAATTATCTGGATTTGCCAAGTATGATTACAGCACACCTATGCCAATGGCAATTGGTAATTTTAATAACGATGAATTTCTAGATTTTTACCTTGGGTTCCCAGGAAAATTAGATTTTTCTACATTTGATTTTGAGAAATCTCTTCTTAAATCAAAACAGAAGGAAGGCATGCCTCAAGGACTCTTCATTAATTTAGGACAGTTCAAATTTGAAGATAAGACAAATTACTCATTATACCAAAGCAACAAATTCAATGAAAATATGGATCCTAATGCTTTATTCCCCCATGCTGCAACCGCAACTGACCTAAATCACGATGGGTATCAAGACCTTATAGTCATTGATGATAGAAGAAATCCCAGCCCAATACTATACAATAATGGAGATGGAACATTTGTTCAAGTTTCTAAAGAGATAGGAGTAGACAGATCTGCATGGGGAATGTCCTCTCCCGTTGCAGATTTCAATAATGATGGATTTCAGGACATGTTTTTAACTAGTGTGCATTTCTCGACAAACTTCTTATTAGATGGGTTAAATGTATCTGGAAATAGACTATATCAAAATCTAGGTAATGGGAAATTTGAGGATGTTAGCCAGAATTCACCAATGCAGTATGCCGGAGAGAGTCCCGGAGCTGCAGAATTCTTCGATTTTGACAATGATGGAGATTTGGATATATATGTAGCTAATGGGCTTTGGTCAGGACCAATAAACGAGGATATAGAAGACATTTTTGTTATGGCATATGAGAACTCTAAATTGTTGAAAAAAGAAATGTCAGAAGATTTATCTAACGCTATAAGCAGTGTTGCATTTAATAATGGCCAAACCATGATGGGCATCCTAAAAGAATATCAAAACTCTGAAGGAGTTCCTCTTTTATCTTTTGGAGGGTATCAACGCAACAGGCTATATAAGAATAATGGGGATGGTACCTTTACAGATATATCTTACATTATTGGAGTTGATTCTATCTATGATGGATATATAATGGCCACAGCTGACTTGGAAAGAGATGGAGATCTAGATTTAGTTTTAAGAAATGCAGACCCCGGAACTCCGAATTACAAATACCCCCCAATACAACTTTTCCTTAATAATATTGGAAATAAGAAAAATTACCTGATACTCCAACTGGATGGGACAGAAACCAATAAAGATGCAATAGGGACGAAAGTAACAATATCAACTTCCTCTGGAAAGCAGTATAAAGAATTGATAGCTAATAGCGGAGCAGCCCAAAGTGAAAAAATCATTCATTTTGGTATTGGAGATGACGAAATTGTTCAGAAAATAGAGATCATTTGGCCTAATGGAAAAACGCAATCATTGGATAATGTTGGATCCGGAAGGTATTCCTTAATGCAGGGAGGAAAATTAGTTGAAATTGCTTAAATAATCTTGTATCAGCTGGGCTCAACCAATTTAAATAAAGTTTTCTCCAAGATTATAATAAAGTACGAATAACCCGCACATTTTATATATTCTCCCAATCCATCAAAAGTTATGAAATTATCCCTGGGAGTTATGGCATACAATGAAGAAAAAAACATTGGAAGAATTCTCAATGCAATCTTAAATCAGAAAACCGATAAAATAGATATTTCTGAAATTATAGTCGTTTCCTCCGGAAGCACCGATAATACAAATAAAATTGTCAAAAGTTTTGTAAACAAAAACAAGAAAATTAAACTGATTATTCAAAAAAACAGAGAAGGGAAAGCATCCGCGATAAATAAGTTTTTAAAAGTAGCAAAGAGCAAGATTCTAGTTCTTGAAAGCGGAGACACAATTCCAAAAAATGATGCGATAGAGAAACTTTGTACCCCCTTAGAGGACAAAAAAATAGGTATTGTTGGAGGCCATCCAATTCCAAAAAAAAATAAGGATTTTTTACATCCCATAATTGAATTACAATGGTCATTGCACCATAAAATAAGCCTAAAAAAACCAAAATTTGGAGAAATCATAGCTTTCAAAAAAATATTCAAAAAAATAGAAAACACCGCAGTTGATGAAGAACATATTGCTATGCTGATAAAAAACAAAGGATTGAAAGGGTTCTATGCTAAAGATGCAATAGTCTATAATTTTGGCCCAGAAACGGTAAAGGATCTATTAAATCAAAGAAGAAGGATCTATTGTGGGCATCTGAAACTGAAAAAAAATAAGGAATATCTTGCATCTTCTATGAGAAAATTCTTAGTACTAAAAACCGTGCTGAAAGAGATAAATATTGGAAAGTTCACCACGATAATTCTCGGAATTTTTCTTGAAATCATAGGAAGAATACTTGGAACTTACGATTATTATTTTGGAACAAAACACGAGATATGGGCAGTTCCTAAAACATATAAAAAAAATAAGTTATTTTAAAGACAAAAAATGGAATTTTCGATTATAATCCCTACTTACAATCGACAAAAATTGTTGAAAAAATGTTTAGAGAGTTTATTACACCAAGATTTTCCAAAAAAAAAGTATGAGATCCTAGTTATTGATGACGGATCCAAGGATAATACTGAAAATTTTGTTAAAAAATTAAAAAAAACGAACAAGAATCTTAAATATTTCAAAATAAAAAAATCTGGAAGGGGAACAGCAAGGAATCTGGGATTAAAAAATTCAAAAAAAAAAATAATTGCTTTCACAGATGACGATTGTGTTGTTGAAAAACAATGGCTCAAAAAAATTGAATATTATTTCAAAAACACAAAAGTAGATGCTGTAGGAGGGGCAATTGTGAACCCCACAAACAAATATATTTCCTGGGCACAATACATACTAAACTTCTCTGCATGGTTTCCAAAAGGAAACTGCAAACTTGTTAAAGATATTCCAACAGCAAATGTTGCATACAGACAGGAATCTATAAACGGACTAGAATTTTCCGAAAATTTAGGAAAAGGAGGTTATGAGGATTCACTTTTTAATCTTGAATTGAGGAGAAAAGGAGGGAAAATATTATTTTGTCCAGATGTAAAAGTCTCTCATTTTACATGGGAAATGAATTATGGGTTGAAGAAATTTTTTTGGATCCAAAAAAAAGCAGGTTTGGGTTTTTTGCTTGGAGGCTATAAAACAAACAGCAAAAGTGGAAGAATTCTTAACAGATTCAAATTTTTGAATCTTTTTTGTCCAAGAATCTCCTTGATTTTCTTGAGATGTGTTAAATCAGGTTATCTGCTTAAATTTATTTATTGCTTTCCTCTCATCTTTTTAGGAGAATTCTATAATGGGGCCATAATATTTTTATCACAATCCAAAATTTATAAAAATTAACCGTTAAAACAGCATAATGGACAAAATAGGGGGAAAATGCAATCAAAAAAAAGTGTTTTACTAATTAACCCAAACATTAGAAACTTAAAAATTTCTCCCATGATGAGGGTTGCTCTGAAATATCACCCAGTATTTCCACTGGAATTAAGCTATATTTCTAAGTCATTAAAACAGCAAGGGATAGATAACAAACTAATAGATTTATGGATG
>JADHVG010000025.1 GCA_016784105.1 Candidatus Woesearchaeota archaeon
TCAGGATTCTTTTTATTCCATTCCTTTAATCTGGCTTCTATTTCATCGTAACCCCACCCGGAAGAAACAAAGAAATTAATCAACGCAAACAAAAATCTTTTTTTCCCATCTTTTAATCCTGCCAGTCCAGACTTGATACCCGGAGGAAACAGATCTTCCGGAACCGCATCCTCTAAAGCCACAAATTCTTTCTTACTTTCAAATTTTACTTCCTCTTCTTTAGGTTTGAAGTCTAAAGCATGTACCAAAAGATCTCTGGCATCGTTAGAAACATTTTTATTGAGAAATCGGTATTCAGAAACTTTAAGATTCTCAGGTTTTGCATGTTCTTTTTCAAAATTCATTATTTTGTCTGGGTTTATGGGTACAGATGCTAATCCAGATTTTTCGTGCAAAGAATAAGGCATCCGGAACATGTGTCTGGAAGCGATCAAAACAGTGTCAATTTCCAGAAAAGGCTTAACATCTAAAGACAAAACTTTGTTTCCAGTAGTATCAAACTTATGCTGAGTTATCTCACTTATCTTTTTACCAGTTTTCTCAGCTATCTGGGAGATATCTCCCTGTTCAAATTCTATTATTTTTTTATTGAGTTGAGGCTCTATGATCTTGGTTATGTATTCTGCTATCTTCCTCGCTGCATCAGGAAATAAGTTTCTTGTTTCTTCCTCATTTATCGTTTTAGGAAATGCTTCAAAAGGAACACCGATATGGAATCCTTTGTTACCAGAGAACTTGCAGGAAATGGAAGAAACGTTATGAAATTTTAATGCCTTAACAACCAAATCTGCGGTTATTCTGGAATATTCAAAAATCGCACAATCAATATCTAAAACTAAATCCCAACCTGTTCTCAACTCATTCATCTCATGCCTTTTTAGAGTGGGACCTAACTGCAAAGGGTTTCTCCACAACTCCTCCGAACAATGAAAAGAAGTAGCTTTTTGCTTCGCTAACTCCAAGATATCAGCAGCATTATTAAGAACATCAGGACGATGACCAAACTTATCATCATACCTGACAGCAACCTCTCGATCTTTAGAAGCCAAAACCATCTCTTCCTGGATATCCTTTCTTTTATAATAGCTCAAAGTAACACTTAACGGAATCATTGACGGAAGAAGTTCAAAGAAGTATTTAATTATTGTCTTAAAAGAATATTGAGGGTATAAATAAAACAAAACCTGATTATCTCCCCTATTCTAGGCGGCACCAATGCTGCGGCCCAATATTGCGCAACAGTGAGATGCAAACGACCAAAGTGAGTTTGCTCGCAATTCTCTGGTTGCGCCTAGATACAAATGGATTATTTTTTATAAAATCATATTTGATTTAATTCTAGTTTAACACTAAGTTTTATAAACCAAAAAGAGATACTTTGGGTTATGGCGAAGAAGAAAAATGACAGTATGAAGAAGAAAGTAACTGCGTCTATTAACAAAGGAATGGCTCCTATAGAATTTTCTCTTAACTCCATAAAAAACATATTCAAGAAAGCGAAGAAGGCAGCTCCTTTGGTGTATGAACAGGTAGAAGAGCTGATAAAACATAATCTGGTGGATATAGAAGATAGGAGTAGGATACACAAGAAAGAAGACCTTCTTGCTTTAGGGGATAAAATAACTTCAAGCTTAATCGGCAGAATTCCTAATGTAGATGAACGAGAACTAAGAAAAATAGTTCGAGATAAGACTTCTCAAAGCTTCATAGATATGGTCGCAAAAGGATTATCTCTAGGGTACAGGGAAAGGTCTTACACTATCTTGCCAAAAAGAAAGAAATTCAACAAAGTGTTGATTGCTAATCGTGGAGAGATCGCTTTAAGAATAATAAGAGCATGTAGAGAAATCGGAATAACAACTGTGCAAGTTTACTCCGAACCGGACAAAGACAGTTTAGCTGTTAAGTATGCCGATGAATCATACCTTCTTGGAGATGAAAAAAGTTACCTGAATATTGATAAGATAATAAGAGCAGCGAAGAAGATGGGGGCTGATGCTATACACCCCGGTTATGGATTTCTTGCAGAAAATGCTGGGTTTGCAAAATTATGTGAAAAAAACAAGATTAAGTTTATTGGACCTTCATCCAAAGTAATAGGACTTTTAGGAGATAAGGTCATGGCGAAAAAGACCACGATAAAGGCCAAGGTACCAGTAATAGAAGGGACAGAAACACCGCTAAAAAACCCTAAACATGCTTTACAAACCGCAGAAAAGATAGGGTTTCCAGTTATAATAAAGGCTGCTGCTGGAGGCGGAGGAAAGGGCATGAGGATAGTTAAGTCTGCAGGAGACATAGAAAAGGCTTATTCGAGCGCGGAAGCGGAAGCGGAGATGGCATTTAAAGACAAGACACTGTACATGGAAAAATACATTGAAGATCCAAGACACATAGAATTTCAAATTCTTGCGGACCAGTATGGTCATGTAATCCACTTAGGAGAAAGAGATTGCAGTATACAAAGAAAACATCAAAAACTGGTGGAAGAAGCTCCCAGTCCGGCTCTGGATGAAAAATCTAGGAGGAAGATGGGAGAAGCAGCAGTAAGGATAGCAAAACTTTCAAAGTATGAAGGTGCAGGAACCGTTGAGTTTTTGCTTGACAAAGATAACAATTTTTATTTCATTGAGATGAACACCAGAATTCAAGTAGAACATGGTGTAACGGAAATGATCACGGGAGTAGACTTAGTAAAAGAACAAATAAAGATAGCGTCAAAAGCAAAGATGGCCCTAGAACAAGATGATATAACCATTGATGGATGGGCAGTTGAGTGCAGAATAAATGCGGAAAATCCTCTGGAGGATTTTGTCCCTTCAACAGGCATGGTCTTAAACTATCTTCCCCCAGGAGGACCGGGAATAAGAGTAAATAGTATCTGCCATTCAGGGTATAGGGTATTACCTCATTACGATTCCTTGATATCATTATTGATATGTCATGGAAAAACAAGAAAAGAAGCACTTTCAAGAATGCATAGGGCTTTGCATGAATATGTTATTGATGGAGTAAGCACAACCATCCCGTTCCATCTTGCTGTTTTACATAATAAAAAATTCAAGCAAGGAACCTTTACAACGTCTTTCATAGAACAAGAAAATATTTTGCAGTGCGTCAAGGATTTTTGCTGGACTAAAGAAGAAATGTCAGAAGAACAGAAAGTTTTAGTTGTTTCCACAGCAGCTTCTAAATACTTAGACAAGAAAAAATCAAGCAACATGCCTAGTTCTTGGAGTTCAGCCGGCAGACAAGAGCTAATGGAACAGTTTGAAAGATGAAATTTTCTTTGCACGAATTTAAAGTTTTAGACTCTACTAATGATAAGGCAAAAGAAATTATCAAAAAAGAAGATAATTTTGTTGTTTTGGCTTATACTCAAAAAAAAGGTAAAGGGCGTTTTGGGAGAAAATGGTTTTCTTCGAAAGGAGGCTTATACTTTACTATTTGTCTTAATGCTGAGGATGTGGAGAATGTTAAATATTTAACTTTCATCTCTTCGATAGCCGTTGCAAAGGTTCTGGGTAAAGAAGCAAAAGTAAAGTGGCCCAATGACGTTTTTTTTAATGATAAAAAAATATGCGGGATACTAACAGAAACGGTCCTAGGAGGTTCAAATAACACTCTTATTGGGATTGGAGTGAACGTAAACCAAAAAAAGTTCTCTTCAAAAATAGTTCATGAACCAACATCCTTGTTTTTAGAAACTAAAAAAACTAGCGATGTCAAGAAATTGTATAAAGAAATAATGAAGAATTTTTTAGTTTTGTATTCTGATTATGAAAACAAGAATTATTCTAGGATATTAACGGAATGGAAACAATTATCACATACCCTCGGGAAAAAAGTCAAGATTGAAACAGTCAACGGAACTTTTTTTGGAAAAGCTGTTAGCGTAGATAAAGATTGCAATCTAGTTATTAAATTAAGGAATGGAAAATTAAAGAAGATAATGGAAGGAGATGTGTTCGTTACGTAGAAAAAGCTTCTCTTAGTTTATCAGGAATTCTCGAAGACTTTTTTGTTTTCATGTCAACAAAAACATTTACTGTATATCCTTCCGCTAACAAAGTATTCCTCCTTAACAGTTTGTACAAAAATTTTATACTAGAATTCCCTATCTTTTCTATGGAAGTTTCTATCGTGATTACATCATCATATTTTGCGGAATCGTGGTAAGTACATCTCACATCAACAACCGGAGCTATCAAGTTTTGTTTTTCAAACTCAGCATAACTTAATCCTTGCTCTCTCAATAGTTCAGTTCTTCCCACCTCAAACCATTTAAGATAATTAGAATAGTAAACAACACCTCCCCGGTCAGTATCAGAATAATAAACTCTTACTTCTGTTTTATTTATTTTCATGTTATGTTATATCTTTGCAATCTTTTGATAAGACCATTATCGTTTTTTTTGTACTCTTTGTTTGCTACCCTTATTATCTTCATAGCTTCAGTTGCGTTTTTTGCTGGGAATAGAAGATTAAGGTCTTCTTTTTTAAGGAAACGGTTTCTTAATGGAACGGTCTTGATCCACTCTATTAATCCTTCCCACATGTCTCCAAGAAGTATAATAGGAATTTTGGAAGCGTGTTTTACTTGCACTAATTGCCACGTGTACATTAATTCTAGTAAAGTTCCAATACCACCAGGAGCTACAATAACCACATTTGACAAAGCAACAAAATGATCCAGCCTATTTGAGAATTTGGTGAATTCCTTCTTTATATCAAGATGATAACTTTCCCTTTGTTCCCTAGGCAAGTGAATAGTAAGACCAAAAGACAAAGCATGATTTCCTTTTTTTCTTCCGGCATGATGGCCTCTAGAAGCTGCATCCATCAGGCCAGGACCTCCTCCAGTAACAAGATCCATGTTCTCTTGAGCAATCATCTTGGATAAGGTGTGTATAAGCTTATACCTAGGATCATTCTTTTCTATTCTTGCAGAACCGTAAATAGCAACCCGGAAATGTTCTCTTAATTGTCTTAAATCTAGTTTCTTATTCAGTTTTTTTGCCATGAATAAACTGTTTTTGTTGTATTTATAAGCATTTTGCTATATATAAATGAAAACCTATATCTTTAAAAAAGGATTAAATTTACTTACTTTAATGATAAACGATCTTCCAATACTAAAACGAATGCTGGAAATGGTATACACTCTGGCCCTGGTTATTCTAATAAGTGGAATCGTGGGAATGGTACTAGCGTTCCCAGTGCAATGGTTATGGAACTTTGTTTTCGGTTCTATATTAACTATAAACGTTTTTCAGGCATGGGCATTAAATGTTTTGATGGGGATTTTATTTGGAAACAAAACAGCTACCAATGGTAGAAAATAAAATGGAGCACATTCATAAAACTTGGTACTCACTCTTATTCAAACAAAAAAATATTTTCTTTGAAGCTTTCTTAGTTGTTTTGAGTGTGGCTATATTAGGAGTTTTGGCTAACATACAGATTCCTCTGTGGCCAGTACCAATCACCATGCAAACGTTTGGGATATTTCTGATAGCATTCTTCTTTGGTTCATGGAGGGCAGCAATAACTCTTTTAACTTACATTGTTGCAGGGGTTGTAGGCTTTGGAGTGTTTGCAGGACATAGCTCTGGATTAAGTGTATTTTATTCAATTAAAGAAGGAGCATTGGCATTAGGACCTTCTGCAGGGTATATAATTGGATTCGTATTTGCGGCTTTTGCGGTTGGGCTATTAATAGAAAAAGGTTATGGTCGCAATTGGAAATCAATCTTATTAGTTTTATTGGTTGGAGAAGTAATCATATATGCTTTTGGGTTACCTTGGTTGTGGATGGCCTTACCCCAATTAAGTTTTTGGCAGGTTTTGATGGCTGGTTTGATACCATTTTTAGTTGGAGATACCATCAAAGCAATAGCGGCCATGTCATTATTTCCTTACATGTGGAAAGGCGTAAAAAAAATTAGTCGATAATTAAGAGGACATCTCCCTTATTCACATTATCATTCTTACTCACTTTAACTTCCATTACCTTGCCTTCTTTGGGTGCAGTAATATCATTCTCCATCTTCATAGCTATGAGTTTAATCAAAGAATCACCCTCCTTAACAACCATCCCGGCCTTTACGTTTACCTCAAAAATAGTGCCGGGTAAAGGGGAAATAATAGTACCGGAACCTTCAGCATGATGATCAGAATCCTTTAAAATATTATAGATGGCAGCTTCCTTATTCCCAGTATTAACATCATAAACATCATTTCCACAATGAATCCTCAACTTACTATCAGTCTCTTCAATCTTGACATGATACTCCTTACCATCAACCTTAATCGTTAAATCTTCCATTGTTGAATGTTTTTTATTAAAAATAATAGTTATCTTTCTTAATTTTACCGGCGGCCAGTGTTGCCGCCGAACATTACGCGCCACAATGGGCGTGTCTAAACATACTAGGAATTAAATTTTATGAAAATATATTCGAAAAAATAATCTACAATGGAATGATGCCGTGTTTTTTAGCAGGCCTTTTCTCTCTCTTGCTTATCAGCATATCCAAGCAAGAAATTAGTGTTTTTCTTGATTCTTTAGGATTGATAATTATGTCTACCCTGCCAGCTTTCGCAGCATCAAGCGGGTTAAGGAACTTTTCTTCATATTCCTTAACTTTTTGTTTTCTTACCTTATCTGCGTCCTTACCCTTTAAGTCTCTTCTATGAATAATATTAACTGCTTGTTCTGCTCCCATAACTGCAATCTCTGCGTTTTCCCAAGCAATAACCTTATCATAACCCATCTCCTTACTTGCAAGAGCGATGTACGCCCCACCATAGGCTTTTCTCATAACCATAGAAATTTTTGGAACAGTAGCTTCTGAATAAGCGAATAAAACCTTTGCACCTTGTCGGATGATTCCATCATGTTCTTGATTGATACCTGGAAGATAACCAGTAACATCGACTAAGTTGATGATAGGAATGTTAAAAGCATCACACAACCTTACGAACCTAGAAATCTTATTAGAAGAATTGATGTCCAAACAACCAGCAGATATTTGTGGTTGGTTGGCAACAATGCCTATGGAATGACTGTCAAGTCTTGCAAAACCAATAACTGCATTTGCTGCATAACTTTCTTGCAATTCCATAAACGTGTTCTTGTCAGTTACTTCCTTAATAACTTCTTTAACATCGTACACTTTCTTAGGATCCTTAGGAACTAAAGTATTTAGTCTGATGTTTTCTCTGGTTTTTGAATCATTAATGTTTATATGATTAGGATTTTCGGTGTTGTTTTGAGGTAAGTATGATAATAAGACTTTAATCATATCAAAACATTCTTTTTCGTTGTCAGATACGAAGCTAGCAACCCCACTCTTTTCTGCGTGAGCATTTGCTCCTCCTAAACTATCAAAATCAATCTCTTCACCGGTAACAGACTTAATAACATCTGGACCCGTGATGAACATGTTACTAATGTTCTTAGTCATGAAAATGAAATCAGTTAAAGCTGGAGAATAAACAGCAATACCTGCACACGGTCCTAATATCACTGAAATTTGCGGGATAACTCCAGAAGCAAACGTGTTGTTCTTGAAGATTCTTCCACCAATATCCAAACCATGAACTCCTTCCTGGATTCTAGCGCCACCAGAATCATACAATCCAATAATAGGACAACCAATCTTTAGAGCATGTTCTTGTAGGAGTGCTATTTTTGTGTTGTGAACCTCCCCCATGCTTCCACCCATGAAATTAAAATCTTGCGCGAAAACACAAACCGGTTTTTGATTAATCTTACCATAACCAGTTATTATGCCATCTCCCGGTTGCTTCTTTTCCTGTAAATCATAATTATGAGAATGAAGCTCCATAACAGCATTAAGCTCAGTAAAAGAATTTTTGTCTAATAGTAATTTTAACCTTTCCCTAGCTGTTAACTTACCTTTACCATGCTGTTTCTTAATGTCTTCTTTACTGTCCATTTTGCTACCAAAGGATAAGAATAACGCTTTAAAAAGCTTATGGAAAAAGGAGAAAACTCCAAAGAAATCAATTCTAGGAAAGTTGAACAACCATCATCATGAAAGCAAGATCTCCAGACTCTCCCTCGATATTCGGCACGTCCAATATCCTAACCTCTTCCAACAGCTTCCAATGACATTTTAGAGAATTTAGCATTCCCATGAAGTAGTCTGTTTTCATATCATCAGGAAAAACAATACACAGAATACCCTTTTTCTTAAGGAACGCAGCATACTTCCTGAGCAAATACTTCTGCTTACTTTTTCCAAAAGAATGAAGAATCATATCAAATAATATAACCTCAAACTCTTTATTCAACTTAAGATCCAAAACATTCTCCACAATTCCCTCTACATTAATACCTCTCTCTTTAGAAATATTCATCATCTGATCCACTCCCACTTTAGAAGAATCAACAGCAGTAACATCATAACCCAAAGAAGCAAGAAAAAGAGAATCTCTACCCTGACCACAACCCAAATCCAGAAGTTTACCTTTTACTGGGCAATTCTTGAAATAATCCTGCAATTCACGATACGGATGACCAAACATATCCTGATCCTCTTCATAAGTTCTATCAAAAGAATCACTAAATTTAGGATCACCGCACATAACAGCAAAATATGGTTAGAATATTTAATAGTTTAGAAAAGGAAAAACTTCGTATAACTAATTTTAAACGAACATTTAGGATGAATGTTGCGAAGCGTACGTTTAAAATGTGTTAGGAGAAGTTTTTCTTAATTAAACAACATCAATGTCTCTTAAACAATTGATTATTATTTGTTGTATGCTTTTTACCATCTGAATTAATCTTTCATCATCGGATGCTTGCTTGATCTGGCCGATCCTGTCCAAGATCTGTCGGAAGAACCTGATAAGATCTCCTTCCAGCAGGTTAGTATTCTCGATTATGTCGAAGATAGTCTGATTATGGTAACAAGGATGGATGATAGCGGTAATCTCATCAAGAGGCTGGAACTTTTTTTGACGCCTAAAAAAATCATTTTTTAGAAGAGTGTTTCTAAGTCCAGAAAGGTCATTGGAAGGATATTCCTTATAGAACTCGGTTTTCTCCCTGGGTTCATAACACAAGCAAGCAAGCAGCAAAAGTATCTGATACTCATTAAGGTTGAGATAAAAGTCCGTGGCAAATAGCTCCCCGGTAAGGATCTCATCAGCATAGATCAAAGAAGAAAATTCACCTTTGGAAGTAAGACTATCTCCTTGAACATAACCCATCTTCTCTAATTTTTTTCTGGCAGCCTCAAACTTATGAGAAAAAATATTGGTACGAGAAGCATCCATGCTACCATACTGCTGGAAAACATAAAAGTTCTTGCACAAAATTTCCTTAATTTCTTGTTCGTTATGATTCTTGATCATGTTCAAGACAGTGTTAATAGATAACCGAAACTGAGACTTGATAGGATCAATGTCAGAGGTAGTGATTTTCTTTAAATAAGAATAATCAAAATCACGCCGATTAATCATACCATAAACAAAACCCTTCTTATCAATACCACGCCGACCAGCACGCCCGGCAATCTGGAAATATTCCTTAGAATTTAAGAATCTAAAACTTATACCATCAAACTTACGCAAATTTTCAAAACAAACGGTCTTGGCTGGCATGTTGATACCAACAGCAAACGTTTCTGTTGTATAAAGAACATTGATCAACCCTTTAGAAAAAAGTTCTTCAACAATCTCTTTCATAATCGGAATAAGGCCAGCGTGATGGAAAGCGATACCATAAGGTAAAACTTGCCTAAGAACCTTCATGGACTGAAGCTCATTGATCTCTTCAGGAGCGTTCTCCATTATCTTCCGGAAAATAGGGCTTATCTGAGGGTTTACCTGAAAAATATTTTCCTTAGAAAGTTGTAAAGCAAAATCTTGACATTTCTTACGTGAAAAGCAAAAAAAGAAACAAGGAACCTTTTCTTTTATCTCTTTCATAAGATCAATGTGGGAAGGTTGTTTGAGTTTTGGCCTTCTAGATTTCTTACGACCGCGAACATGCTTATAATCAGGAATGTCAGCAAGCTCATTTATTTTTTCCAAGGTTGTAATTCCTAATTCTGCATCATAGAAATTCTTTTCCAGAGGAACTTCACGCTTATCATGTTTTACCACATCCACCTGATGATCTTTCGCTGCTTGTATCCAAGAAGCAAACTGTTCGGAATTTGGAATAGTAGCGGATAAACAAAGAAAACGGACATTATCCTCAGAGAAAATGATAGATTCTTCCCAGACATAACCACGCTCAACATCATTAATATAATGAATTTCATCAAAGATGACATAAGAAATATCTTTCATGATGATATCATTTGTTAAAGCCATATTCCTATAGATCTCAGTGGTCATGATTAAAATAGGAGCAGAACTATTCTCCACAATATCTCCAGTTAGCAACCCAATCTTATCCTTACCATACTCATTGCAAAAATCTTTATACTTCTGGTTAGAAAGTGCTTTGATTGGAGCGGTGTAAATAACCCTAATCCCTTTCTCAACATACTTGTTGATAATGTAATCCGCAATAAGAGTCTTACCGGAACCGGTAGGAGCAGATACCACAACAGAATGATTGTGCTCAATAGAATTAATAGAATCTTCCTGGAATTTGTCAAGAGTAAAGTTCTTATATTTCATTAAAAGAGCAAAATCAACAAGAGTTATTAAACAATTGCTTTTTTTTATCAAAGAAAGTTAACAATTAAGTATAGTGCACATCACATTCATCAGATGTTATTGTTATTTCTTTGCGTTCCTTTTTTTCACTAATCTCATTTTTTTTATTTTCAGAATTTTCTTCTTTCTCATCAAATTTAGGATTCATGCCCAAAGCTTTTTTGAGATTAAAATTCCCGCAGTTCATACAATTAAAATAGCTACCAAACTTACCATCTCGTAATTCTAGAGGGTCTCCACAGTTACATGTCAGCTCTCTCAGGATAGACTCTTTATGGGAAACACAAACCGGAATGGATTGAGAATTTTTTGTGATAGCGGTTTTGCCGCAGAACGGACAGTTGTCTGCTTTATATGAACCATATTTTTTTGGAATGTACATCCAAAAAAAGAAAAAATGAATAGTATAAAAATTCTTGCAATAAAAAGCAAAGCATTATATTAACACAGGATTTATTTCTGGTATGGCACGAGTACAATACAAAGAAAAATGCAAGGTGTGCAAGGACAAATGGGTTCTCGCTGTACCAAGAAAATACACTATTTGTCTTGAGTGTCAGATGAAACAAATATTCTCGGAAGATATTGAAGACAAAAAATACCAATTCCTGAATAAAGTTTCAAAAGAGACTTATGAAAAATCTTCTTTCTTAAGAGACATAAGAAGATCATATATCATGTATAAAGACCTGTCAAAACTGCAAATAGATGCTTTCAAGAAAACAGTCAAAGAAATAGAAAAGAAAGCTAAAACAGCTTAAAACCGATTCCTTCTCTCGTTCCAAGAATTCCGCCATTTACTATCTTAAACACAATATCTTTCTCTTCTGGAATCGAACGATGTTTCCTGATGATAGCTCTCCTGTTACCGGAAGGAGTTATTTGTAATTCTATCAAGCACTTGCTCCCATATTTTAGTAAGTCCCCCCCCACCAAATTAACTTTTTCTTTATCCTCAAAATCAGCATAAACTTGATTAGTCAGCAAAACCGGAATTTTTTGCTTGCGAGCAATTTCGGTAAGAAAACTAATTTGTTTACCTAGTTCACGATTAACCTCATAAATATCGTTTTCTTTTCCAATTTCTAAACGATAAAGCATCGCGATAGAATCAACAATCACAACCCCAACCTTACCTTTCAGAGCGTCTTTTAACTTTTCAAAAGTCTTTTTTTGTTCAAGAAAAGAGGTTGGTTTGAAAAATATCATGTTGTTTATGGTTTTTAGATAGTTAAGGCTCAATGCATCACATATCTGTTTGAAACGTTCAACTGAAAAATTGTTTTCAGTATCAACAAAAACCACTTTCTTTCCTTTTCTAACGGCACTGGTAGCGCAAAGAATGGCCAAGTTAGTTTTTCCGGAACCGGCTGGGCCGTAGATAGTAGTCACTATATCCCGTTCATAGCCCCCATTCAGCAATTGGTCTAATATCTTACTGCCGCTCGGAAGTTTATCCATGAACAAAAAAACATGAGAGGTATTATAAATATTTTCCAATAAATCAGGAAAATAGTCTACTAAAGTAATAACAGATAACTTTATAATGCAATAATTGTTCTTTTTGGATAAAATGGCACTAGAAAATTTTGTAAAAGCAGTAAAAAAAGCATTCTCAATAATCTCTGATCCAAAGAAAAATTTCCATGAACTAGAAAAAAGGACATTGGAAGAAACAGTAGGATATTACATTCGAACTCTATTGTCCATGGGAGTCATAGCAGCAGTACTCAACCTAATTTTTTCATTATTAAGAGCATTATATCTTAACGTTTTTGTAACAATAGACATAGAATATCTTAGAATGTTGAATTATACATTAGGAAGATCTTCTTCAGTATTTTTCTTTTATCTTTATGCAGGAACATTCCTAATATTTTTCCTAGCAATACTTCTTAACATGATAACCAAAAAATTAGGTTTTACGGATACGATGAAATTAACGTTATACTCAACAACCCCCCTAATGGTTTTTGGGTGGATACCTCCCACGCCATTACCTTTCGCAGTTTGGTCTTTGGTACTTTTCGTAAACGGAACAAAAAATTACAAAATCACAAAGATAGACAAATCTTCAATAAAGAATAGAGATTAATGATGGAACAAAAGCCATTTCATAAAACAAGAAACGGAATAATAGCAATAGCAATCATACTGTCATTAGTTTTATACTTCTCAGGAGTTTTTAGTGGGCTGTACGCAAATTCTATACTAAAAGCAGAAACAAAACAAGACATAAATAAATTAGAGGAAAAAACAAAACAAGACATAATAAGTCTAAAACAGGAAACGGAAGAGTACTTGCAAGAACTGGAAGAGTACATAAGTTTCTTGGATAATAATCTGAGGGATATGCAGTTGCAACAAACTTTCATAGATACTTTAACAGAAAAGCAACAGTGTGATTTTTCAAGGATATCATTTAATGAATTAATAAGTAAGCTTGGGTTTTACTGGGAAAAACTCCCTTATAGGATAGAAGAATATGAGAAATACAATGTTCCAAGTGAAGAATATACAACCTTAAAAGAGCAGTACTCACAATTATCTATTCAAATCTGGTCATTAGCCAAAAAGCTTAATGAACAATGCAACATAGACTTGGTGCATGGACTTCACTTCTATTCTGGAGAATGCGAACAGTGTATTGAGCAAGGAGTGCAGCTGGATGAACTAAACAGGAACATACTGGAACAAGGAAAAGAGATAATCATGTTCCCTGTCGATTTCAACTCAAAAAATTCAGTGATAAAGAACCTAAAAAAATATTATGAAATAAATACGACTCCTGCCCTCATAGTAAATAATGAAGTTTTTCAAGGAAACTTATTTTCAGCAGAAGAAATTCTAAGTAAAATATAATGAAATCAAAAAATTTTGGGATAATAGTGTTGTTTATCGCATTTTTAGTTGGAAGTGCAGTCTTACAATACAACCTGGAAAAGAAGAAAAATTTAGGCAGCACGGATGTGGATGCAGATTACGTTTCAAAATACCTAAAAAATTATCCAAGTTATGAAAAGCCTTTTTTCGGAAATGAAAAAGCACCACTAAACTTCATAGCTTTTATTGACATGACAAAACCTTCAGAAAAATTTTTCTCAGAAACATTTCCAAAACTAAAAGAAGAGTACTTGGATAAAAGTATTGTGAAGTTTATTGGAAAAATATATTTGACGAGTTCAGACATAAAAGACAACAATGAACGCTATGAACTTGCAAAATCATTATTTTGTGTTAAAAAAATTGATGAAGAAAAATATTATGATTTTTATTTCAGTATTTTTAATCAAAATCTTTTAGAAGCACTTAATAAAAATAATATCTCTTCAGAACAATATGAGAATTGTATCGAAAACCTAAAAATTGAAGACTTCCAGGAAATAATTTTCGAAACAGAATACTTAGGCATCGAGGGAATAAATGCGAGGTTTTATATAGGAATAAATGACAATACTGGACTAGTAGACGGAATTCCAAACTACGATAAATTCAGAAAAAAAATTAGAAATTACGAACTACAAATAGGAATATGACACCGCACGAAATAACATTGTTTATTTACAACATCTCCCTATTTCCAATAATATTCTTCTCAATATTATTCCTTATGTTAAGCATGTTAAATATTTTAGCAGAAAGAAAAAAAGTCAAGAAAACAAAAAAATTGGAAGAATTACCGTTTGTAACCGTGCAAATACCCACGTACAACGATCCTATCGCAGAAAGATGTGTAAGGCATTGTATGGATTTTAATTATCCAGAAGACAAATACGAAATAGTAATCGCAGATGACAGCACCAATGAAGATACAAAAAGGACGCTTAAAGAATTTGCAGATAATAATCCTGGATTCATAAAATATGCACACAGAACAAACAGAGTAGGGTTTAAAGCTGGAGCATTAAAAGAAGTAATGAATGTTTGCAAAGGAGAGATAATAGTAATCTTTGATTCGGACTGGATGCCAAAAAAGGATTTTCTTAATGAGATAGTGCAGCCGTTCGCAGATGAAGCGGTTGCTTTAGTACAAACCCGACAAGGAATGTATAATAAGAACAAGAACCTAATAACAAGGTTTGCGTCTTACGTTTTAATGATATATCACACCATTGTTATGCCCATAAACAACAAAATAAACTGTGTTTTCTTTTGCGGAACAGCAGGTGCATTACGTAGGAAACACTTCGAGGAAGTAGGAGGATGGAATCTCAACAGCATAACCGAAGATTCAGAGCTTACTGTTAAGCTATTATCCCAAGGATATAAGTCAATATACTTAGACATAGAGACTCCGAGCGAGACTCCAGACACGATAGAAGGATTTGTGAAACAACAGATGAGATGGTGTTACGGAAACACCAGAGTCTTTATCGATAATGCTTTTAACATACTGTTCAAGGCAAAACTTACAATTAAACAAAGACTTATGATAACGTACATAACACTAGGAAACTTGATAGCACCGGTTGTTGTGTTGATGACCTTATTCGGGTTTGCAGGATGGTTCATAGGAGAACCACAAATAATGACCTTGTCAGATGTTATGGACATGACCGCAAGAATAATTCTTACCGCAGGATTTTTAGTAATTGGAACTTTGACACTATACAAAAAAAATATTCTTAATGAGTTTCCAAAATTTATATTATCGGTACTAAGTATCGGAATAATATTAGCGGTAGCGAACACAGTAGCATTCTCCAGAGCAATAATAAACAAGAGATTACACTGGCATTGTACACCAAAAGTAGAAAATGATAAATTTGCTTAATTTCTTTTCATCAGATAATATATCTGCTGCCATAACAACAATATTTTTGATTATAATCTTATCTTATTACATCCTGCTTTTTATAAAACCAAAAAAAAATGAGGTCGCAAAGAAATTCTCAAGTATAACAATAATCGTTCCTGCACATAACGAAGAAGAGTACATAGAAAGCTGCTTGAAATCGGTTGTAAGTGCAAAGTTCAATGGCAAGAAAGAGATAATATTGGTTGATGATGGAAGCATAGACAATACTTTCAAGCTAGCTTCTAAGTTCAAAGGAATCAAGATAATAAGGACGAAACATCTTGGGAAAGCAGCATCACTAAACAAAGCATTGTCTCATTCCACATCAGAACTTATCGCGATAGTTGACGGAGATAGTGTCATAAAAGAAGATGCTTTGTTGCACATGGCAGAGGAGCTGGGAAGAAAAAATGTGGCTGGTGCTTGTTGCGTTGTCAAGGTAAAAAATAGAAACAAGATATTTCCGATGTGGAGCCACATAGAACAACTTTACAATTCCCTTATGAGATCATTATTTGCAAAAATAAATGCGAATATAACGACTCCAGGACCACTAAGCGTGTACAGAAGAAAAGCCTTAGAAGAAATAAAAGGGTTTAGTACGGAAGGATTTTCCGAAGATGTTGATGTTACCATAAGACTGATAAGAAAAGGATACCATATCGGATTTTCCGAAAAAGCAATTTCAGAAACAAACATTCCTTATGATGTTAAAGGATTTTTTAGGCAACGAACAAGATTTGCGAGAGGACTTCTTAATATCCTGAAAAGACACTTACAAGTAAACAGGACAATAATAGACCTGTACACTTTGCCCTTATTCCTGTTCTCTTATGTACAGGCAGTTATTATGGGTTCATTAACATTATATAATATAATCTCCGGGTACATGCAATACTTTGTTGCTAAAGGAATATACTTTAGTTTGCCAGTATTAAAATTCTTTTTTGAATGGTTTTCATTAGTAGGATTTGTAAAGTGGACCTACTCGGTTTTAGCAGGAACAAGCCCAGCAACCTTTGTTGCTATGGTGGGAATAATGTCTACCTTACTTTCGTATCCTCTATTTGTATTCGCAATCTTGAAGTTTGACCGAAAAATAGACTTACTACACATCATACCTTTCTTTTTTATGTTTCCTTTCTGGATTATGATAATGACTATATACATAATCTTCTTGCCAGAATATTTTAGGAAAACTCAGTATAATAGATGGAAGAAAAATGAATAGCTATCTTGAGAAGATATAATAATTACAATCACTTACTTTTTTATCTAAAACTATATTGAAGTTTTTGAAAAAATAATCAAACAGTTCTTTGTCTTTTTCTTTACATAGATTATCTTCGCATACAAGATCACAAGTGTCTATCAAGACATTTTCGGCTAGATTAACGTTTTCTAATAAAAAGTTTAGTTTGGAAGAGTAAGTGGGATAATACATTAACTCAGCCTTTGCATTATCCGCTATGATAAACTTAGGATTGCTTATCCATACATTCTTATGGTTTTTAGAGAAATCTTGGAAAGAACTAAAATTATTTTCAAGAGCATCGTATCTTAATTGAGGTAAGGTTAGAACAAAAGAAGATACCACAAATAAAGATAATAAAATATATTTATTTTTCTTAAAATTGTTCACGAATTTAAAAATTCCATAGGAAGACAAAATAAAAAGAAATGGGAGGATAGGAATTAATAATCTCATCTCTTTGTGAGCAATAAAGAGGT
>JADHVG010000026.1 GCA_016784105.1 Candidatus Woesearchaeota archaeon
CATAGATCATCTAATTGTGGAAGATTATTTAGGATCTTAAATTCAACAAATCCAGGTTTTTGGGTTAATAATACATTCTCCATAATCTTAAAACAAGAGCAATTTCTATTTTTAAAGATTATGTTTAATTGAACATTAAAGAGAGGGTTTTTAAGTTAAGAATTTTTTCTAAAAGTAAATGGCAGCAATAATAGAGTTAGGAATCAAAGATGAAAAAGTGCTCATATTTGGAGGTTCCTATAGTAATGTGCAGGCTTTAGAGAAATTAAGAGAAATCGCTAAAGATATTCCTAAAGAAAACATAATCTTTGCTGGAGATTCAGTTGCTTACTGTGCAGAACCAGAAGAGACAGCTAAAATATTGAGAAACTGGGGCATTAATTCTATAGCTGGGAATGTAGAAATGCAACTAAGAGAGGATAGGGATGATTGTGCATGTAATTTCAAGGAAGATAGCACTTGTGAAGCTTTATCAAAACAGTGGTATCCTTATTGTAAGGAGCATATAAGCAAAGAATCCTTGGAATGGATGGAAACCCTACCAGATTTCTTGAGGTTCCAGATGAATAACAAAGAAATCATGATCGTGCATGGTTCTTACTCAAACACATCCCAATTTATCTTTAAATCAACGGAATGGCAGGTAAAAGAACAAGAATTAGAGAAAGCGGAAGCAGACATCATAATCGGAGGACATGCTGGAATTCCTTTTTCTCATAAAGAAAATGATAAAGCATGGATAAATGCTGGAGTGGTTGGAATGCCGGCCAATGATGGAACTCCAAGAGTTTGGTACCTAACCTTAACTCCGGACAAAGAAGGAATCAAGGTTGAACATAAATCCTTTGAATACAATAATGAAAAAGCTTCTAAATTAATGGAAAAAAATAATTTACCAAAAGAATACTCCAAAACTCTAAAAACCGGAATCTGGGATAATTGTGATATCTTACCAGAACAAGAAATCAAAGAACAAGGAAAAAGATTAGAATTTGATTCTTTTATAATAAAATAAAAAAAGAAAAAAAAATTATTTGTTATCCATGCCATACTTTCCAGCTCCCATAACTAATAAAGCCAGGTAAGCGAATAGTACTGGTACAGCAGCGAAAAACAAGAAGCTAGGAGGACTTCCTTCCGGTAATCCAAAAGGGGCTACTATCTTCTTTAATGTTACTAAGACTGTTGACAGATGCATTAATGTTGCTATCAAAGCTGCTAGTACGGTCTTTAACCCAATTATGAGCATTATTCCAACTACTATCTGAACAATCCCCACAGAACTCATCAAAGCTGAAGAAACAGCGAAGCTATAGAACTTGGGGTAAGTTCCTGACCAAAAGCTTGCCATTGTGAACTTAGAAAGCCCAAACACAAGCATAAAAAGTCCTAAACCTATTCTTAATAACAGGTTAGAATAATCTCCATATTTTGCAAACACATTTTCCATTATTTGACCACCTCAAAATTTATTTATTTTTTATTCTCGAGAGTGCATATTAAGGTAATCTTTAACAAACAAATTTTAAATTTAATCGAAAACTAAATTTATATACTGGAAAGAAATCTTAAGATCATGAAAGAAATTATTGTTGTTTTTGCAAAGTATCCAGAAGAAGGGAAGGTAAAAACAAGATTAGGAAAAGAAATTGGTATGGAGAAAGCAGCAAACATATACAAAAAATTATTAGAAAACACAATAAAAAATACTTCAAGTAAAGATTATGATGTTGCTTTATGCTTTTCTCCAAAAAATAAAGAAAAAGAGTTTGAAGAACTTCTTAACATAAAAATAATGAATCCACAAAGCAAGGGTAACTTAGGAGCTAGGATGAAAGATTGTTTTGAACATTTCCTGAAAGATTACCAAAAAGTTATCATCATCGGATCTGATCTTCCGGATATGAACCAAGAAATAATAAAAGAATCTTTTGAAATATTAGAAACAAAAGATGTTGCGTTAGGACCTTCCACCGATGGAGGTTATTATTTAATTGGAATGAAACATTTAAATGAATTATTTTCCAATATTGAATGGAGTACAAACACTGTTCTAAAAGAAACAATAAATAAAATAAAAAAGAATAATTTAACTTTCACATTGTTAAAAGAATTAAAAGATATTGATAAAAAGAAGGATTTAGATTAATTTGGGTGTCCGTTCTCATTAGCTTGATGTACCAGATAGTCTGGAAGTTTCTCGGCTATCTGTTGTTCCATAAACTCCACATATCTTTCCGGAGTATGTTGAACATCACCTCCACAAGAATTAATGTAATCAGCAGGATCCAATTGAGATTCCATGTTTCTGCGTTCACTTGAGTACCATACTCTAGGATCAACATTCAAGATTATTAATTCATTTTCTGGAAAATCTACCAAATCACCAAGACTATCAAAACTTTTAACAACTACTTGAGGAGTTAAGGAAGATGGAAATGCAGCTCCGGTTTTAGATACTACTTCTAATCCTATCTCCCTCATATGAGAATCTAACTCTCTAGGAAGTCCAACATTAAAAATATTGACATTCATTTTAGTTATGTACTTCTATGTCACGTTGCATATCTCTTATTTCTTTGTATTCTTTGGCCATCTCAAGAAAATATGCATGAACTCTAGAATCATTGGTGAGTTCTGGGTGAAACGTTGTTACAAGTATGTTATGGGATCTAATCATGACCGGAGATTTTTCATGAGAAGCAAAAACTTCAACTTCTTTTCCAAGTTTTTTGATTCTTGGAGCTCTGATAAATATCCCGTTAAACTTCCCAAGCTCTTTTATCTCTAAATCCGTTTCAAAACTTTCTATTTGTGCTCCGTAAAAATTTCGCTCAACACTTATGTCTATTAACCCTAAACTTTTGACGCTGTTTCCTAAGATGGTCTTTGCAAGCAAGATTGCACCAGCACATGTACCGTAAACTGGCATGCCTAACTTGTTTTTTTTCTTGATTTCAGAATAAAAACCGTTTTTCTGCATAAGCAAAGAGATAGCAGTAGATTCCCCCCCAGGAATTATCAAGGCATCTATATCATCTAAATCTTTTGTATTAGTAACTCTTATTGGTTCAGCTCCCAATTTAAAAATAATTGAGGCGTGTTCACGCACGTTGCCTTGTAAAGCTAGAATTCCTACTTTCATTTTGAACGATCTTGCATCCTTAACTCAAGTTTTTCCATCTCTATTCCTGGCATTGCCTCTCCGAGACCTTCAGAAAGTTTTGCAAGAACCTCTGGTTTATCAAAGTGAGTTGTTGCCTCTACAATTGCACGAGCCATCTTTGCAGGGTTCTTTGACTTAAAGATTCCGGAACCAACAAAGATACCATCTGCTCCTAATAACATCATCAAAGCAGCATCAGCCGGAGTTGCAATTCCACCAGCCGCAAAGTTAACAACAGGTAATCTTCCAATATCCCTAGTTTTTTCAACTAAATTTAAAGGAACTTTCATCTTGATGGCTTCTCTTTTTACCTGACCTCTGCTCATTTTTTTCAAAGCAAGAATTTGTTCATTTATGAGATTTAGATGTTTGGAGGCTTCCACAACGTTTCCCGTACCGGGTTCTCCTTTAGTTCTTATCATGGCAGCACCTTCATGAATTCTTCTGAGAGCTTCTCCTAAGTTCCTAGCACCACACACAAAAGGAACCTTGAAATTTTTCTTATCAATATGGTTATCATCTGCAGGCGTTAGAACCTCAGACTCATCAATATAATCAACTTTTAGTGATTCAAGAATTTTTGCTTCTGCTATATGACCTATACGAACTTTTGCCATGACTGGGATAGAAACAACTTTAATTATTTCTTTTACTTTTTTAGGATCTGCCATGCGGGCAACACCACCTAACTTTCTTATGTCAGAAGGAACCCGTTCTAAAGCCATAACGGAAACAGCACCAGCTTTTTCTGCTATCAAAGCTTGAGGAGCATTAACAACATCCATGATAACTCCTCCTTTGAGCATCTCTGCAAGGCCTAATTTCAAAGTAGGAGTTCCGGTTTTTTTCTCTTCCATTATTTATCCCTCATTAGTTAGGAATTTATCTTAGGTTTTAAAGGTTGTGATTTAAACATGAAAAACAGAAAGGTTTATAAATAGTTACTATTGAATAGTGGCTATGGATGTGTCCGGACTGTTTAGGAAGTTCATTTTAAGAGAACCAGAAGAAGCTAGCTACCCTGAACCTAGTAGATTTAAATCTATTGATGAACTTTTAGGTAACGCGCAAGAATCCTCAATAGAAACAAATGATTTCAAGCACACAGACTCCCATAAATTAGACATCGTACAAGAATCCTATTCCGACAGCGCCCACTTCTTTGTTAAAGACAGATTAGAACAGGTTCTATCATTTTTACAAAATAATGAGTTCAATAGTCAAGAATTAGAAGTTGTAAACTCCATGAATAAGACTTTCTTAGAAAATTACTTAAGAAAAAATCTAAAGTTAACAAAAGCAGAATTCTCGGAAGATATTGCAAGAGGAATGGACATCTTTGAAGCTGCATCCATAGGCAAATTAGCCTTTGGAGAAAAAAGAAATGAAGCAATGCAGAAATTTTTAGAGATAAATGAATATATCTCAGCAACTCAAGCTTCTGCAATAGCAGAAGAATCATGGTCTGATCCTTCTTCACTAGCTACAAGTCTGATAAGCACATACACTTCGTTAAGACCTAATGGAGCAGGAATAGAATTAGATGAATCAGTCTCAAAAATCATAAAAGCATACACTGAAAGGGATGGCCTGGACTTCACGGCTGCCTTGAAAAGTGTGAGAAAAACAATACAAAGCCTAGATCTAGACAGCTTGGGTTATAAGGTCATACATGACCTGAACCGAGAAGTTGCTAAAGATTTTTTGATGAATGGTAAAGGTTTTACTGAATTAGAGTATGATCTGTGGAATGCTCACAGAACTTTCACCCCTGAAATGTCTGAAAAAATAGGCAATAAAACTTCTTTAAGCTACACCCTACTAGATGAGATGTCTGCCATAGACAACGTTATCAAAGTGATGCATCGTAGATCAGAATTTGAAAAAAGAAAGAAAACCGGAATCTCAGCAGAACTAAGGAAAGAAGCATCCAAATTTTACTCCCCTAATATTTCCCAGAGGGATATTACCGGGATCAATGCCATAATCTCTCTGTATGGATACCAAGAGGGTATGATAACTGAAAAGGCATGGGTTAATAACATGGCCAAAATCAGAAAGAACATGAGTGCGGAAGCTAATTTTGTGGCGTCACACCTTGAAGATTATGTTCAAGAAACAGAATTTGATGTTTCCAGGATTTTTGCCAAAAAAGAAAAGTATGAAAACGAAAGCATTTCCAGAATGGCAGAGTACGCTTCTAAAGTGAGTTCGTTTTCCTCATCAGTTCTAGATTCTATAAAATCATGGAAGATGCCCGAATTTAAATCTAAGCCACAAGAACAAACAATAAATCTTCCTGACCCATTTAAGATTCAGAACAATGCCAAACAATTAAAATCTCAGTACTTAGAAAAATTAGCAAATTTTGCTTATACTTCTATCAAAAAATTTTCATCCAAAGTTCTCGATCATGTAGTTGACTCTGTGAGTTCACGACCAAGAGAGTACGCTCTTGCAACTGTAGCAGTTTTTTTGGGAGTGATAACTCCTGCATCCAACTTTTATCATATGTATGAGGTTGCGGAAAGGAAAGCCGAAGTTGCTATGTCCGAAACAGGAAATGCTTGGAATACGATGCTGAGTAATCTAACCATAGAAAATGGTTCCAGTTCTGTGTCCATGGAACTTCTACCATTACCACTAAGAGGAGCTCTTGCTTCGGTTGAAGCCAGTAGTGAAGTTAATTTTCCGGAACAAAATATGGGTCCGGATCCAGATAAATGGGTTAGTGTATATGATATTAAAGCAGAAAAATTAGAACTTCCAAGATTAGAAGAAGCAGTTAACGATACTGGAACTAAAGTTGCAGCTTTAACCCCTGCAGCAAAGATCTATAGGAATTCTAAAACAAAAGAAGAAACAAGATTCAAACTTGCACCAAGAAAACCTCAAGCTGAATACAAAGGAGATTGTGGAACTACACTAGTAGATATCCCTTCAGACATCAAATTTGAAAGTAGACACTCTCAGCCAAAACTGATGCAGGATGCAATAAGCAACTTGGCAAAATTAAATGATGCAGCAAGGAAACATGGATACGAACTTGTTGTGGTGAATGCATATAGAGATGCAAAAGATCAGAAACATTTCTATAAGGCACAATATAGCGGAGGAAATGCTGCTCACGAACCAAAATGCGATGCACTACCACTGCCCACACACATGCATGGAGTTTCTGTTGATATAGAACTAAGAAAGAACGGAGCAGGTCCTAATTACCATAAGATTCCTCACATAGTAAGCCATGTACCGGGAGTAAGGCAAGCAGGACGCGAACAACACCACTTAAAACTTGTACCTACAACTAATTGGGATCTAAGACAAGCATACTTAATGGGTCAAGAACAGAAAGTAGCACAAAAATAACTATTTCTTCTTTACAATAAACAGCATGTGATCTTTTTGGAAAGGTTCAAGAGTTCTTTGATCCACAATCGTAAGTGTTTTTTCTAAAGCAAATTTTATATCATTAAATATCTGTTTAGGCTTTTTAGTTACATCGATGCTCCTAGCTTTAACACACAAGATAGCATAACCTTGTTTTTTCAGGAAAACATTAATATTCTTCAGGAATATGTCAAGTTGGCTCTTTTGCGCAATATCCTGATAGATAACGTCCACTAAACTAACACGTTCAGCTAACTTTTCTATATGATTAGCGCTTTCCAACAAAGGGGCAACATTTTTTCTTCCCTCAAGATTGAATATTAAATCTCGCATCACTCTAGATGCTGGGTCAACCGCAAACACAAAACCTTCCTTGCCAACAATATCAGACACGTGAGAACAAGTTGTACCGGTAGAACTTCCCAAGTACAAAACAACATCATTCTTTCTTATGAAAATGTTTTGACATCTATTATGAATAGCAGCTGCCAGTTTACTGGAGTGAGGATCCCATTCCCGATACTCAATATTATTTTGCTTGGCAATAAATTCCTCATAAACTTTTTTGCCGGGAACAAGATTAACTGTATAGATATTTCTCCTATTACTGTCTTCATAAACCTCAAATATCTTTGATTTTGCTATCATCTTAAATTCTTAATCTTCTTCTCTAAATCCTTCCTTAATTTGTCTCCCATAAACTCTCCTTTGAAATAATCAACTCTCACAGCAATAGATGCCTTATCAGCAAGAGCTCTTGCTATTCTACCATGGTTCTTCCTAGGTGCATTTAGTATCAGGGGATGTTCATGTATCATACCATACTTAGGAGGAGGATTTCTTTTGTTCTTTAGATGTCTAAACAAGGCTTTTTCTGCCCCAAGAATCTGCAAAGTTGATGCAGGCATCTCAGCCAATCTTTTCAAGGAACCAGAATGATCAAGTAATCTGGCGGAGATAGTAACTCCAAGTATCGAAGCAAGATTAGGACACGTTTCCTTCTCTAATTCCTGTAAATACTTTTCATAATGAGACCGTAACTTGTAATGATTATTAATTTGAGATGCTAATAGTAAAATAGCAGCAACATCTTTTTCTTTTAATTCCGCTCCAAGAGAATCATTCTTATCAATGTTAAGTTCTTCCAGTAATTTGTCCTTTTTCTTCTGCACTATTGAAGACACAAATTTCTCATGGTCTTTAACCTTATTAGAAACTTCCGGGTTATAAAGGGAATACCACTCTCTAAGTCTTTTGGTAAGCAAGTTTATAGTTCTGTTCAATTCTTCAACAGCATCAATTGTTTGGATGATCAACAAATCATTGTTAACAGAATCCTTCACCGAAACTCTTGTAAGTGCAATGTTCTTTTTTCTTAACTCAGAAAGATACTTCTTATCCTTAAAGAACTCAAGTATCTTGTAGAGGTCATCACCGCTCGGCTTTTCCAAAGAACCATGTTTCTCTTCAATCTGTTTTTCATGTTTCTCCTTTTCATCAAACTGATCTAAGTCCTTAAATAATAATCCATCAACTAGCTTATAATTCTCATTAAAAACAAAAACTCCCAAAATATTTGTAAAAATAAATTTTGCAGGCATTAAAAGAGAAAACAAAGTACGGTTTTTAAAGGTTGTCAATAAAGTTTTATTTTTATAATCAATAATTTTAAATAACAACCTTCTTGGTTAGGTTCGATGACCATAGCATACATAACCTGCAAAGATGAAAAAGAAGCAGTAAAGATATCAAAACATCTTCTAGAAAAGAAATTAATTGCTTGCTCTAACATCCACCCAATAAGAAGCTTATATAACTGGAAAGGTAAGGTTCAAGACGAAAAAGAATTTGTCATCATGGCAAAAACTACTGAAGAAATGTTTGAAAAAGTAAAAGAAGAAGTGGAAAAGGTACACAGCTATGACATACCTTGCATATTGAAGATTGACGCAGAAGCAAATGATAGTTATGGTAAATGGGTTAATGCACAAGTTCAAAAGTAAACTATTTAAACTATAATTCTAATGATATTTTCTAGTATGAAAAAAAGAGGGCAAATTGCTAACAATGCCCATAAATAACCAACCTTTTTTGTTGAATCCAGATTTATAAACTCCATAAATGGATAAAGGCAATATGAGTAGATGATCCAGTTCTATGTAAAATCTAACATTGTTAAAACCATAATCGAACATGTAGGATGCCACTCCCCAGAGTGAATATCCAGTTATTAACTGAACTAAAAAATCCAAAACCCAGGGAATCTGAACGGTCAAAGATCCAATCAAAACACCAGTCAAAACAACAGGTTTCTTAAAATAAAACCCAAAAGCAAGAAGATAAATCGCAAAATTACAAAACCAAAATAGTTGTGTAAAGGTTTCATATCTCAATAAAGAATAAGAATCAATAAGGGCAAGTATCAATAAAAAAATTCCAATAATTTTAAAATTCTCAATTTTTGATTTTTTGCTCTTTTGCATGTACTTTTAGTTATGACATTGTTTAAAAATCTAATTATTTTATGTCAATTTCAATAAACTATATAAACCCTTATTGTGATGGTTCTTGAATGGTTTTACATTTAGTAAAAGAGGTGAGAGACCTAAATAGGTTCAAGGAGATTCTTTTAGTGCTATTTGAGGAAGGTTTTGATTATTTGATTGAAAGAACAAAGTTAAGACATCATGTTCAAGTAACCAAAAAAATAAGAAAAACGGTAGAAGAAAAAAAGAAGAACCCAGTAGAAAAAAGATTAAGGTTAACACTAGAAAGATTAGGACCAACATTCATAAAATTTGGACAAGTACTGAGCGTAAGACCAGATTTAATACCCAAAAGATACATCAAGGAACTGGAAAAATTACAAGATGATGTTCCTGCGTTCCCATTTTCTATAGTAAAAGAGACCATAAAAAATGAGCTTGGGAAGAACATCGAAGATATTTTCACCAAGTTCGATAAAAAACCAATAGCTTCAGCATCCATAAGTCAAGTGCATAAAGCCACCTTAAAAAATGGTAAACAGGTAGCAGTAAAAGTACAGAGGCCAGATGTCCGAAAGCTCATGGAAACAGACCTTGAGATAATGTTTTACGTTACCAAACTCCTGGAGCATCATTTCTCAAACATAAAACGATACAATCCTGTTAGAATAGTGGAAGAGTTTTCCAGGTGGACCGAACAGGAACTAGATTTTCGAAAAGAAGCTATACACGCAAAAAAGTTCGGAAGAAATTTTGCTAACAGCAAAACAGTAAAGATTCCAAAAGTTTATTCTGAGTATGTAACAAGCAAGATACTAGTCTTAGAATTCATAGAAGGAATAGAACTTCATAATGTTAAAAAATTAAAAAAGAACAATATAGATGTAAGGAAGATAGTTAAGGAAGGGTTTGAGGCCATACTAACCCAGGTTTTCAGGCATGGATTCTTTCACGCAGATCCCCACCCAGGAAACATACTGATAACAAAAGATAACAAGATAGCATTCCTTGATTTTGGAATCGTTGGAAGGTTCGATGAAAAACTCAAGAATAAATCCATAGACTTATTTTTTGGCATAATAAACAATGATACAGAAAAGATAGTGGATATCTTAGTGGATATAAGTAATTCTCCCATAGAAGACACGGATGACCTGAGCGATGAAATATCGGACATCGTTGAATCACTCCAGGAAGCAGACATAACCAAAGTGAAAATAAGCTATGTGTTAGAGGGAGTTATGGATACTGCACTAAAGTACGGTCTAAAAGTTCCGATGCCCTTTGTCTTGTTTGGAAAAACAGTTGTAACATTAGAAGGCATAGCCTTAGAATATGATCCGAAATTAAAATTAGTAAAAGAATCAAGACCATTTATAGAGAAGCTTATTGTTGATAGGTACAACCCAGTAAATATGGCCAATAGCTTCATGAAAGACATGTTTAAGATAAAAAAATACGCAACCCAGATACCAGAACAAACATCAAGAGTTCTAAAAAGACTGGAAAAAGGGTCCATAAAAGTGGACATAGAAGACAGTGACATCATGAGATTGTCCACAGAAATTGACAAAACTGGAAATCGAATTGCATACAGCATGTTGATAGCAGCACTACTGATCGTGGGAGCACTAACCATCAATGTGGATGCTCCTGCACTGTTTGATATGCCCTTAGTGCCATTTTTTAGTTTCATAATAGCAATAATTTTATCTTTTTTTGTTTTAATATCAATATTAAAAGAAAAAAACTATGTGAGGTAAAAAAGAATGAGAAAAACGATTAAAAAAGTATTTCTATTAGGATTAGGAGCTGCAAGCATGACCAAGAAACAAGCAGAAAAAACAGTAAAAGATCTTGTAAAGAGCAATAATGTTACAATAAGAGAAGGAAGAGAAATATTAGGAAGAGTAAAGAAGCATGCGGTGAATGAAAGTGAAAATACTGCTGAAAATAAAATTCAAGAGAAAGTAAGAAAAGATGTCAAATTTGCCAGTAAAATAACTGGTAGGTCTATAGATGAAATAGATGGAGAACCTAACAAAATTATTGGAGCAGTTGTGATCTTTATTGTTCTAGGATTAGCATTTTTTGCTTACGTAAAAATTTTTAAGAAATAGATTTAACAATTCTCAACTAAGGTTCCTTTAAATTTCTTTCCGGAAATAAGGTTTTCAAAGTTCTTAAGGTTTTTACCAATGATCATAACTTTTTTCTTTGATTTCTGAGCTTCTCGAGCTGCAATAGGATCAAAAGGTGCATTTAAACCAGCAGTCCACTTACTACCAATTAGTTCTCTAAAGTGCTTCCAGCAAGTATTATTAATTTTTTTTGCACTCTTAAACTTTTTAGGATCTTTATCATAAACATAATCAACGTTGCTCATGTTAACAATCATGTCTGATTTAAGTTGCTTAGCAAGTAAAACAGCATCGTAATCAGTTGACCATCCAGGTTTCCAACCAGAAGCTACAATTATTTTTTTCTTAGAAGATATCTTCTTTGTGGGATTGGTAATTATCTCACTATGAGCAGTATTCCCGAATAATTCCTTAACAAAATTTGCATTGAGAATAGTTGCATATATCCCTATCCAATCTAACGTATTATTATCTGTTTTTATGATCTTGGAAGCTGCTTCCTGATAATTACGAGCTATCTTCCCCCCACCGCAAATAATAACAAATCTAAAACCTTTTCTCACAAACTTATCCACTGTTTTCTTGAAATTCTTAAGAAATTGAGCATCTACCTTATCCGGAGCAATCAACGAACCACCTAAGGAAAGTACTATTGTTTTCATAACAAAACAACTGCTATTTTTTTATTTAAATGTTTCTAAAGGAAAGTCTTAAATAATTTTATTGTTTCCAAAAGTGGATGAATCCGTGGCATGATGTTAATCCTGGAAATAAGATCCCTGAAGAGGTCAATGTAGTGGTTGAAGTTCCGAAAGATTGCAAGTTAAAGTATGAATTGGATAAGGAAACGGGATTGTTAAAGTTAGACCGTGCACTATATTCTGCTGTTCACTACCCAGGAGATTATGGGTTTATACCTAAAACGTACTGGGATGATGATGATCCACTAGATGTCCTTATACTCTCAAACTTCCCAATATTTCCGATGACCTTAGTTCAAGTAAGACCGATAGGAGTACTAGAGATGGAAGATGACAATGAAATGGATGACAAGATCATATGTGTGCATGCTAATGATCCCAGATTTAATAGGTACAAGGAACTGGAAGATATTCCGGAACACATGCTCCTCGAAATAAAACACTTCTTTGAAACATACAAAGAGTTACAAAACAAGAAAGTAAAGGTTTTAAACCTAAAAGATTCAAAAGCAGCAAAAGAATGCATACAAAAAGGACTTATGTTGTATAAAGAAAAATTTAGCTCCCCAGACCAATAAGACTAACTCCAATAATAATAGATAAGATACCCAACCACTTCATTCTATTCATTTTTTCTCCTAAAAATTTAACGGATAATAAAGAAACCCACACGTAAGTTAAGGATACAAATGGGTATAACACGGATAAATCTCCTCCTTTGAGAGCAGGAATAAAAAGCACAGTGCCCACACCATACAATGCAACACCCCCCATAAGATGATAATTACGAATAAGCGAACTTATTTTTGATAATTTCTTCTCAGAAGCCTTCTTCAACAGTATAGGTCCAAAAGCTCCCACTAAAGTTGCAGCTAGTACAAGACCAATAGCCCAAAGTTCAGTTGGCAATTTTACCTCCAACTTTGTCAAGTTTATTGCTTCCAAGGCCTATAAACACGATCCCCAGCATGATAACTAGAACTCCCACCCACCTAAAGAAGCTCATGGATTCACTCAAAAAATATATGGATAAAAAACTAACCCAAATATAGCTGGTTGCGAATATAGGATAAAGAACAGAAACTTCTCCGCCTCTGAAACTGAGTATCATCATTGTTCCACCTACAGCATACAACAATAATCCCATTATCAGTTCAACATTAGTTATTATTGAAACTATATCGAATCCTAATTTTGCAGAACCAAACTTATAGAATAATTGCGCAGTAGAAGTCAATAAAGTAGAGAAAAAAATCATGCCTATAGCCCAAAGTTTTGTTGACATCTTAATTTCTTACTAATATTTCTATGACTCTCGCGAACACTGGTCTAGAGATAAAGACCCCAATAGAAGCTCCAAGTATTGTTGTTATCGCAAAACCTTTTAGTAATCCTGCTCCTGCAAACATTAGAGGAATAAGTGCAACGACAACCGTAAAGTAAGAAGCCATTATGATGAAGAAAGCACTCTTTATGCGATCTTTCCAATTGACAACTTGGCGTTTACTGCGTAAAGTCTCATCTGCTATAACAATCTGATGGTCTATACCAGTTCCTACCGCTATGATAATACCTGCTACTGCAGCTAGGTCAATGTTCCAACCTATCATCGCAGCAACCCCCATGAGTATAATAACTTCAGATACAGACACTAAGATCATAGGTATTGCTACCGCAAGTTTCCTATAGATTGTAAAAACCATGATTCCAACTGCTAATAGTGCAAATAATCCTGCGAGCATAGCATTTTTCAAAAAACCTTGACCTAGGAGAGGACTAATAGTATCTATCTTCACAATGTCTAGTTTAACGGGTAAGGAACCAGTTATCAGGAAAGTTTGCAAACGCTTCATATTATTTAAAGCATTAAAGACAGCTTCATCTTGTGACCTTCCAGCCCCACTTCCAGAGATTTGTATCTCAGTTACTGGACTTCCAGCCAGCTCGGAACCAATATTAAGCTCATCAACTAGAGTATCATCCATATATAATTTGAGAGGTTCAGCCAAATAAGCATTAGAACTTCTTCCAGAACTTGTGGGAGTTCCACCTATAATCGGAATATCTTTGGTAACTAAAGCTTGTTTCTGAGCTGCTTCCTGAGTTATGGTTATAGAAAATCGGAACCTGCATAAGTCCTGACCATTTTGCTTGGAACATCCATAACTCGGATCAATACCTGCACAATCAGCAGACCTACACACAAAAACAATGTCTTCCCCCCCACTAAACACAGTCTGGTTTGCAACCTTAGCCTCAAACTTTCCTTGCTTAGCAAGAAGATCCTTAATTTCTTCTTCATTAGCACCAGCAATTTCAACAAGAATGTACTGGTTTCCAGCCAAATCAGATGCGTCCCTGATAACAAGATCTGAAAGGCCATAAACGTTAAGACGTTCTTCCATGTTATCAATTAAAGTTTGTAGGTCCTCAGGGAACAAAGCAAATTCTGGTTGTAATAAAACTCGAGTACCACCTTGTAAGTCTAAACCTTTCCTTATGTTAGTTTTTGGAGCAGTAAAAACTCTTATGCCAATATCTTCAACCCCGATACTTACTTGTTTTGTCTTTGGAACTTCAATTGTCTTATTGACTTTTTTTTGCACTTCAGTTATGTTCCCATCCACAGTCTCATTTACCTTGATAATTTCTTCTACTATTTTGAAGGTTGTTCCCTCCAACTCAATGGTATCAAAACCTTCCCGGACAGTTAATCTATAAAGTGCCTTATCAGTTTTAATCTGCAAAGACTGGTTTATTTCTATTCCATTAATGAAATCGTAATAATCAGATATTGAATTAATTGGACGATTATTTATTCCTAGAATTCTTTCCCTGCTTATTGGGGAGGAGGTGGGAGAAGGTTGAGCAATACCTGCTTCTGATGCTGCACTACCTGTTAAGACACTCCTGATAGCTACTCCATCTACACCCGGCCGAGGATTTATTGCGACAATAGCAAGAACAAGGAAAATTAAGAGTAATATAACCCTAAAATTTCGTATTATTCTTTTAGCTTTATACTTAAACATTTTGCAACTTCCTATTTTTCTTTTCTAAATACATTCTTAGTATCGCCACATTTTGGATCCATGTGTTTATCATGTCGACTAAAAGTCCAATAAGAAGAATAATCATTATTTGTCTGATAACTTCTGATTGTGAGACAAGTAAAGCTGCAAATAGTGCAACTAGGGTTGTAGATGTCATCGTAAACCCAGTTTTCATAGCACCATAAACCCTATCCATTTCCGTGCCTTCTCTTCGCTTTAAAACACGCATCGAAAGCAAGATGTTAGTATCAACAGAATACCCTATAAGCATCAAGAAAGCAGCAATACCTGCCGCACTAAGCTTCATCCCGGTAAGGTTTACAATTGCTAAAGTTATAATTATGTCAGAAAATGCAGCTAAAATAACAGCAGCACTTGGAACAAGAGTTCTAAAATATAAGAAAACTATAAGAGCCATGAAACCAAATGCTATCATCAAAGCAGTGCTCAACTGCTTAAAAAAAGCAGTTCCTAATGATGAACCAACAACTTCCACGGAAGAATCTACCTCATTCATATCCACTCCAAGAACCTTGCCGACTTCGTCAATAAAAGCATTGGCTTCTTCCTGAGTTATATCTGCTTCTATAATTATTCCAACCTGATTTCCAAATTGACTGATGGATTTTACATCAATATCATTTTCAGAAAATATTTCAGAAAGATCATTTCTCAACTTTTCAGTATCGATACCCGTATCTATCGGAATAGTTACAGTTATTCCTCCTTTAAGGCTGACATCTCTGTTCAAAATGTCGCCAGTAGCGGCAAACTTCATAAAAATAAGGATTAATGAGATTAAAAGAAGAGCAAAAGGGATAACAAGAAGCTTCTTATTCTGTTTCTCATAGAAATTCTTCAGATTAGAGAACCTTTCCACACCATCTTCCATTGAGAAAAAGAAAAATATCAGTTTTATAAAGGTTATGGATTTTGAAGATACTTGACAAGAAATAATTTTTATTAAACTAAATTATGTAAAAAATCCTAACCCATTTGAACTATACTCAGCTAATTTTTCTGTTATTCCAGGATGTTTTACTTCAAGTTTTTTAGATTCTTCATCTAAATCAAATGTTTCAACCAACCCAGGATGGATCACATAAAATTTTTTGTCTTCAGTAAACATCACTCCCTTAAGTCTTTCTAATAGCATCATTCCCGGACTCAATTGTGCAACATCATACGGCATTCCATGATCCTTATTATTGAAAACATATCCTTTGTCTTGTAAACGATTCACTAAAGCGTCAACATAGTCATGCCAAATGTCTGAATTCCCATCTATACTTACAGATAAATCAAGATCACTACTTGCTCTTTGGAGTCCTTTTGCATAACTTCCGTAAAGTATTACAGGTATAGAAACCCCGACCTCAGAACTTGAATGTTTTATCCCAGATTGTATGTCTTTAACTACACTACTGTCTATTATTGAATCTATCATCGAAAAGGGTTATGCTTCTTTAATTGCAGCAAGAGTATCTTGCTTATTTCCTAAATCAAGTTTATACAGGTCTCTCATGAATAAATTTACTTTATTGGCAGTTTCTGGAGCAATAACTCCATTCACTCTTGAATCTGTTTTTTTAGCATACCCATAGAGAACATCAGACATGTTTCTGTTTGAAGCTAACATTTCTTTGAAAGGTGCCAAATGATGTTTTTCTGAATCAGGAAGTCCTGAATCAGCTGTATCGACCAAGTAAGATAAATAATTGTGCACATCATTTGATTTTAAACCATGCACAATTCCTTCTGATTCTATGTGTTTCAAAGTAGAATAAGAAGGTAGAGTTATCTCGGAGCCAGAAATGTCATAACTTTTATCTTTATCACTTATTCTTACATCCATCTCTTTTCCAAACACATAGCTGTTAACTCCTTTGTAAAGAGCTGCCATTGCCATAACTATAGAAAATGAATTCGCATCGGATGCCCTCATCTCAATTGTATTTTCTCTAAGTCTTATTGGGCCCCAGCACGTATTGT
>JADHVG010000027.1 GCA_016784105.1 Candidatus Woesearchaeota archaeon
ATCTTGGAAGGCCTGCTTGCTTTACTAAACGCTTAACTTTTTTAACTAGCTTCTCTTTCGTTTTCATGTGGTGGGTACACTCCACCACCCCCTCTTGCACTAGCAAGAGGGTGTTCTACTATTTATTTTGAACGGAACCCATTACTTAATTGTTGTGCCGATCCTTGTATTTTGGAGTAAATCGGTTTTGACTTATCTCTGGGATATGTTTTTATTATCTCCTTTTTAATGGGATCTATTACCAGTACTAGGGTTTTCTTCCTTTTGATACCATTCTCAAAAATCATTATAGTGCCATCTTTTGACATTCTTGGCATATGCATAAATTCCAGATCTTTAAGACCCCAACTCCAAACAATCTCTTTTGTTTCTCTGTCCAATATAATAACTAAATTTACATAAGATAAGCTAATTAGTAAGTTTCCTTGTTTGAATCTGGAATCAAATTTTTCTAGATCGTTTTTAGGCAATGGTTGGACGGAGTTTATATGGTAATAGTCATAGAAGTATTTGCTTTTGTTATCTGGAAAAAAATACAACAAAAAATTAGGAAGCTCCATCCTATTGGGGTTATGGAATTTCTTAATGTAGTCTAGATTCTTGAAAGTAGACCAGTTGAAAATCATATCCCCTTCTTTTGAATAGATCAAAACTGAGTCAAAAATTATCTCCTTACCTTTATATTCATAATTATTTTTAGATAGGGTCACTATACTGCCATCAGAATCTTCATAAAGCTCATGATGCGTTTTTATTTTATTTTCCCAAATAGGACTCATATTCCAGTAGTACAATCCTACATGGTTTTGATCATAACCAGCTATTAACCCCTGATCTGTTATTATTATTTTTCTTACTCCTTCAAACTCTTTTAGGAGGGTGCCATCCATACTCATTATTTTATTATGAAAAACATTATACCCTTCTAAAGTTTTATTTCTATTGTATATAGTTACTCCTGTCTGATTAGGTACATATTCTAAATCATAATACTCTTTTTTATCTTGCAAACCAATACTTCTTAGAATGTTATCTTGAGTTATATACACCCCGTACACTTGAGAACCCCAGTATTTTACAAAAAACAACATGAGGGCTAACAACAGAATTATGAGCAATATTCCTACTGAAAATAAAACCTTTTTACTTCTAATATCGTTGCTTGACATTTGCCACAAAAATTGTTATTTAATATCCTTTTTAGTCTTCTTTTAGTCTTTTGCCCCAAGATGGGCATGAACATTTACTGACTCTGCATTTCTTTGCTTTTTTAAGAAGTTTTATGTTAGTGTGGAAAGTTTTAAAAAAGAAAGACGGGGAACAAATTTGCATGATAAGATAGATAGATTAAAAAATTAAAAGTATTATCCTTAGCAATATTCCGAGGTTTTCATAGATGATAAAAAAAAGAAGCATTTTAGTGCATTTTTCTGGTGGTTCTGATTCTACTCTAACTGCTGCTTTGGCAGCAGAAGAATTTGATAAAGTGTATTTAATCACTTATACTAGGGGATCTTTTATTGGAATTAAAGACACAGAAATAAGTTTTAAAAAATTAGTTCAGGTTTATGGAAAAAACAAATTTATTAAGCTAAAACCATGTAAAATTGGTAGATGGTATAAGAAACTGGCTTATCAAAATTATTCGAAAAATGTTATGAAATTTAAAACAGCAAATGTTTGTCCATGTGGTCCTTGCAAATTGTCTTTTCACTGGCATTCAATAATTTATTGTTTAAATAACAACATCAAATTTATTGCTGATGGCACTGTCCCTTATATGAGTATTTATCCCGATCAGAATAAAAGGATTATAGGCAAGGTTCTAAAAGATTTTTACAAATCATTCGGTATAGACTATCTTAATCCTGTTTATAATATTGGGCAAAATGTTGAAAAAGTGCTTTACGATAAAGGAATTTCTTCATTACCTTTGATTAGGGGAACACAAGAAGATAGGCAAGTTTATTGTGGAGAGCAGGTTTCGTTTGCTTTCTTTGTTAAATACTTTAAAACAACTTATGGTATGGAAAAATATGAGAATTCTTTGAGTGGTCTTTACAAAGAAAAAATTGATTTTATGAAAAAGACTGTGCAAGAATATATTGATAACAAAAAAAATTCTATAATAGAGAGTATGCTAGGAAATGATAAAAAAACGTGAAAAAAAAGTTGGGGATGCATTTTATAGAATACATAACGTTAATAGTACATTTGTTAAAGTATTTTCAATACCTCTTTACTTTCTTTCAATAATCATAGTATATTTATTACTTATATTTCCTTATTCATTTAGAATTGCTCTAGCATATGTTATAAACATATTTTTTAATAGACCAATAGTTTACTTAACATTTTTCTTTGAAAAATTTGGAAAACATATCAATAAAATTGTTATTACATTTTTTTATTTGATAATCTTAGGGTTTTATTCATTTTTTTTTAGGATTTTTTGCTTTTTTTCAAAAAAGAAAAAAAGTGAGTGGAATGAAATTGATAAAGATACTAAAGAGTCATACAATTTTATGAGCTGAGAAGAATGTACATATTAGGAATTTCATGTTTTTTTCATAACTCTGCTGTAGCTTTAATTAAGGACGGAAAAGTTGTTGCTGCTGCTTCAGAAGAGAGATTTTCAAGAGAAAAAAATGATGCTAATTTTCCGTATAAAGCTATAGACTATTGCTTGAGCAAAGAAAAGATTAGAATCAATAAAATAAGCCATGTTGTTTTTTATGAAAAGCTAATTTTGAAATTTGAAAGGATTCTTTTGTCAAATATTTCTAATTGGCCTAAAGGGTTGTTTAGGTTTTCTAAAATGCTTAACTTTTGGCTTTCAAAAAATTTTAGGATTCAAAAAATCCTTAAAAAAGAACTGGGGTATGAAGGAAACATTTTTTTTACTAAACAACATGAATCTCTTAGTGGAACTAGTTTTTTTACTTCAAACTTTAAAACAGCTGCAATATTAACCATTGATAATGTTGGGGAATGGGCAACAACAAGTATTTCAAAAGGAGATTATAATAAGGTAAGTCTGTTAAATGAGGTTAGATATCCGAACTCTCTTGGATTGCTTTATAGCGCTTTCACATATTTTTTAGGGTTTAATGTAAATGAAGAAGAATATAAGGTTATGCTTCTATCCGCATATGGAAAACCAAAATATTCAGATTTAATAAAAAAAAAGCTAATTAAGTTTCATGATGATTCTAGTTTTACCTTAAATCAGAAATATTTTTTTTATAACAACGATAATATATGTATGAATAAAAAATTCTATGATTTGTTTGATCTTAAGCGAAGAGATAAAAATATGATTATTACTCAAAAGCATAAAGATATTGCAAAAAGCATCCAAGTTGTGTTGGAAGAAGCAATAATAAATCTTGCAAATAAGGCTTATGAGTTAACAAGAGAGAAAAATTTGTGCCTTGCTGGCAATATTATGTTAAATTGTATTGTGAATAGTAGGATATTAAAAGAAACAAAGTTTGAAAAATTACATATTTTTCCTGCTGCTGGATATGGTGGAGGGTCTCTAGGAGCTGCACTTTTTACATGGAATCATATTCTAAATAAAAAAAGATCTTATGGACAAAATTCTATCTATCTTGGGCCCAGTTTTAAAGATAAAGAAATAAGAGATTACTTAATAAGAACAAAAATTCCTTGCAAAAAATATTGTGAGAAAAAGCTGATAGAAACCGTATCAGATTATTTAAAAAATCAAAAGATTATTGGTTGGTTTCAAGGACCTATGGAATTTGGACCTATATCCTTAGGGAACAGAAGTATTATTGCAGATGGAACAAATAAAAAAAATTGGGATTTAATCTGTCAAAAAATAAAATTTGAGAAAAGACTAGTTCCTTTTGATATAATTACTTTAATGAGTAACAAAGACAAATGTTTTAGTTTAGATATTATTCCGAATTGTGAAGTAAAAAAATTTAAAATAGATGCCTCTGTTGATTCTAACACTAGATTTCAAGCTATTTCAAAAGAATACAATCTTCGATTCTATAACTTATTGAACGAATACAAAAAACTAACCGGAATACCTGCTATTATTAATACTTCTTTTAACATATCTAAAAAGCCTATTGTTTGTACTCCTCAAGATGCTTTTTCGGTGTTTTTAAAAACTGGAATAGACATTCTAGTACTTGGAACTTATGTTATTGATAAAAGAGACATTAAATGGATGAAAAATATGTAAGAATAATAATTGTAATATCTGCAATAATATTTTCTTTATTGCTTATGGAAGTTTTTTTTAGAATTTATTTTTCAATAAATCAAGATTATGATATTGAAATGTGGAAATATTCTATGAATCATAAAATATCAGTTGATGACCTAAGATCCCATATTCACCTCCCAGATACTTTTTCAGCAGTTATGGGTAATAGTATAAAAATTAATTCTAAAGGATTAAGAGATAATGAATATGACTACAAAAAACTAGCTGGTACTTACAGAATTCTTGTTATCGGAGATTCAATAACTTTTGGCTTCGGTGTAGACCAAAACAAAACATATCCTAAGATTTTAGAAAGCTTACTAAATCAAAATAAAATCAACAATAAAGATATTGAAGTGATTAATTTAGGAATAGGCAATTATAACACGCTGCAAGAACTAGAATTCTTAAAGGTTGAAGGGATAAGATATGATCCTGATGAAATTATTCTTGGATGGTTCATTAATGATGCTGAGTATACCCAAAAAGAAAGATCATCATTTTTCAGAAAACATTCATATACCTACACTTATTTTCTAGCATTAAAAGCAAAGTCCCGTTTCTTATATGGGGAAGGTTATGAAAGTTATTATAAAAAGTTATATGAAGACAATAAATTTAAAGAGTATAAGTTAATTTTGTCCAGCCTACTAAATTATATTAATAAGAATAATATAACTCTTAATGTTTTGCTTATACCAGAACTCCATGACTTAGAAAATTATTCTTTTGTTAAAATTCATGATGAAATTATAAAATTTTTTGAAGAAAAAAAGGTTACGGTTATTGACGGAAAACCTAGTTTTGAAACAAACAATTCTCAGATATTTTGGGTTGCTAAAGACGATGCTCATCCAAATGAAGAAGGGCACAAGATTTTAGCAAACTTATTATATAAAGAACTTTATTCAAAAGACAATGAAAAAACAAATTAATAGGAAACAGAGTATCTCAATATTTTATCAAGTAGTGTATTACATTAAAAAATACAAGAGATGGTGGTTAATACCTTTAATACTAATTATTATGCTATTTTCATTACTGATTATTATAGGAGAAGCATCTCCTATTGTGTCTCCGTTTATTTACACTGTCTTTTGATAAAGTAGTGTTTTCTATTGAGTAATTGTTTTAGAATCAGATTCTTATGAGCTTTTATGTCTTTAGATCTGTAAATGATTTTTTTTATTTACTTAAGGTATTTTAGTTCTATTTTGTTATGCTATCAAGCATTTTAATCTTCTTTTAGTCTTCTACCCCATGAGGGGCATGAGCATTTACTGACTCTGCATTTTTTCGCTTTTTTAAGAAGTTTTATGTTACCTTTCCCTATATGGCCAAGATACATTTTATCATCCGAACACCTGTATGCATTTCCATCGGGATAGATGAACACCATTGCTTTTCCTGCTAAGCAGTTCTGACCTTGGAAATTATTGTTTTGGAAAAAAGTATTTTGCTCTTCTATTTGTTTACTATAGTGTTTGGAATATTTTTTAATAAATTCTCTTTCAATTTCGGTATAAGATTCTGGGTATTTCTTCATTTTGTAGAATCCATCATAGATTCTAGGAAGGAGGTCTATGTTATTGGATTTGAATAGTTTGTGATATTTCGAAAATCTTTCAAATGTTTCGGGATACATCACACATACAACTGAAACTGCAAATCCTTTACGTTTAAGATGTTGGACATTAGAAATGAAGCTATCCACGTTCCCGAACTTCTCTGCTTCAGCTATGTGGAATCCTCCAATTATCAGGTACACTTTCTTTGCGTCTATTTCTTCTGCGAACTTATACACATTTTTATGAGAAAGGTTTGTTGCAATTCTTATATCATGTTTCCGGGTTATAAGTTTGCACAGTTCCACAAATTTTGGAAATATAAAAGGTTCCCCTCCACTGATACTTACAAGAGTGTCTTCTGGAAAGCTTTTCAATCCGGAACTGAGGTTATCTATGCCCACCTCCTTCATGTTTTTTTTACCCAGTAAGAGATTTTTGTATTTTTCTTTTATGTTGTATAGCTTATGTTTCAATGGTAGTTCTTCAGTTCTTCCAGGAGTATAACAGAAAGAACACTTATAATTACATATGTTTGTAGGTAGAATTTTACAAATAACACTATAGTCATCCATTACTTTGGTGTTAGCAGGATCTATTTCTGACAATTTAAGCATTCTAATCAACCCCTTATAAAATCAATATTAATAATTTTTTGATTATTCCGTTCAAACAGATTTATAGTCTGATTATCATTCCATGCAGATCCATAAATTTGCACATCCCCAAATTTTATCCCGAATTCTTCAGTTATCGCCAATAGGGATAATATCATGATCAACAGGAATTTTTTATTCTTCATAAGAGCAAAAAAGCAGATATCAGGTTTAAAAATATTGTTGTTATGGGAGTTTTTATATATTAGAACTACGAAAACTTTTTATTATAAAAACATTGAACATCATAAAATGGTAGATATACTATTCCTTAGCCCTCAAAACGAATTTAGGAATTATGGAGATGTACCTCCTTTGGGTATTTTGAGTATTGCGTCTTTTCTTTCAAACAAAAACATGTCTGTAAAGATTGTGGATTTTACAATAGAAAATCCTCAGATCAAGGATTTGCTGTCAAAATATTCTCCCAAAATTGTGTGTTTAGAAGATACTTATATCAGCTCCACTGAGACTAGGTTTGAGTGTTTTAAGCTTGCAAAAAAAATCAAAGAGTACAATCGGGATGTAATCGTGGTTTATCAGGGGATTCATGCAACCTTTACAGCTGAAGATACCTTGAATCATATTCGGGAAATTGATGTAATAGTAAATGGAGAGAGTGAACAGACAATTTATGAGCTAGCATTATATGCTCTAAGAAAAGATAGGGAACTAGAAGACATAAATGGATTATCATTAAGAAAAAATGGAAAATGTTTCCATACTTCTATGAGAAAAAAACTAAAGGAGATTGATGATATAAAGATGGATTACACTCTTCTTGAATTAAGTAAATATAGTCCTTATTGTGATTGTGATCCTACTAAAGCCGTAGCTATGGTTGCTACAAGGGGATGTTGGGCAAGATGTAATTTTTGTGCCCCTACAAATATGTGGGCTGCTCATTATGGCCAGAGACCAATAAAGAATGTTGTTGATGAGATGGAATTTCTTGTAAGTAATTATGATTTTGAAGGAATAAAGTTTCAGGACTTGTCCTTAACGTTGAACAAAAGATATGTGGAGGAGTTGTGCTCAGAAATAAGAAAGAGAGATTTTGATGTTAAGTGGACTTGCAGAAGCAGAGCAGACGTGATGAGCAAAGAACTTCTGCAAACCATGAAGTCGGCAGGTTGCTATAAGGTAGCATTCGGACTGGAGACAGCTTCTCCGAGATTACAGGAAACAGTAAACAAAGGAGTAACTATTGATCATGTGAAGATTGCATTGAAAAACATGGATAATCTTGGAATGCATACTAAGCTTTTTTTCATTTATGGGCTTCCCACAGAAACGTATAATGAAGCTTTGATGACCTATAGGTTCATAAGATCTAATATCAGATCCATACATGATTTGTGCAGCAGTGTGGGAACTGTCTATCCGGGTACTTATATGGAGGTGTTTGCAAGAGAAAATGGTTTGTTACCAAAAGATTTTTCATGGTCAGAACCGTTCCAGAATAAATTATATTGGGAAGATTTCCACACTAACCCCACTGTTCCAAGGCTCATACAACCACAATTAAACCATGAACAACTTAAGAATGTATTCAGAGAGACTAATAAGCGGAGAATTTCTATACCTTTCCTAAAAGAAAAAATACGGGACATAGGTACTGAAAGAGGAGTCATACAATCAACGAAAAATTTTTACAATTCGATGAAATTTAATCTTAAAAGCAAGTTAGATATAACAAGTACATAGGTGACATTTTTTAACTAAATTTTTATTATGATACATACAAATCCTTCGACAGAAAACTCTAGGAATGTTAAAGAAACAGATATTAAAGAAATACCTAAAATCATCAGTAAGTCTTCTTTAGCACAATCTAAATGGGAAAAAGTATGCATTAAAGATAGGGTTGAACTTATTTACTCTTTAACAAAAATTCTCAAAAGAGAAGAAGAAACAATAACCAGAGTTATCACCCAAGACATGGGGAAGCCTATTACTCAATCAAGAAATGAGGTAAAAAGAACAATTAGGATGTTAGAATATTTTTGCAAGAAAACTCCTAAACTTATAAAAAAAGAGAAGCATTCTTGGAATGAACAAACTGTTTATAATCCTAAAGGGATAGTAGCGGTGATTTCTCCTTGGAATTATCCGTTTGAAACACCTCTCAATTCAGCAATACCTGCTCTTTTATGCGGCAACAGTGTGATATTAAAGCCTTCTGAATATTGCCCTTCAACAGGGAGATTAATCCAGAAATTTTTTGACAGATTAAATCTTCCAAAAAATATTGTTTCAACTATTTTTGGAGGGAAAAAGCAAGGTGAAAGCCTCACAAAACAAAAATTAGACATGATTTCTTTTACTGGGTCAACACATACTGGCAAAAAGATAGTGAGACAATCTTCAGATAATATTCCTAAAATATTGCTTGAGCTGGGTGGTTTGGATCCTGCCATAGTTTTAAAAGATGTTTCAGTGGAAAGTGTTGCAAGAAAGATTGTAGCTTTAAATTCTATGAATTCTGGACAGGCTTGTTGTGCCATAAAACGTGTTTATGTCGAGAGTGAAATTTATGGTTCTTTTGTTGAAAATTCGATTAAAGAATCAAAAAAATTGAAGTTAGGAGATCCTCTTAGTAACGTGGACATGGGCCCATTGTCTTCACAATCACAAATAAAAAAAATAGAAACTATGTTGCAGAACGCAAAAAAGAAAGGAGCAGATATCTTGACTGGAGGAAAAAAGCTAAAAAGAAAAGGATTTTATTTTCCGCATACAGTGCTTACGAAAGTTGATCAGGATATGTTGTTGATGAATGAAGAACCATTTGGTCCAATACTTCCAATAGTAAAGGTAAAGAATTGGAAAGAAGCTGTTTACTTGTCCAACAATACTAAGTATGGTTTGACAGCATCAGTTTGGACTAAAAACAGGAAACTGGGTAAGAAGATTTGCCAAATGTTAGGGGCTGGAATTGTGAGTGTGAACACTCACGGGTCAGGAGCGTTAGCATCCCCTTGGGGAGGGATAAAACAAAGTGGAACTGGACTTTTAAGTTTTAAAGGAGTTGTAAGGTCGTTTACAGAGCCTAAGTTGGTAAGATTAGGATAACGGTAACTTTTTAGAATCCAAGTCTCTCTCTCATGCTTTTTCTTATTTTTAACCTTGAATAAGGATTTTTTGGCAACAATATTTTTTTTGAATATCTCCTTTTTGATATTGTTGTTAGAGATTTATCAAGTATAGAAATTGCTTTTTCTATCTCTTTTTTTGTGACTGTTATTGGAGGGTACATCCTAAAAACGGTTCCAGTAGAAGCCCCGTAATTCAAGTACAATCCATTCTTCATACATTCATATTTCAATTTGTTTCCAATAGAATTCAAGGAATAAATATTTTTAGAATTATCTTTGATCTCGAATCCTAACATTAGTCCTATGCCTCTTACATCAAGAATAATTGAGTGTTTATTTTTCAATTCAATAAGCTTTTTTTCAAGGTATGCCCCCCTATTTCTGGATCTTCCAATGAGTTTTTTATTTTTGATAATGTCTATAACAGATTCCACTGAAATTCCTTGCAATGGGTCAAATTGATGACTTGAAATATTAACAAATCCATCTAGTATAGTTTTTCTAGCTATTTTTTCTGTGGTAACAATTCCTGAAACAGGGTATCCTCCTCCTGCAGTTTTTGAAAACACTAGTATATCTGGAACAATAGAATGGTGTTCTATGCCAAACCATTTTCCAGTTCTTCCGAAACCTGTTTGTGCTTCATCCACAATCAGTAAAACTTTGTATTTTTTTGCTAGTTTTTGCAATGCTTGCATATATCCTTTTGGAGGCATTATAATGCCTCCTTGAGAGAGTATTGGTTCAACAATGATTGCTGCAATGTTTTTCCAGCCTTTCCCCACATTTTTTTCTGATTCTTTTAAACAAAGAAAATCACATCCTGGATATGTTTTGTTGACTGGACATTTTAGGCAATGGGGTGTGAGAATAGTTTGTTTATTTTTTATTTTCTCTCTCTTTCTTTTATCTGTTTGGGATAAGTTTGAACTAATACTTTGCATAGTAGAAGAATTTCCAGAGTAACCTTCATCAAACCCGGCTATGCCTGATTTTTCAGTGAACTTTTTTGCAATTCGGAAAGCACATTCGTTGGCTTCGGTTCCAGTAGAAAGAAAAATGACTTTTTCAAGGTTTCCTGGTGTTATTTTTGCAACTTTACAAGCTGCCTTTAAAACAGGCAGTGTTAAAAAAGCGCTTCCGGTATGCAAAACTTTATTGATTTGTTTTTTTATATTCTTAATCAGTTCTGGGTGATTATGTCCTAAGATGGAGCAGAATTGTCCAGAAGAAAAATCGAGGATTTCATTGTTGTCTGTGTCAGTTATTATGGTTCCCTTTGCTTTGTGAATTAGGTTATCATTGAAATTATGAGTCATAAAAACATATTTACCGTATTTGTTCCATGTATCTAAACTATGTTTTTTATTCTGCATCTCAACCTGAACACATTTACATTAGATAATTTAAATAACTTATTAAAATTAATTTATGGTTATATCTCAGTGGAGGTTTCTATATAATAATTAGAAAAAACAAATATTTTTTATATGGTGTTCTTGTTTTATCTTACATGAAACCTTTCAATTATGATTTTCATGTCGAAATACAACTGTTTGAGAATTGTAATTTTCGTTGCACTTATTGCTTTCAGGATGAAGGAAATTCTATACACGAGATAAGAAAAAACATGAAAATTTGGATAGATAAGAAGATAATTAAGCAAAAAACGTTGAGAGATATGAGCATAGAGGATATTTCTCGTAATATAGAAAAACTGGATAGGGAATGTCTTGTCGATTTGATTGGTGGGGAACCTTTTATATTTCCAAAATTTGTGGAACTGTGCAAATTGATCACAAGAAAAAATCATATCCGCATAACTACAAATCTTAGCACTAAAACTGTTCTTAGATTTGCAGATGAAATAGATCCGTCTAGGGTAGACAGTGTTCTAGCTTCGATACATATTTCAGAATTGGAAAAGTATGGGTTACTATCTCAATTTATTTCTAATATAAACTACCTCCAAGAAAAAGGATTTAAGGTAAGGACCAGATATATTATGTATCCTTCCCTATTTGGAAGGTTTGAGAAGGATCGTGAGTTATTTAAATCTCATAACATCATGATCGAGACTAAAAAATTTAGGGGGGTGTACGATAACAAGACATATCCCCAAGCATATTCGGAGTCAGAATGGCAAACAATAAAAAAATATTTGATGGAAGATCGTAAAAAATTATTAGATCTTAATGATAATTTTAAGGGAAGAAAATGTGTTTCTGGAAATAAATCGATACTTGTTAGGGAGGACGGTAGAGTTTATAGGTGTTGGTCGGATCACAAGCCAATAGGCAATTTTTTCAAAGGAAAAATAGATTTGTTTGATAATGTAAAACTGTGTAGGGTAAATAAATGTTTTTGTCCATATGTTGGGGTAAACTTGTTGGTTGATTGAACAAATTGAATAATCTCTATTTGCAGTTTTTTTTAATATTTTTTATCACATACTGTATCTCTTCTTCTGTAAGGGAAGGGTTGATAGGTAAAGACAGTACTTCGGAGTAACTTTCTTCAATAACCGGCAGGAGTCCTTTCTTATAGCCTAAATGCTCATAAGTTTTTGTAAGGTGGTACGCTTCTGGATAATGGATTATGGTCTCAATGTTTTTTCTTTTTAGCTTTCTTTTTAGCTTGTCTCTGTTTTTTACCCTTATAGCAAAATCTCGGTATACATGATATGCTTTTTTATCTTCGACAGGCAGAGTTATTTGGAGCCCGGACAGTGCTTCATAGTATCTTTTGGCAATTTCTCTTCTCCTTTCCGTCCATTTTTTCATATACTTCAGTTTAGATTTTAAGAATGCTATTTGTATCCAATCTAAAAATGCAGGAGTTCTTCTACTTTCTAAAATTAGAGGGTTATCACAATCAGGGTTCCTTAATATTTCTATATTTCTATATAATTTTTTGTGTTTGGTTATGACCATTCCTCCGTTACTTATACCTCCGAAATTTTTATTTAGGAAAAGACTATAACATGCAGAATCACTTATGCTACCTGGAAGCTTTCCGTTAAATCTTGCCAGATGAGCTTGACATGCATCTTCAATCACTACAATTTTATTTTTTTTTGCGATTTTCATTATAGCATCCATATTGCACATTTGACCATAAAGATGGATGGGGAGGATTGCTTTTGTTTTCTCAGTTATTGCATCATAGATTTTATCGGTGTCCATTAGCATAGTGTCTGGAAGTATATCAACTAAAACAGGTTTTGCTCCAGTGTCAGAAATTGATAGTAACGTAGAAATGTAAGAGGAGGATGTTATGACTTCATCTCCTTTCCCTATCCCTAAGCCTTTTAAAGAAAATTGCAGGGCAGCAGTTCCGCAGGACGTGCCTCTATAATATCCTTTTCCAAGAAATCTTCCTACTTTTTTTTCATTTTTGTACTGGTATTTGAACAATTCTGAGTCTGTGTCCATAGAGAGAAGCACTTCCAGTTCTTCTCTTATATCTTCACGCAAAAAATCATTCATACGTTTATAATTGTAATAAGAAACTTTCATGTGTTGAGTTATAAACAAAAGCTTTTATATTTTGTTATTGTTTTTCTCTAAGATATTTTGATATAGTTTTAATTGAACTTAAATCTTTAATAACTAGATCATCTATCTTTAGGTTAAACTCTTCCTCTATCTTGTTGACTATCATTAACACGACAAATAATCTGAGTGAATATGTTCTAAAACATCTGAAAAAGTGAGGTGTGGTTGTCTTCCACAGTTTGTTGATTCAATATTCTATGTTAATTCAGCAAACATATTTTTTTTTAGCAATTCTTTGTTTACTTTTTGAGCAAACATGTTATTGAATTTAGAATTTGGGTGTCCATCGAATTGAATTATGTTGTTCTTTCTGCTAATATTGAATTCTATGAGTGGTATTTCGGATTTCTGTAGTAGATCGATAAAATATTTCTTCTCACTTGGTTTTAACACCTTTCTAGTGTCCAGTGGATGCCATATAACGTAAAATTTTCCGTCAAATTTTGATTCGTAAATGTTTCTAGATTCTTCAATTATCCTATAAGCTAAGTAAACTCCCTTCTTGTTGCTTGTTGGGAGGTTAATACCAAAAAAGCTGGCAATATTTGACTTGGAGAGTGTTCTATAAAATAGTATTCTTACCAGATTAGACTCTGAGAGGTACCCGTTTCTTATTAAGTCTCCTTTTTTATTAATGAAATAGCGAGGCATTTTTTCTAAATACGATCCGCTGTTAACGTTTTGCGTGTCTAAAATAACTCTTCTGATTTGATGTTCCTCAAACAGGTGAATCGCCACTCCTCCATTCCCATTTATTTCATCTCTAAACTCTTCACGTTGTAAATTAGCTAACATCTGTGCTGGACCTTCTCCTCCTCTTGAGTAGCTATAAACGTCGTAGTCGGAATATATTGATAAGTAGTATGGTAGTGATTGATTATCTTCTAAAAATGAGCCAAAAGTGTAAGACCCTCCAAAAAGAATTAATGGAGTTTTATTGCCTTCCATTGGATTAATTCTACGTCCAAATTCATCTAAGCTGTATGTAACATCATAAACTAATGTTCCATTCGGCAAAATTCCTATTCTTTTACCAGTATTAACATTATTCTCGTTGCCAATTACGTTAGCAGAGTGAATAATTTTATTTTCATCTATCTTAAGATTAAGAAAGAAACCTGCAATTTCAAGAATAAAAAAGCTTAGGATTATTGAAACAATTACTAAGATCATTTTTTCTTTTATGTTATGATTTTTTGTTAGTCTGTTTTTTTTTGAATTCTTTGTAAATTCTAGCAGAGCTGATACTAAGATAACCAAAATATCCAATGTAATTATTCCTTTTACTTGCAAAGGTGAAAGGGAACCATCCTGACTAAAAAAAAGTTTTATAGTGACCGGATTAACAATTAAAACAAAAAAGAACACTAAGATGACAAGGTATTTTCTTGTTTCAAACGATTTTTTAAAATTCATCTTTTATTCACTGTAGGGCCTTCCACATTTTTTATGCTCAAATAAAAGCTTTTATATTTTGCTATAATCTCTATTTCAAAAGTCTTAAGTTAACTACAACCAACTCAAGAGAGAGATAGTTAGATAAATGCTAAAAATCAAAAAAAATCCGAAAATCAGCATAATTGTTCCAGTATTAAATTCTGAAAAAACCATAGAACAGTGCATAATTTCATTACTTAATCAGCATTATCCTAAGAACAAGTATGAAATTATTATTGTGGATAATGGTTCAGAAGATAGAACCTTGGATATTATTAAGAAATTTGAGAAAAAGATTATAATTTTAAATCAACCAAAAAGGGGATCATATAAAGCAAGGAATAAGGGTTTGAAGCACGCAAAAGGAGAGATTATAGCATTTACAGATTCAGACTGTATTCCTAACAGAAAATGGATTTTTCATATAATCAATGCATTTGAAAACAAGAACCTAAAAGTGGTTGGAGGAGACATCAAGGCACTTGACACAAGCAGTGTCTTGTTAAGGTACTGTAACGAATACAGTCACCTACAAAAACCACTATTATATTCTAATCTCCCTTCTTTTGCAACAGCCAACATGGCGGTTAATAAAAAATCCTTAAAACAGACAATAGCATTTAATGAGTCTCTTGAAAGAGGGGCAGACACAGAATTCTGCTCTAGAATCATAAAAAATAGTGGGGAGGCATGTTATGAGCCAAAAGCTCTTGTAAGGCATGTATATTCTAATTCTTTAGTTGAATTGCTTAAAAAACAGTATGATTATGGGAAATGGAACAGAATAATAAAGCGAAGTTTAGGAATACATCATAAAATAATCTTGCCCAACCACATTCAAATTTTTAAATCCCATGGATTAATTTTTGTATTTTTAAGAATTCTTGAGGATATTTCATGGAATCTAGGCTATTATTTAGGTTCAATAAAGAATGCCTGATCTTTTTTATATTTTGAGATTAGTTAGTTCAAAAATATTTTTTTAATATTAAATTTTAATCTGTTATAAATCTGATTTAGGGTTAATAAAGAGTACTCCTGTCATTTTAGTGGGAGTTATCAATCATCAACTATTTTTTCTTGTTTTTTTATGAAGTGTGTTGGGTCACTTATCAGATCTCCTTTGTATGGTTTTAATTCTGAGTCACCAAACCGGCTATAATACTGTTTTGTTAGACCGTCGCATATACCTGTTAAGGAGCATTCTTCGCATTTTTTTCCTTTTTTGTAATGATGGTTTCTTGAAAATTTTGCTTGTTTTAAGTAAGATTCTTTTGGTGATTTCTTTTTCATTAATATAAATTTGTCAAAAAGAAATCCGAGAAATCTTGGAGGGTTTCGGATGTTATACCATGACATGAAATCCCATTCGTGTGAATCATAAGGAAGTTGCGCAAAATTGTATTGGTTTTTTTCAAAGCTTTTCATCAT
>JADHVG010000028.1 GCA_016784105.1 Candidatus Woesearchaeota archaeon
AGCATGATCTAAGTCATCTAAAGACATACTTGGCATGGCAACAGGACCTTTATTTGGCATTGGTCTTGGAGCCGGAGGAACATCTGGAATAGGAGCATTTCCAAAATTTGGTTGTGAAGGGGGATGAGAAAAACCAGGAGGAAGTTGACTAGATGCACCGAGAGACGGCATGCTTCCATGGAAATCAGGTGCTTGAAATTGTGATTTTACAGGTTGAGGTTTTTGTTGAATATGTTCCGATTTGCTAACAAATTCTTTAACAGTGTCATGGATTGCAATCATGCCCTCTGCAATCGTCTTGTTTTGTTCAATAATCTCATCAAGCTTGTCATTCAAAGGATTCAAGTTTTGAGCTATTTCATGCTCTCCTTTGCTTTCTACCTTAAGCTCTTCTGCTGCTTCCGTAAAAAGCTTTAGCATTGAATCCATGCTTTTTGTAAGAGAACTCATAGAACCAACAAGTTCATTAGAAGAAGACGATTCCTGCTTGGATTTTATCTCTTCAAGTTGCTTCTTTAAATCTGCTACCTGGCGATGCGGCATTATCTCATAATCATCATCCAATCTATACACCTCTTTTTAAGTAAAATATTATGAATTTTTTATATAAACATTTCGGTTTATACCCCATAATTTTTACTAATCAGTCTAAATTTCTCATAACCTTTCTATGCAAAACTTTTTAAGATAGCTAAACATTCTGGGGCAGGGTGATGTAAATGGTAAAAATAGGTGAACAAATTCCAGATATGGAATTCGAAGTGTATCATAAAAATAAGATTGAAAAAGTAAAATTTTCTGATTATAAAGGCAAGTGGATGGTGTTGGTTTTCTACCCGGCCGACTTTACGTTTATCTGCCCGACAGAACTGGTGGAAGTAGCTCACTTAGAAGATGAGTTCAAGAAAGAAGGTGCACAGGTCATCAGTTTTAGCACCGATACCGCTTTTGTGCACAAGGCATGGCACGATAACAGTCCTACTATCAAGGAAGTAAACTATCCGATGGGAGCAGACCCAACTGGAGCAATATGCAAAGAATTCGGAACTTACATTGAAGAAGAAGGTTTGTCTTTAAGGGGTAGTTTTGTTATTGACCCTGAAGGGAAGCTAAAAGCTTACGAAATACATGATAATAGTATTGGAAGAAACGCAAAAGAACTTCTAAGGAAAGTTCAAGCAGCTAAGTTCGTTGCTGAGAACAAAGGACAAGTATGTCCTGCTTCATGGGCCAAAGGTAGCAAGACGCTGAAACCCGGGGTGGATTTAATAGGGAAAATTTAATACATCTCCATAACTGAGCTGGCACGTTAGTGAGAATTAGTTACACTCAGTCTCACATTTTAAATCCTGCAGGCATTTTCCCGCCAAACTTTTTCATCATCTTGGACATGTCCCCTTTAGAACCTTTAAACATCTTAACCATCTTCTTGCTCTGACGATATTGCTTGATCAATTCTCTTATCGTGCTAACCTGAGTTCCTGAACCCTGACTAATTCTGTCCATACGAGAAGTATCAATTTCCTCAGGATTTTCTAATTCATGCTGTGTCATGCTTTGCATTGCAATCTTCCACTTATCTAACTTACCTTCTTGCACATCCAACATTTCTTTAGGCATTTTTAATGAAGAAAATCCGGGAACCATCTCCACAATTTTTTTCAGAGAACCCATCTTCTTCATGGCGGACATCTGCTCATATAAATCTAATAAATTAAAATCCCCTTTCAGGAATCTTTTACCAAGATCTTCTGCGTCTTCTGCTTTAATGGCACCTTTGGCCTTTTCCAACAAAGCTTCTAAATCTCCCATCCCAAGAAGTCTACCGACAAAACCTTTAGGGTTAAAATGTTCAAGATCATCAACTTTTTCTCCAACTCCAATAAAGACAATAGGGGCTTTTGCAATTGAACAAGCGGTTAAGGAACCCCCTCCGCGAGCGGTACCGTCCATCTTTGTTATAATGACTCCGGTAACATTGCAACTTTCATTAAATTGGGTGGCTTGTTTTTGAGCAGCTTGACCTATATCTGCACTCAAAACCAGAAACTTTTCATCAGGTCGGATTTCATTATGGATGTCCTCTATTTCTTTGATTAAGTCATCTGATAAAGCATCTCTTCCAGCAGTATCAATTATAACCACATCAAATTCTTTTAGTTCATCTTTAAAATTTTGATAAATTTTTACTGCACTTTTCTCTTTCTTATCTATAAAAACAGGAACATTAATCTGAGAAGCTATCTGAGAAATCTGGTCCATGGCAGCAGGACGATGCACGTCCAAACCTACCAAAGCAACTTTGTGGCCACGTTTTTGGTAGTACTTTGCCAGTTTTCCGGAAGTAGTTGTTTTTCCAGCTCCGAACAAACCAAGGAGCATTATGTTAAAAGGCTTTTTTTCTATCTTAACTTCATATTTTTCTTTTCCCAAGAACTCAACTAATTGTTCATAAACAATATTGATCAAATGTTCTTTTTTAGTCAAGCCAGCAGGAGTATCATCTTTCTTTATTCTATCTTTAATAGAATTTGTAAGATCGAAAACCAGTTTAACATTAACGTCCGCTTGCAATAAAGCTCTTTGGATATCTTTAACAAGTTCATTAATTAGCTTGTCATCCACAAAAACAGAGCTAGCTATCTTAGACAAAGTGCCTTTTAGAGAATCTCCTAGCTTTTCCAAAACCATGCCACTTAGAATGAGAAATTTGTTTATAAAGGTTATCCTTGACTGGGGTCTAACATGACGCTGGCAGTATATTCAGCAACAACTCTTTGACTCTGGTTTTTGCTTGCACCCTCTAAGTCCAAAATCCTTTTTTCTTCATTTATCCCTACTAGTTCTATCCTACTTTCTAATATATCTCCTGGTTTAACAGGATGAAGAAACTTAACACTCTTGCCCCTATAAATAGATCCTTCTCCAGGAAGTTCCATCCCTATCATTGTAGACAATATAAAATCACTAACCAAACCATGAGCTATAATCTCTTTGAATATTGTGTCCCTAGCATAAGTTTCATTCCAATGTATAGGATTATGGTCCCCACTAAGATGGGCAATAGCAGAAATAAGATCATTATCTATCTCCCTCTTATCAACAGCATACATTCCGACAGCAAGATCACTTAAAGAATAAGACTTAGCACCCTCATCATGCATTGGTGTTATACCTGCCATAATTTGGAAGTATTGATGGGATATAAAAACCTTTCTTAGTGTAATTATTTTAGAATAGTGAAAGAGCTATAACTCAATTTTAGAATTCTTTTCTTCAATTAAACTCGTTACTTTTAGGATGAATTCATCTATCCTCATTCCGAATTTTATCTTTCCGTCAAGAGTCCTTACTGCTAAAGTTTTGCTTTCTTTTTCTTTTTCTCCTACGGTCAAGATTAAAGGAACGTAATTAATTTGTGCTTCTCTAACTTTCTTTCCTATACTTTCCGCTCTATCATCAACATGAACCCTTACATCATTTTTTCTTAACTTCTCAGCAACTTCTTCCGCATAAGAATTAAAGGCATCAGAAACAGTAACGATGCGAACCTGTTCGGGTGCTAACCACAAGGGAAACTTACCTGCATAATTCTCTATCAAAATTGCCATGAATCTTTCTAAACTTCCTAACAAAGCACGATGTATCATGATAGGTTGTTTTCGTGTTCCATCTTTGTCTTCATAGTGTAGTTCAAAACGTTCAGGAAGGTTAAAATCTAATTGGATAGTTCCTAGCTGCCAACTTCTTTGCAGAACATCTTTGATGTGGAAATCTATTTTCGGACCATAAAAAGCACCATCTCCCTCGTTGATTGAAAAATCTAACTTCTTTTTCTTCAATGCGGATGCTAGAGCTTTCTCTGATTTTTCCCAAAGTTCAGCACTTCCAAGAGCTTTATCCGGTCTCGTGGATAATTCTATTTTGTACTCAAAATCAAATACCTCTTTGTAGATGTAATTCAAAAAATCAATAAGAGCAAAAACTTCATCTTCTATTTGGTTTTCCATGCAAAAGATATGAGCATCATCCTGAGAGAATTTCCTAACTCTGGTAAGACCTCCTAGAACTCCCTTTAATTCATTCCTATGCAATGGAGCAAAGTCCGCTATCCTTAACGGCAAATCACGATAACTTTTGAAACCTTTTTTGTAAATAACACAATGGGATGGACAGTTCATCGGTTTTAGAGCTGCATCTTTCCCATCCATGTTAACCCTAAACATTTCATCTCCGAAATGTTCCCAATGACCAGATTGCTTCCAAAGTTCACCATCGTAAACCAAAGGGGTAACAACTTCTTTATAGCCGCGTTTCTTGTACTCATCCCTGACAAAACTCTGGAGTTCGTTAAAAATAATAGTCCCTTTAGGATGGAAGAAAGGACTTCCAGGACTAATTTCATCGAAACTAAAAAGATCTAATTTTTGTCCTAAAACTCGATGATCTCTCTTCTTTGCTTCTTCCAATAATTGTAAGTGTTCTTTTAATTCTTTATTAGAAGAGAAAGCAAGACCGTAAATTCTTGTTAACTGTTTATTTTTTTCATCTCCACGCCAATAAGCACCGGCGATATGAGTTAACTTAAAAGAATCAGATTTAAGGTCTTTAGCAGAATCAACGTGACCTCCTTTACATAAGTCTATGAAGCTTCCAGACCTATAAAGAGTAAGATTCTTGCCTTCTTTAGAAAACTCATCAATCAACTCTGACTTGTAAGAATTATCTTTAAATTTCTCTTTTGCTTCATCAGCCGCAACCTCTTCCTTCTCAAACTTTTCCCAAGAAGGTAGAATTGAACGCATTTTCTTCTCTATTTTTCTTAAATCCTCTTCTAGTAGGGGTTCTTTAAACTCAAAATCATAATAGAATCCATTTTCAATAGCAGGACCTATAGCGTTTTTTGTACCTGGATAAAGCTCAAGGACAGCTGCTGCTAACAAATGAGATAAAGAATGACGATAACCTTCCATGTTTTGTTCTGACATAAGGTTTTGTTTTCACAAGCTGTTTATATAATTTTTTGATTTTTTTATACAATTTTTCTAAATTAATTTCCTAAACTAGTGTACAAAACAGTAACATTTATAAATATTAATTCTAATATTTCTAATAATCTAGGTAATTTTATTATTTTTATTAATCTTAATAATATGAAAGCAAAATTCATAGGGAAAGCGAAGCTGACAAAACAAGGACAATTAACCTTGCCATTGGAAGCGAGAAAAGATCTTAGAATAAATAATGAAGATGAACTTTATTGGTATCTAATAGACAATCATCTAGTGGTGGTCAAGGATCTTATGAGCATTGAGGACCTTGTAAAGAAATTAAGTAAAAAAAAGAGGTAAGATGGTAGAATATCTGAACAGTATCGGGAAGTGGGCACTACTCGCACTGATACCTTTCATAATATTGTATTTAAGAAAACCAAAACCTCAAGATAGAATAATTCCCTCCTTGATGTTTATCCTACAAGACAAAAAACAATCAAAAAGGTCTGCTATATTTCGAAGGTTCATCGCAAACTTTCTCTTTTTCTTGCAACTTCTTGCGTTAATAGGGTTAGTGTATGCAGTCATGGAACCCTCTTTCAAAGTCCCCTACGACGTATCTTTAGAAAACACAATTATTGTGCTGGATGCATCCGCAAGCATGCAGGCTGAAGACGGTGGAAAAACAAGGTTTGAGGAAGCGATAAAAGAAGCGAACAAAGTTTTAAGCGGAAGAAACAGTATAATACTCGCAGAACACATTCCTTTAGTTGTTTTAGAGGAAGAAGATATCTCAGTAGCAGCAGACATCTTAGGAAGCTTAAAACCAAAAGCAACAATAACCAACTTAGGAGATGCTATGCTTTTAGCTAAAGATATGCTGGGAGAAAGACCCGGAAGGATAGTTGTCATAAGTGATTTCAATAGCGTGGATGGATCTGACCTTTTAGTGGTCAAGAGAACACTAAGCTCAGAAGAAATAATAATCAATTTCATTGACGTATCAAATGATGCAGAAAATGCAGGAATAACCAGCTTAGATCTAAGAAAGCATAGTATCAAAATCTATGTAAAAAACTTCAACACTGTAAACAAACAAATAACTTTAAAATTAATCAAGGACAAAAAGTCTATCTCAGAATCCGGAAAGATAACAGTATTACCTAATTCTGTTGAGACATTTATTTTTGATGATGTTCCTACAGGACTCAGTGAAATTCAACTAGAACCAAAAGATGATCTGATGGTGGACAATACTGTTTACTTAAGCGCTCCACTAAAAAGCAAGGTGAATGTGCTTTTAATAACAAACAAAAGAACTCCCAACATACAGGATGCTTTGCTTGCTTCAAGAGACATAAGCCTTAATGTGGTGAATCCTCCAGTTCTAACGGTAAACACTCAAGGCAAAAAAATTGAGCCGTTCCAGCATGATGTAATAGTCTTGCATGAAATAAACAATGTTGGGAGAAGAGATGGAATTCTCCCGGGTACGTTCAAAGACATCTCAAATTTTGTAAAGCAAGGAGGAAAACTGATCATAACTGCTCAAGACGACCTAGATAAGTTTGCAAGAGAAGACCTAGATATAGTTGAACTGAAAAAATTACAACAAAGCACACAAAAAGTTTGCATGGATGTAATAAATGAATTAACAAAAGACTTTGCAAACAACAATTGCTTTGCAACAACTTCTAAGTACTTTTCAACAACCGCAAAGAAAGATACAATAACAATAGCATCCATCCAAGGAATTCCAGCGTTCGCAGTAAAAGATCATTACAAAGGAAAAATATTTTATTATGGGATCATGGATGAAGCATCTGATTTCTCATCATTACCAGCATACCCCATATTCTGGAATTCTTTGATAAATTTTATGGAAGGAACGGAAGATGTGAGAGATTTTAACACAAAGACAGGCAGGATAATAACAATAAATGAACAAAAAGTCAAGACACCTTCAAGTTCATTAACAACCTCAAAAGTGATATTTGATGAAGCAGGGATATATAATTTCAACGGGAAAAATTTTGCAGCTAATTTGCTTGATGCATCGGAATCAGATGTAACAAAACTATCCGTACTGGAAGCAGAAGGGGCAACGGGAGAAGTATTATCTGAACAAGGTGTTGAGAAAAATTTTAGCATAAGCCCAGTAATACTAATCTTAGTTTTTATTTTACTGTTATACGAAGTATGGTACGTCAAAAGAAGAGGTGATCTATAATCGTTTTTGTCTTCCCAGATTTAAGGAGTATATTTTGTTTTGGAAAGTTTTGCTTAACGTACTCATACCTATTGTGGATAATAATCCCATTAATCATAATTCTATATTTTATCATAAAAAGAAATTTTGTTACTTTTCCGGATAAGTCCGAGCAAGCAAGCTATGAGTTGGACAAGAAAAAACCCAGAACCGCATTCTTTATTTTGAGATCTTTGATAATTACGTTAGTCATATTATCGATAGCTTCTCCATTCATATTGGAAACAAAAACCGTCAAGGGAAATCCACGTATTACAATCCTTGTTGATAATTCGAGTTCTATGAATTTGTTTGAAGGAAATCTTGGAAAAGAGCTTGCGGATAAATTAAAAGGGAAAGTTCCAGTAACTTTGAGGACAATAGCAGTGGGAGACACGTCCAAGATAGGAGACGGGATATTAAATAACCTTGAGAGAGATGAGAATGTTTTAGTTATCACCGACGGAAATAGTAATTCTGGAAAATTATTAGGAGATATCATGCTGTTAGCAACGTCCCTAAATGTAACGGTAAGTACTTTGAACCTAGAACCTAAACAAAGCGATGTGGCTGTTGACATCCTCGGACCGGCAGAAGCTATAAGGGATACCGAAGAAATTTTTACAATAGAAGTTAAAAGTGTGGGAAAAGAAATCCCGTATACTTTAGAAGTTAAGTTTGATAACCGAATAGTTCTGGCAGAAACTTCTAAAGGAACAAAAAGCTTTACAATAAAACAAAAACTTTCTGAAGGCTATCATAAGATAACTGCAGAACTTGTTTCAGTTGCAAAAGAAGATTACTTCAAACAAAATAATTTTCAAAGAAAGACCGTTAAAGTTGTACCAAGACCAAGAGTACTATACGTAACGGAAAAAACGTCTCCATTATCTAACGAATTAGGAAGAATATACGACCTAAGCACAGTAAGCACAATTCCGAATGACTTAAGCAGCTATCTTTCTGTTGTATTAAATGACATTCCTGCTAATAAATTATTGCCGCACATAGACAAATTGAGCAGTTATGTTTCTGATGGCAACGGACTGTTGGTGGTAGGTGGGCAGAGTTCTTATGATCGTGGAGGATACAAAGGAAGTTTGATAGAAACTTTGCTTCCTGTTAAGGTAGGTTCTGGAGAAGAAGGTGAGAAGAGCGATGTTTACGTTCTTTTGATATTAGATGTGTCTGGAACAACTGGAAAAGTTTACAATTCCCAAACAAGACAATATGAGGTAAGGGATTTTGACCAGGTGATAAAAGCACAAGCAGTCAGCGTTATTGATAGTTTGGATAAAAAAACAAATGTAGGAGTGGTTGTTATTGGAGTTAAACCGGTAGGCACAATAGTTACACTATCAGAAATTGTTACAATAGGGGACAAGAAAAAAGAGATAATAGACAAAATATCAAAAATAGATCGAGATAAAGTTGGTGGTCAAACAGAGATAAAATTAGGAATGGACAAAGCATTCAAAATGCTTAGAGGGGCTAGCGGTGGAAAAAATGTTGTTTTATTATCAGATGGCAGAGGTATAAATCCTGCACCACAACAAGAAGTTATTGATACAACAAGAACCTTAACTTCTAGAGGCATAAAAACTTATGTGGTAGGAGTAGGGGCATCCGCTGATCAAGATCATAGTTTTCTTTCAAAAATCGCGCAAACTGGACAAGGAGTTTATTTTCCAATTGATGCATCCAACAAACTAAAAATATTGTTTGGGGAAGCCGATGAAAGTGAGAACAAAGACTTCCTGAACAAGCTTGTTTTATTGGACACAACTCACTTCATAACCTACAACCAGAGTCTGAATGCAGTTGTGTCAGGATACAATTTCATGATCCCGAAACCAGCATCAAGATTATTAATAACAACAAACAAGAAAATACCTATTTTAGCTGCTTGGAGGTTTGGACTGGGAAGGGTAGCATCTTTTGGAACTGATGATGGAAGCAAATGGTCTGGGGAAATCTTAGGGAAGGAAAATTCTAAAGTGTTAACAAGAACCATAAACTGGGTTATTGGAGATTTATCCCGAAAGAAAAATTTTGATGTTAAGATAAAAGATGTTTCTTTAGGAGATACCCTGTTTGTTAATGTAATCTCCAATAGCTTACCTGAACATGGTCAATTAGATTTTGTAAAATCTGATGTGAACTTATACACCTCCACATTCGAACCTAACAAAGCACAATTCTACAACTTTTTTGGAGCAGATGTTGCGGTAACGTATAAAGAAGAGTTCAAAAATTTGGGAGTTAATAATCAGTTTTTACAGTTGGTTGAGCAGACACAGGGCAAAGTTTTTGACAAAGAAGATTTGGACAGTATCTTGGAATTTATCAAAGAAAAATCAAAGAGGATAAAGATAGACTCATCAAGCTTCAGATGGCCATTCCTTGTCGCTGCTCTAATATTGTTCCTGTTTGAAATAGGATTAAGAAGATTATGGGAAAATAAAAGCTATACCTAAAAAATGTGAAGTGAATTTTTAAAAATGAAAAAAAGAATAATCTCAAATAAAATTAGGCGCGAACAATGTTGTCGCGCAACATGTTCCGTCGCAACAATGGCGATGGCTAACTACACCCAAAAATCTATGATTTTTGGAAATGGAAATTTTCAAGATAATCAAATTTCAAGCAAACAATTGAGGTGGTTTTGATGGCTTTTATGAGAAGAGATGTTAACATGGGACTTTTATTATTAATAATAGTGTCAATAGTTTTGTTTAGCGGGTTTAGCGTCTATTATCAAAGCTCGTTCAAGAACGTGTCATTAGAATATCAAAATAAGCTGGAACAATTAAGCACTGTCTCTGATGAACTGACAAGTCAGAAAGCAGAGCTAAATGAAACTTACTCCTTGAGACTCAAAGCTGAACAGGACAGGAAAGCATTAGACACAAGATACAAAGATGTAACCGGAGAAAATGACCAGCTAATAAAGGATAATGCTAACCTGAAAGCAGAAGTTAGCAACACTAAGAATCAACTTGCGGACAAGACAGCAGAATTAGACGCAACAAAAGTGCTTCTTGCAAGAACTCAGAGTGATTTATCTTCAGCGAACAAACAAATAAGCAGATTGAAAAGTGATCTGGATGATGTTTGTGATTCTTACACTTCATTAAACGGAGGAACGGAACACGACGAATGCTAAAATGAAAAATTTTGGAAGAGTAATAAAGGAAATAAACAGGACATTGAGCTTTTTGATAGTCTTTGAAACTACGCTTAACGCAGTAGTCTTTTTCCTGATAGTTTACTTTTTCCTTTCCTTAGTAAATTTGTATCCGTTGTTAGCAATAATTCCAGCAGCAGTTTTTTTTATTGCAAGAATATACACCCATTCAAAATTAGATAAAAGAAAAATTGTTGAGAATAAGTATGAACCATTAAAAGAAAAATTGCGGACAGCAGCAGATAATCCAGATGAGGAAAATGAAGTTGTTGAAGAATTACAATCAGAAGTTTTAAGGGACCTAAAGCAAGTTGGAATATCTTCATTCATAAGCACCAGAAAAATAGCTTACAAACTTCTGGCAACAGTATTTTTATCTTTTGCGATTGTGCTCATGACAACTTTCAATCTTTATGTTGTTGATTTAAACAAATTTTTGGGAGAGATTCCAGACTTAATAGAAAGCCTAAATGCTGATAAAAAAAGGTTTGCGGAAGTAGGAGCGGTTAATGAATCAGAGGACATTTACGGAGAAAGCAAGCTAGCCGTTTTGGGAAATGAACAAATCGATATCAGAATAAAACCAGTAAATTTTGAGGTTAGTGTAAGAGACACTGGAAGTGTAGAAGAAAAACAATTCGATGAGATGTTTCCCAGCGACATAAACGTGGAGCAAGCTTCTTCATACGAAGAAGACATCCCGGAAGAACAACAAGAGCTTGTAAAAAATTACTTTAACAAAGTTGCAAACAGATAGAGTTAAAAACAATAAAATTAGAGGTGGAAAATATGAGAAAAGAAAAGAATCAACAAAAAAATCATAGCAAAGTTTTAGAGGTGAAATTATGAAGAATTACAAACACGTTTTTGATGCTGTCTTTAAAGAGATGAATCGAGTAGTTGTAGGGCAAAATGACATCATGGAACAGATATTGGTAGCGATCCTATGTGACGGAAATGCGTTACTGGAAGGATACCCTGGACTAGCAAAAACTTTGACGGTAAAAACTTTATCGGAGGTCATGAACCTCAAGTTTAGCAGGATACAACACACTCCGGATTTGATGCCATCAGACATAACAGGAACCTATATCATCGAAGAAACATCCGGAAAAAGAAGTTTTAAGTTTCAACCAGGACCAGTGTTTGCAAACATTGTGTTAGCGGACGAAATAAACAGGGCAACACCAAAAACACAATCAGCACTTTTGGAAGCGATGCAGGAAAAACAAGTTACTGTGGGAAATAATACTTACAAGCTGGACACACCATTCTTTATTTTAGCAACACAAAACCCGATAGAGCAGGAAGGAACTTATCCGTTACCAGAAGCACAAGCAGACAGGTTTTTGTTAAAACTAAAAGTAGGATACCCTTCCTTAGAAGAAGAAAGTGAGATAGTGAACCGGTTTGCAGCAACAAAAAAAGAAGTTAAACTAAAAACCTTATTGAACAAAAACCATCTTTTGAGCTTGCAAGCATTAACAAGACAAGTTCCAGTTGCTAACGACATTAAGTTAAGAGCACTAAAACTGATAAAAGCAACAAGAACAAATAAAGATGTGATACAATTTGGAGCTTCTCCGAGAGCATCAATAGGAATCTTGCTAGCGTCAAAAGCTAGAGCACTGATAAGGGGAAGAAATCACGTCAGCAATGAAGACATAAACGAGATGGCCTATCCGGTTTTGAGGCATAGGATGATCTTAAACTTTGAAGCGGAAAGAAAAGGTATGACCACTGACGATGCAATAAAACACATCCTCGATAAAGTAAAATAAAAATTTGATTTTGTTTTAGATATTAAATAAAAATAATTTTTGAAAATCAAAGATTTTCAGTGTGTCTTGTGGCGCCCAATAGCGAATTGCGAGCAAACTCGCTTTGCTCGTTTGCATTTCACTCGCCGCAACAGTGGTCGCGGCTAAACTAGGGAGGAGTTATTATTTTTTTACCGAAAAAAAGCGAGCAAATAACATTAACAAAATGATTAATACTGATTTTTTGGACCAGTTGAACAGATTCCACCTAGTTATCAAGAAACACGTAACGTCCAACTACACTGGACCAAGGAAATCCTTGGCAACAGGTCAAGGACTAATGTTTAAAGAACACAGGCAGTACGCTCCAGGAGATGACATCCGACAGATAGACTGGAAGGTCTTTGCGAGAACAGACAACTTACATATCAAAACTTATGAAGAAGAAAAAAATCTTACTGGGCACATAATCATGGATTCCAGTGCGTCAATGGGTTTTGGAAAACCGATGAGCAAGTTTGATTACGCCTCAATGATAGGAGTAGGTTTTGCGTTTCTTTCCATGAAAGACAACGAGAAATTTCAGTTTTCTACATTTGATGAAACCCTAGAGGTTTTTCAGCCAAGACGGGGAATGTCTCAACTGGCGAGCATGGTATCACATCTTAATGAAACAAAAACAAAAGGACACTCAAAATTATTGGAAGCAATATTACAATACAAAAAAGTGGTTGGAACTAAAGCATTATTAATCCTGATATCAGACTTTCTTATGGACTCGGAGGAGATAACTGAAGCTTTGTACAATCTTGGAGATCACGAAATAAAAATAATTCAGGTTCTGGATCCAGTTGAAAAAGAATTAAAATATCAAGGAGATTTTAAGCTAATAGACTCGGAAAACAATAGCATGATGCGAACGTTTGTGAGTCCTAGGTTGAGAGTTCAGTACCAACAACACCTTGACCAACACACAGCAAAAATAGAAGAAGTATGTAACAGCTTAGGAATAAGCTTCAACCAAGTAACAACCGACACACCAATCTTCGATGCTTTCTACAAAATTTTAGAATAACTAAATCCAACCTTTTCTCTTGAAGAACCAGTAAGATAATATGACTGATAACCCCATAAAACCCAAAGCGAAGAAGTATCCATACTTCCAGTAAAGTTCCGGCATGTTAAAAATAGAAGGGTTAAAGTTCATCCCATAAATCCCAGAAATTAAAGTAGGAATTAAGATGAAAGAAGCCCCAACCGTCAAAGTTTTCATGACCTTGTTCATGTTATTGGAAACAGAACTCAGATAAATCTCTAAAGTTCCAGTTAAGATATCTCGGTAAGTACCTTCTGTATCTATAAGCTGGCTTAAATCCTCATAAGAAGTTCTAAAGTGATGCAATGTTTTTTTATCTATGTGGGCAACATACTCCTTATCTATTGCAGCAAGAACCTCTCTGTTCCCCACAAGGGCTTTATGGAAAAAAATCAATGTCTTTTTTATTGAGAAAATATTCTTGACACTTACCTTTTCAGGAGTATTAACAACACGCTCCTCAACATGATCTATTTTTTCTTCCAAATCATCCATTATATGAAAGAAATCATTTATGACCTCATCAATAAGCCGATACACAAAAAAACTCAAACCGTTCTTGGAAACATCAACCTTCTCAGTTCTTACAAGTTCCTTTAATCTGTCAAGAGCATCAGACTCTGACAAAGTTATGGTTATAATATTATTTTTTTTCTTAGACAAAAAAATAGAGATAGGAGTTGTTTTTATAGCATGATTTTTAGTTAATGGCTCCCGAATTATTATCAAAGAATAATGCTCTAAATCAGCAACCTTAGGTCTTTCATCTTTATCAAGAACCTCTTGAAGATCTGTTAAAGGAATTTTTGCCTTCTCAGAAATATCTGCAAGTTCTTTCGCGCTGGGATTAATGCATTCTGCCCAACAGCCATGGCTTTTTTGCAGATCCGTTAGAGAACCTTCTACCATCCCTCTTTTTTTAAACCTATGAACTATAATCATCCAAATTTTTCTTTATTAAAGAATTATTTAAATGTTTTGCAACACTTAAGAATAAGGATCGTTATTGGTTATATATGTTATCGTGGTGATCAAAATCATAGAATATAATCTTGTCTTCTGACTTCAGGCATTTAAACACCAAAACGAAAGAAGTTTTGATGTGAACTCTTTTGAATTCCGGTAGGGGAGCTCTCAAATTCTTATAATGTCCAATATCTTTGCAGCTAATAATTTCTTTAATTTTGCCCATAACTTGTTCAAAAGCAACTTTATCTTTTTTAGAAATTTTTTTTAGGACTTTCTTTAAAGAATGCCTAACTTCGTACTTTCGCATTTTACTTCTCAAGTATTTTCCTAAGATCTTCTATGCTATCAAACTTAATGCTTTTTTCTTTTTCTATCTTCCTTATTTTTTTTACATACTCCGGTCTTAATTCAGGTTCAAGAAGTTCCTCTTCAAATTTATTTATTACAAAATTCATGGCATCAGATTTGTTCTTAAGCCCGAATTTGCCTTTTATGATTGTTAGGACTCTATCTTCTGTGTCTCCAAGATTTACTATAGCTTGTACCATTTTTGTTAACCTCCAATTTATTATTTTTTGTTATAATTCATTATAAAACATAATGTTTTATTATATAAACTTTTTGCTTTTATCAAAATATATTTATAGATTTTAATTTTTAACAAGAGAATGAAGATAAACAAAAACATGGTTGCAGGTTTTGTCTTGTTTCTTGTTATCTTAATAAATTATGCAAACATTTTTTCAAATGAGTTTGTGTGGGATGACGAATTCTTTGTTGAAAACAATATTAACATTAGGAGTTTTGAAAATGTTCCAGAATTTTTTTCAGAGCCTTCTCCCGGAAATCTATATCGGCCACTAAGAAGCGTTTTTTATACAGTCACTTATTCAATTTGGGAACTAAATGTTTTTGGTTATCATCTTAACAGTTTATTGCTGCATTTTTTTGTTACTTTAATTTTATTTTTTATAACCCTAAAAATTTCTAATAAATTTTCATTTTCTTTTGTTGTTAGCTTATTTTTTGCTGCGCACCCGATACATACCGCTCGTGTTACCAACATGACAGCATCCTTTGACATTTTTGGAATATTATTTTTGCTTTTATCGTTGTTTTTTTATATCTTGCATTCAAAAAATGACAAAAGAATATATTATTATCTTTCGATTTTTGTTTACTTATTTGCAATATTTTCTTCGGAAGAAGCAATAACTTTAGTTTTGTTATTAGGATTGTATGACTTTTCTTTTAATCACAAAATTACTTTTCAGAATTTTAAATTAGTGTTAAAAAAATACACACCTTATATTTTAATTTCAATCTTTTATGTGAGTTTAAGGTTTAAGGTTTTAGGGCAAGTAGGTCGGGAAACATCTTACTTTAATGAAAGTTTTATCGGAACTTTTCTGACAACATTCAAAGTTTTTGTTACCTACATTTATCTACTTATCTTTCCAGTTAATTTATCTATAGAACATTCTCCCAAGTTTGTAACAACAGTATTTGATGTTCCATTTTTAATCTCTCTTTTTATTATTCTGGGGTTAATTTTTGTTTTAATTAAATCTTATAAAAAATCTAAATTAACTTTTTTCTCTTTGGGATGGTTTTTCATAACTTTGATTCCGTTCTCT
>JADHVG010000029.1 GCA_016784105.1 Candidatus Woesearchaeota archaeon
TGCTGGTTGTGTGGAAATTCATGTTCTTAAAGGTGCCAGGTGCAGATACTCTAGCATAGAAAACTGGAGCAAGAACACTTACAATCTAAACACCAAACGTGCTCTTGTACAGGAAAAAGGCATCATGGAATGGGTTAATGGAAACATGGGTAGTAAAATTACGATGCTGTATCCTACTTCTGTTTTGATTGGGGAACATGCTAGGGCAGATTTTTTGGGTGTTGCGTTCGCTGGAAAAGATCAGGAACAGGATACTGGAACTAAAGTTTATCATCTTGCTCCAAATACACATAGCATTGTCCGTTCTAAAAGCATAAGCAAGGATTCAGGAATCACCAGCTATCGTGGTTTGATACACATAAAAAAAGGTGCAAAAAATTGCAAGAGTCATGTTGAATGTGATGCTTTGATGATGGATAATATTTCCCAGAGCAATACTTTTCCTTACATGGATGTCAGAGAACAGGAAGTGGATCTAGGTCATGAGGCTACTGTTGGGAAAATTTCTGATGAACAAGTTTTCTATTTGATGTCCCGTGGTTTAAGTGAGGAGCAAGCTTCCCAGATGATTGTTTCTGGATTCATAGAGCCAATTGTTAAGGCTCTGCCTTTAGAGTATGCTGTTGAACTTAATAGGTTGATAGAATTAGAGATGGAAGGTTCTTTAGGTTAAACTTGGAGGCATCATGTTAAAAGAGACTATATCAAAAAAGTTTGTTGAAGATTTATCTAAACAAAATAATGAGCCTTCTTGGCTTCTTGATAAAAGAATTTCTGCTTATGAGTTCTTCAAGGAGAAAGCGATGCCTAATTTTAATTACGGCCTTAACATTAATCTAGACATAGCCCTTGATTTAGAAAAGTTGGAAGCCTTAAATGAGAAAGTAAAAAGAAAAGTAGTTTGTAATAATAAAGAAGTTATTATCCAAAATTTTGAAGAGGTTCTGGCAAGTGATGATTCTTTGCTTAAAGAAAAACTTATGACTATTTGCGTTCCTGCACTAGACAAATTCACTTCAATGCATAATGCTTTTCTGAACAATATTCTTGTTGTTAAAGTTCCAAAAAACGTTGAAGTTAAGGAGCCAATAGAAATAACAACTGAAGTTAATTCATCGGTTCTGTTTGACCATCTTCTTGTTATCGCTGAAGAAGGTTCAAGCTTTTCTTTGGTGGAGGAACTTAACTCAAAAAGTGATGATGGATCTTATGTAAGCAAAATTGTGGAGATATTTGCTGAAGAAAATTCAAAGGTAGATTATGGGGCTTTGCAGAACTTAAACAAGGAAAGTTTTAACTTCATAATTAAAAGAGCTATCCTCAAAAATGATGCTAGTGTTAACTGGTTGGATTGTTGTTTTGGAAGTAAAACTACCTTATCAGAGGTAACTTCTTATCTGGATGGAGAAGGAGCATCAGTAAATAACCACGGAGTTTTTTTTGGAAATGACAAACAGCAATTTGATCTAGTAACTAAGAGTATACATAATGCCCCAAATACTTATTCTGATATCTTTACTAAAGGGGCTTTGACTGATTTTTCAAAGTGCATCTATCGTGGTCTTGTTAAGATACAAAAAAATGCTTCCAATTCCAATGGATATCAAAAACAAGATACTTTGCTTTTGAGTGGGGATGCAGCTGCCGATAGCATACCTGATCTCGAAATAGATAATAGCGATGTCAAATGTTCTCATGGAGCTACTATTGGTAGAATAGATAAAGAAAAATTGTTTTATTTGCAAAGTAGGGGACTTTCAAAAGATGAAGCAACTAAAATTTATGTTAAGGGATTTTTCGAAGAATTGATCAGGAAAATGAAAATAGAGAAGATGCGTGAAAACATGCATGATATCATTGATAAAAGAATGCAATAATATGTTACAAACTACGATGGTTTTAAACGTAAATAAAATAAGGACTGATTTTCCTATTTTGCAAAAGAAAATTAACGGGAAAAATTTGGTGTATCTTGATAATGCTGCAACCGCCCAAAAGCCTTCTCAGGTTATCAAAGCAATAACTGATTTTTATGAGAATTATAATGCAAACATACATCGCAGCATCCACCAGCTAGGGGAAGATTCCACTAGGCTTTATGAGGAAGCTCACAAAAAAACTTCTGATTTCATAAATGCTGGTTTTGAGGAGTTGATATTCACAAAAAGCACTACTGAGTCTTTAAACTTGTTAGCCTATTCTCTTGCAAATAAAATAAACAAAGGAGATGAAATAGTGGTAACGGAAATGGAACATCATTCTAACTTTGTTCCGTGGCAGCAATTAGCAAAAAGAAATAAAGCAACATTTAAAGTGATAAAAGTTGATAAGGATGGTTTGTTGGATGAAGAAAGCATCAAACAAAATATAACAAGTAAGACAAAAATAGTTTCTCTTACTCACATTTCCAATGTCCTAGGAACCATAAATGATATTTCTAAAATAACTAAGATAGCCCATGAAAGCGATGCTTTGTGTGTTGTGGATGCTGCGCAATCTGTCCCTCATATGGAAGTTGATGTGAAGAGGTTAGGGTGTGATTTTCTTGCTTTTTCCGGACACAAGATGCTTGGTCCAACTGGCATCGGTGCGTTGTATGGTAAAAAAGAACATCTTGAAAGCATGGACCCTTTTTTATACGGTGGAGAAATGATCAAAGACGTTACTATTAATGATTCTCAGTGGAATGATCTTCCTTGGAAGTTTGAGGCAGGAACTGGAAACATAGCTCAAGCTATTGGTCTTGGGGCTGCTATTGATTACTTAAAAAAAGTTGGAATGGAAAACATAATGCAGCACAGTACTGACATTACTAATTATGCTTATGAAAAAATATCTCTGATAAACGATGTTAAAATTTATGGTCCGAAACCAAAAAATAGGGCTAACTTAATCTCATTCAATGTTAAGGGAGTTCATGCTCATGATACTTCTGCTATCCTTGATGGGGAAGGAGTTGCTGTTCGTGCGGGCCATCATTGTGCTATGCCCCTTTCTAAGGTGTTGGGTGTTGATGCTACTGCTCGTGCTTCTTTTTATCTATATAACACTAAAGAAGAAGTGGATACTTTGGTAAGTGCTATTGAAAAAGTAAAGAGGGTGTTTACATAATGGAAAACCTAGATCCTAGCTATTCTGGAGATGGTATGTATAGAGAACATATCATGGACCATTATAAAAATCCCCACAATAAAGGAACTCTGGATGATGCAGATCTAACACGTACAGAGAAAAATCCTTTGTGTGGAGATGTGATTACTATAAGCTTAAAATTAGAAAACAAAAAAGTAAGTGAAGTTAAATTTGAAGGTAGGGGCTGTGCAATCTCCCAAGCTGCTGCTTCTATGATCACTGATGAAGTAAAAGGCAAAAATGTTGATGAAATAGAAAACATGACTCGGGAGGATGTTGTTAACATGTTAGGCATAGAGATTGGTCCGGTCCGCACAAAATGTGCTACTCTCGGATTAGTTGCTGTAAAGGAGGCTATAAAAAATTAAAATGGTAAAATATAAAGTTGAATTTGATAAGGAACTGTGTATTGGGGCATTAGCTTGCAATGCTATCTCTCCAGACATTTGGCCAAGATCTGATGATGGAAAAGTGGATCTTGCTAATGCAAAACTAAATAAAAAAACTAACAAATTTGAGTTAATAATAGATGAAGCTGATTTAGAGATAAATAAAGAGTCTGCGGAAGTTTGTCCGGTAGAAGCAATCACCATAACTAAGATAGAGGACTAAAAAAATGACATTTTTGGAAATAAAAAATTTACATGTGAAGATAGAAGATAAAGAGATACTTAAGGGAGTTAATTTAGAAGTTGACAAAGGTCAGGTTGTTGCTATCATGGGCCCTAATGGTTCTGGGAAAAGCACACTAGCTTATGCCTTGATGGGCCACCCAAAATATGAGATAACCCAAGGTCAAATATTGGTAAACGGTGAGGATGTTGCTTCTTTAGGAGCTGATGAACGGGCAAAAAAAGGTTTATTTTTATCGTTCCAATACCCTCAGGAGATAGCAGGAGTTACTATGTCAAATTTCTTAAGAACTGCTTTGAATGCTAAGCGTAAAGAGAAAATTTCTGTTCTGGATTTCCATAAATTATTACATGAGAAAATGGATATTTTGCATATGGACAGGAAGTTTGCTTTAAGATACTTGAATGAAGGTTTTTCCGGTGGGGAAAAGAAGAAAGCAGAAATCTTGCAGATGGCCGTTTTAGAACCTACAATCTCAATATTGGATGAAACTGATTCTGGGTTGGATGTTGATTCTTTAAGAGTTGTTGCAGAAGGAGTTAACGCTTTAAGAAACAAAGATACCGGAGTTTTGCTTATAACTCATTATCAGAGGATCTTGAATTACATAACTCCTGATGCTGTCCATATCTTCATGGATGGTAACATAGCCAAATCAGGCAGTAAGGAACTTGCTCTGGAAGTAGAAGAAAAAGGTTATGAGGAATTAAAAACTTCATAGCATCTTTATTTCTTGTTAAGTTTTATAAATAGAAATTGGTTAGTTAGAAAAATGGAAATAAAAGTGTCTTACGATAGAAATCAAGGGGGGAAAAAGATGGAGTTAGATGAAAATGCAACTGTCAAAAATTTACTGGAAAAGATGAACATTAATCCAGTTACAGTAATCATGAGTAGAGGTAATGACATCATTTTAGAAAATGAAATCTTAAAAGACAAAGATGAAATCAAGATAATGAGTGTTATTTCTGGTGGTTGAAGTGAACTGCTGCAATAATCCTAAGGTTTTTGAGCTTTCTAATAAGAAGCTCTGCAAGGAACATTTCTCAGAGTATTTTGAAAGCAAAGTTTTCAAAACCATAAGTCAATTTAATCTTATAGATAAGGAAGAGAACTTGGGAGTTGCTCTGTCTGGTGGCAAGGACTCTTTGACATTATTATTCATCCTTAGCAAATTAGCCGCGAAAAATCCTAAAATAAAATTGCATGCTATCTGTATAGATGAGGGCATTGAAGGTTATAGAAATAAGACAATAATCACTGCTAAAGAATTTTGTAAAAAAAATGATGTTCCTTTGGATATTTATTCTTATGAAAAAGAATTCAAAATGTCTTTAGATAAGATGTTAAAAACTTTGGACATAAAACCTTGCACTATGTGTGGCATCTTTAGAAGATATTTGTTGAATAAAAAATCTAAAGAACTTAACTTTACAAAGTTGGCAACTGGTCACAACTTGGATGATGAAGCGCAAAGTATTGTTATGAATCAGTTCAAGAACAATTTGATGGCCAGTGCAAGATTAGGACCTATCTCTGGAATAAAAAAAAACAGGGCTTTTGTTCCTAGAATAAAACCGTTATACTTATGTTCGGAAAAAGAAGTTGCAACTTATGCATTCATAAATGGTATTTTGGATGATTTCACGGAATGTCCTAATGTGGTTAAAAGTTATCGTGCACAAGTAAGAGATATGTTAAATAATTTTGAAAACAATAATCTTGGTACTAAAAATGCTATTGTGAATTCTTTTCTGGAAATTCTTCCTGAACTAAAAGAAAAATACAAGTTTGGAGAAGCTGGTATGTGTAAAGAATGTGGGGAAGTGGCTTCTAAAGACAAGTGTAATGCTTGTAAGTTGCTTGATAGGTTAGAAAAAGCAAAAACGAATTCTTAGCTGAAAAACAACAAAAAATATTTATACTAGTGGCGCAATATATACACTAGATTACTTATGTTGGGGATCTGAGGGTGATATTGAGAGGTTATCCTATGTTTAAAGAAGCTGTTTTAGCAGCGTATTTGGCGATAAACCCAATAACAGATTCTCATAATGATACATATCCCCCTAGTATGTTTAACAATGTGGGAACTTCTCCCAGTATAGCAAGAAATTCTCTTGATGATTTGGTAAATTCTCAAACTCCTTCAGGCGCTATAGAAGCATCTTTGGACTATAAATCAACACCAAGTAATTTTGTACCCATCTCAAAATTTCTGCAATCCCAGAATTATCATGCAATCAAAAATGATCCTAAAAAACTTCTTGGTTTTGCTTATTCGATATTTGAAGATATTTTCCCAAACGGATTTTTTGATCCTAGATTAGATGGTGACGGCACTGTCATTTACTCCGCCACATACGATTTTGATAATGATCAAATTCCAGATGTCATAATTGATTATTCTGTTATGACACTTGGAGGAATAATCCCCTATAAGGAGTTTACAATGGTTTTCAGTAAGACTCTTAGATATATAAGGTCTGCTTATTTTGATAGCCAGGATGATAATGATGTGAATAGCATAGAAGGTGATGATAGAATGGTTGTTGTTGAAAAAGAAGGTCCAAAATTTAAGAAATGGGTGTGGTCAGAAAAATCGAAGGATTTAGGAATCTAATTATCATATCTAACTAAGGGTTCTATCTTTTGTCCGAAGATTTCTGATGCTTTTTTTGCAAAATCATTGATTCCTTCTTTGAAGTAAGGTGGATGTTGTTTTTGTATTTTGCCGATAACATAATAGCTTATAGCTAGCATAGCCCCATACCCTACGTTATCTGGTAATGGAACATTTAATCTTTTATCTCCAAACAATTTATTTTCATAACCAAAACTTACAAAAAGTTCTTTATCGTATTTAACAACACTTTTTGCGTGTTTGCTTTGTTCAGGTGTAAAAACTCTTCCTGATACTTTAGGCTGGAATAGTTCATCAAACTTTGTTATCAGCATTTCTCGTGCATTATCAAATTCTGCTGGAACCAACAAATAGAAAGCATCATAATCCATAAAATTGTCCCAAATTATTGGATCTACTTTTTCTTTGATAAATTTCAAGATTTCCTCAGGATTTTCTTTTGTTTGTGCTATTATCATCCCTAAATAAGTAGAGGTATTGTAAGTATAAGGTTCCGGGTTCGTGGGAAAGACAAAGAATTTGTCAGAATCAACATACTCCTTGGCCATAGCCTGAGAATTACAAGTCAACATCCTAAATTCTATTTTTTTTGCTTTTAGTTTTTCTGCTATTATTGGAGCGTGCTTTCCTCCAGATGCACTTATTAAGATTGCACAGTCAATGTCTTTGATATTTTCCAGTTTACTTTCATAGGTTCCTTCATCAGAAAGGATAGCATCTTTATTTTCGAACAGAATTTTTCCGGTTACGGCTGCATTCCCACTACCAACTACTACTGGCCGTTTATAATTTCCGAGATGCAATTCTGGAAGTCCTTTAGAAAATAATTCTAGTGCGTTTATAACACATTCATCTAAATCTATTAATTTGCTTGTATCAAATTCTGACATTACCATCTTAAATCTCAATCAGATTACTATTTTTATAATTATTATTTAATTCTTAAGAAGTTCCTTTTTGATACTCTTTTAGAGCGTCCATGAATTCTGTTTTGTCAAAGTCTGGCCACAGTTGGTTTGTGAAGTAAATTTTTGTCCGCATTGAGTCCCACAACAAAAATCCTTTGGTGGTTTTTTCAGAACCGTTTTGTATCATCAAATTTGGAGGTAAAAAATAAGAAGAGTATAAATTGTCTTTAATAGATTCTTTGTCAATAAGTTCTGGATCTACTTTCCCTGCTTTTATTTGCATCCCCAGTAATTTAACCGCATCCAAAATTTCTTCTTGCCCATCATAATTTATGCATAGGTTCACAAAGTAATTATCATAGTCTCTTGTTTCTTCTATCGATTTTTTTATTGAGTCTACAACTTTTCCAGGGAGGTTATACCATTTTCCCAAGATAGATACTTTTATTTTGTTTTCATTTATTAGAGTGCTTTTACTTAATTCGTTTAAGAATTCTGCAAGGGAAGTCATAAAGGCATCATAACTTTCGTGATCTTTGTCGTATTTTTCATCTAACACATAAAAGCTCATCATGGGTATGTTAAGCTGAACTTGTTTTTCTATTATGTTTTTAAGTATAGAAAAAGACTTTTTGTACGCTTCTTCATATGGTATCTTGTTTTTCAAAGCCCATTTTTGCATTCCATCTAGAGTCAAAGCTATGTGTCGTGGAAGCTTGATACTTAAAGGATCTTTTTTTATTATACTCCTTATCCTACTTATAACCATAAAACCACCCTACTAGGGCAAGTTATGGCTAAATACATTTATAAATATTCTTGTTTTTAGGGTTAAAATGCAATTTTTAGATGTTTTTAATCTGGTGAATGTTCCAACTTTAATTCCGTATCTTATAGCATTTATTGTGCTTGTTGTAGGATCATATACTGATCTCAGAACTAGAGAGGTTCCTGATTGGATAAATCTCGGGACAATTGGCATTGGTTTTAGTATAAGTTTAATCCTATCTTTAGTTTATTGGAACCATAGTTTTATCTTAAATAGTGTTATTGGTTTTGGAATATTTTTTGGGATAGCTTGGTTGATGTTTTATACCGGTCAGTGGGGGGGTGGAGATAGTAAGATGCTTATGGGTCTTGGTGCTTTGATAGGGATTGATGTTTTCTCTGGAAAGCTTCCTTTTCTTGTAAATTTCTTCATAAACTCGATGCTTGTGGGTGCAATATACGGTTTGTTGTGGAGTTTTTATCTTGCTTTGGTTAAAAGGAAAAAGTTTGTTGTTTCTTTCAAAAAAACTTTAGAAGATAAAAAAACAAAAAAGTTCAGGAACTTTACAATAATTTTTATCGTGATCTTTGTTTCTTTGTTCTTGTTTGATGATTCACTATACCGGATATTGTATGTTTACGCTGCTTTACTTGCTGGAATAAGTTTCTATCTGTTTGTTTCTGTTAAGGCTGTTGAAAAATCTTGCATGCTAAAATTAGTTACTCCTGACAAACTTACCGAAGGGGATTGGATTGCTAAAGAAGTTAAGGTCTCTGGGAAGTACATAACCGGCCCTAAAGATTTAGGAATAGAAAAAAAGCAGATCAAAAAATTAATTTCTTTGTATAAGAAGAAAAAGGTTCGTAAGATACTTGTTAAGGAAGGTATTCCTTTTGTGCCAAGTTTCCTGATAGCATTTATTGTTACTTTAGTTATGGGAAACTTGGTCTTATTATTTTTATGAATTTATCCTAGTTTATTCCTTAAATCTTTTAATAGTTGCTCGTACTTGATTTCAGCAGCCAACAAAACAGGCGGAGAGTCTGCCAAATTCTCATTTTTCTCCACTTCGGAGATATGTCCATCCAATATATGTTTTAACACAGTTTTCTCGTCTTGCGTAAGGTCCATTTTCATCCCTCCCCTATTTTAAAATTAAGGTATCCTATTTATTTGATTCATAAAATAATCGTCTTCATCATCTAGTATTGGTTCCGGTTTAGGGGTTGTTTGTTTTCGAATTTGAGGTGTCTGCTTGCTTACCCCTACACTACCTATTTGGTCTTTTAGTTTTAGTTCAATCGTAGACATTTCTTCCTCGGAAAGCTGTTTTGGGGGCCATTGCAAGTTTATGTTATCATTTTCTTTTCTGGGTATCACATTAATCATGAAGTGTGCCACTTGTTGTCCGGCAGGTATTCCATTTCTCACAAAAATATTTGTTCCTTGTACTTTTAAGTTCTCAAATATTGCTCCGGAAATTTTGTTGGATACCGTGAATAAATGCCCCATCTCCTCATCTGGAACCTGTTCTATTATAGGATAATGATTTTTGGGGATTATGAAACTGTGTCCGGGACTTGCACCGTTGACATCTAAGATAGCTATACATAAATCATCCTCATAAATCTTGTAAGAAGGTATCTTATTGCTTATTATCTGACATAGTAAACAGTTCTCGCCGGTCATTTTGCCCCCAGCATTCTTGCTATGTCATCAAGATCTGCACCTTGTTCAGGAATTTCTTCAATATCTTTATCTTTTGGTTCTTCTTTCTTTTTCTGAGCTGTTTTCTTTTTAGCAGGACTTTTTTTTGGAACTTCTTGTTCCGGTTTGTCTTCTATTGTTGGTTCTTCTTTGGCGATAGTTTCCTCAAAATCAGCTTCTACTGTTTCTTTTTCTGCTTTTAGCGGGATTGAAGGAACTATTTTCTCTTTTTGGTCTGCTTTTATTCCTAATGCTCTTGCCAGTATTTCTTGGGTTTTTTGTAACTCCTTTTCCGGTATGCTTGTTTGTGGAACTTCTAATTTAAGGTCGTCATTTTCTTTTCTGGGTATTAGATGCACCATGAAGTGTTGTGCTTTTTGTCCGGCAGCAACACCATTCGCTACTAAGATATTTGATCCTTGAGCTTCCAATGCTCTTAATGAAGAATTTGATAAGGATTTTGTTACGTTGAAGATGTGTGCAATTTCATCATTTGGGATCTGAGGCATTATCGAATAATGTTCTTTTGGCATTATCAAGATATGACCAGGGTTAGCAGGATTAATATCTAAGATTGCTAGGACGTGTTCATCTTCATAGATTTTTTTTGATTGTACTTTTTCCGATATTATCTGGCAGAATATGCACTGTTTTTTCTGGAACTCTTTGAGTTCTTCCGGACTCATATTCTTTACTTTTTCCTGTAAAGCTTTGATCTGTTCCTCAGACATCTGTTGTTGTTCTGTCATTTTTAATCTAGGTCTTTTCTAAATTGATCCCTAATCTTATTGATGTTGACTTCCTTCAATTTGTCCAAAATTGATTTGCATTTGACAAAAAATCCGGGAGATTCTTTTATTAATTTATCGAAGTCTTCATCCGGAACTGTTCTATCTGTGTAATATTGTGAGTCTATTCTTGATTTTAGTGATGTTTCCATAAATTCAAAATCTTCCTTATTGAAATAATCTTTCAAGAATTTTTTTGCAAACTCCAAAGTACAGGAATGGATCTCGCATTTGATCCCCATTCTTGTCAGGATTGAATAAAGTGAAAAATAAACAGAATAATAAGCGGTAGATATTTTCCAGTCTTTTACTTTGTTTAATGGTACTGATTGAAGAGCTTCTTCCGCTTTTTGGGTGTACGCGTTTGCTAGATCCCTATTAGGTTCTATCATGCTCAACCCTTTTTTAACACACCATTTTATTTTATCCATTTTTCAATGCTGTGTTGATGAATGCTTCGGTATTTAAAAATATTAAGTGATTTTTTGCGATTTCTTTCAAAAAAACATCTGTCTTGAGGTTTTTTTCAAATGTATTCATAGGATAAGCTTTTACACTTATATCAATTCCGAATGTTTTGGCTATTCTGTTAATTTGTTTCTTGTTGTATTCTCCTGCTACAAAAATGTCTAGATCGGAATCCTTTTTATTGGTTCTTTTTGCATAGCTTCCAAAAATAACCCCTATTCCAGTTATTAGGGGACTTATCTTTTCGAGTATCTCTTTAATTAAGAGATTTTTTTCAATAAATTGTATGAGTTTATAATCTTCAACTAAGGTTAGGTATTTTGAGCTTGTGTAGTTTAGTTTTAGCTTGTAAGATTTTATTTTTCCTCTTAACTTTGATTCAAGAACTTCTTTATTTTCCAGATCTTCTAAAATAAGCTGGGCTGTTCTGGGACTTATTTTCAAATTTCTTTCTACTTCCCGGATATAATACTCTTTATCAAAACCTTCTGTGAACAAGGAAAGTACTTGCAACGTATTTTCAGTAATGTTTAATTTATCATACATATGTATGATAAATAATACAATTATATTTAAACTTTTTGGTAATGCGATCATAAAGATTCTCGAAATTGATTTAGCTAACTACCTTTCCACCACTTCATCATAGTAACAAAACCGAAAGGTTTATATAGTAGAAATAAGAGTTATGTTCTAAAATGGCTCAAAAATATGCCGGTAAAATTTTAAGCACGACAGTAGGACTAACCGCTTTAGGTCTTGCTGCTTGTGTTGGTTCTGAGACGGTTCCTGTTACTAAGAACGAAGCTTCTGGTTATGCTTCTGGTAGTGGTTTTTCTGTTTTGTATCAGGGTAGTAGGAATGATCCTAGTATGTTGGTTATGGATAAGGCTGGTGGCTTGGAGATGGCTGCTAGTGCGGAGTGGAAGCGTGTTACTGGTAAGGATGCTGAGGCAATGTTCAGTAAGGCTTTGTCTGGTAGTGGTTCTTTCAAGGCTTTGCATTATGAGACTGAGAATGGTGAGAAGTTGAAGGAAGCTTTGCTGTACGTTGATAGTCCAGAGATTAACATGACTTATAGTTTTAATGCTAACCAGGAAGAAGGTTCTTTTTCTGTTTCCAGAAAAGAAAAACAGCAAGGCGGAGACGGAGGAGATGGTAGTGACGGAGGAGATGGCGGAGACGGAGGCTCTGGTGGTGGCGGTGGAGGACAAGGCGGAGATTAAGTATTACATTCTTCAACTTTAACTAAATTCGCTTGTTGAAATAACATAGCTTACACTAATTGAATTTCCATTATCATCAGTACCCACCCAAGTTTCCCTATAAGTGTCCGAAGTGGGTGTCGTGAAATATCTTCCTTCTTTAATACATTCACTCTCCCCATTTAAACGAACTGAACCACATTTACCAATTATCCAATTTTTATCGCTAGTCCATGAATATCCAGTAGTCAAAAACTTTCTATCTACACGATCAAAATTTATTCCAACATCATTCAAGTTTTTTATAACCATATTAAAATAATAATTATTACCAGACTTCGTTGTTGAGGTGTAGCTAGCTGCCAATTCCGCTGTTTTTAATTCACAACTCCCACTTATTTCATTGCATACTTCATCATCTAAGCATCCTCCGCATAGTCCGCAGTTATCTACTAGGTTTATGTTGTCGTTGCAGTATTTTGGTTTTGTTGTGGAGCATTGTGCCAAGGTTGTTCCGTCACTGCATTCTGGGGTGCAGGGATTGTATTGTGTTAGGACATCTCCGCTATCGCATTTTGGGTCTTTGATGCACGAGCTTGTCTGGTATTGGGAATAGCATTCATATTGTGTCCCCCATCCGATTCCAAAAGCTTTTCCTATCCCTGTCAGTGAACAGCTCCCCAGATTTTTTATCGTCTGACCGGAACCGCAGGAGGGGTTGAGTTTGCATCCTGAGCTTTCTTTTTTCTCGCACGTTGCTGTCTTAAAATCTGATGCTATCGCACATGCTCCGCAGTCCTCAGCACAAGTGCCACATGTTTCTTTTCCTTCGTTGCAAGTTCCGTCTCCGCAAAAAGTGGATACTTCACATTTATTTTCATCATCGCTCCAACCGCAAACTTCCTGCCTGCATTCATTAGAAGTGCAGGAATCCTCGTTCGGATAGTCCTCACATTTCAGGTTCTTGCAAGTTGAACAGGTATTTGTTCCAAAACCGTCATAGAAGTAACATCCTTCTTGGATGGAAGAACATTCTTCCGAGTCACAAACATTGAATATGCCTTCTCCGCAGCTAGTGCATTGTGTTCCTGCTACTAATGAACAAGTGCCAACGCAACAAGTGTCTGAGTCTAGAGTGCTTATTAGTTCTCCATCACAAAATTCGTTTCCAGTGCATATGTTGCCATTATCTACTACATCGCAAGTTTCTAGTGTGCAAACTGCTGAGCATCCATCTCTATTTAGAAAATTTCCATCATCACATTCTTCTTCTAATTCTATTATTCCGTCTCCGCATTCTGATTTTTCTTCTGGGTAAGGTTGAACTAAAACTTTGATTGGTGTTTCTCTGAACAATCCTTCTGGGTCTGTTGCCATTAAAATGATGTTGCTTCCCTGTTCTCCTTCTTCAAACAATGGTTTGTACAAAACATTGCAAACAAGTTTTTTGTTGTTGTTGGAACTGTCAATTTCGACACCACAATCTACTTTTTCTGGATTACTTTGAGAAGTTACCGAGAAGAACAAGTCTCTGACAACTTCATCGTTGGCTATTAGTTCTAGGTTCTCTACCAAAACGTTTTTTCCTAGTGCTGGTAGAACAACTTCATCCCTTATTGAGATTTCTGGTCTTTGATTCTCTCCATCATCAGCGATCTCATCTGTTAGTGGGATTTCCGAAGCTATTGTTTTTTGTCCTGATTCCAGTTTTCCTGTTCCTATCCCTTTTATTATTTCTTTGCACTTGTCAGAAATTATTGTGTCTAATATGTAAGATATTCTTTGTTCTTTTTTTATTCCTCCTAAATTCCATGCTATTAGAGGATCGGGTTTTATGTCTGCATCTATTTCATCAACTAAATAATCATTAATATTCTCAATGCATTCTTTGGGTATGCTTTCAT
>JADHVG010000030.1 GCA_016784105.1 Candidatus Woesearchaeota archaeon
TTCCCTGCTTCGTCTCTTACATGAGTGCCAAGAATCTTGTTCAGGAATGTTTCTCCTATTTTGCCAGAGCATATTTCGCATTTCATCCAAGAAAGAAAGAAAAAGCATTATTTAAACTTAACTCATTTATTATTTTCTTTAAAATAAATAAAAATCATTGCACCTAAAGCCCCTATTAAATTTGAAACAAGATCCAGAGCCGTGTTTTCATAGCCTCCAACTCCAGTATTAGGAACTATGACCGTTGCAAAGAATTCAACAATCTCATTCAAGGCTCCAGCCCCTAACCCAGCCATGACCAACACTATGGAAATAGAAATCCAACGATTAAAGTTTTTCTTTAAAGAAGGTTTTAGGAGATGATAAAACAGCAAGGTTGCAACTGCAAACCCAAACGCATGCACCAACTGGTCATACTTCAAAATATTGTAAGGTTCACCAACAAAAGAATAAATCATGGTCGAATAAAGCTTGACTCCCTTTATGTATAGACCCCCTCCAGACATATGAAGCAAGGACCACGCTGTTAATCCCCATAGAACATTGGTAGAATAATTAACCTTCTTGTTTGTATGAAGTATAAGCCACAGAAACAAAACTATAACTCCGATATAAATCATAAACTCATAATTCTTTCTTTTAAGAAAAATTATTGAGAAAAGCATTATTGATAGTACATTCACAAAAAGAATTGGCTTTTGCTCCTTTTTAAGATACATAAACAAATTATTTTGTTTTTTGTATTTAAAACTATCTTAGAAAAATATATTAATCAAAACAAAAAAAAAATAATTATGCCAAGTTTTCTTATTCATATTGTATCAAACATTATTCTAGCTTATGCAATATTTCTTTACAATAAAAAAGTTAAAAGAAGAATTAACTTTAAACTAATCCTATTTGTTATTTTAGCTTCTAATGCTATAGATATGGATCACTTGCTTGCAAACCCGATATATGACCCTGAAAGATGCAGCATAAATTTTCATCCGCTACATTCTTGGTACTTCTTCCCAATATATCTCTTTGGAAGTTTCATGAAGAAATACAGATATTTTTTCTGGGGGATTGATATTCATATCATACTTGACTTTCTAGATTGCTTTATCTGATAATCTTTATAAATGCCTTAGAATTCTGAGGTAACATGAAAAGAATAGCTGTTGTGGATAACGAAAAGCTTAGGGATATGTCTCAGAAACAACACATCCAGAGCTTGTGTCCAGTAAACAGATCCGGAACGGAATGCATCAAGTTAGAAGGTTCCTTATTGACAATAGATGAAGTAACATGCATAGGATGTGGGATCTGTCCTAAAGCAGCACCAGATGCAATAAAAATCATAAACCTTCCAGAAATTCTTGACAAAAAACCGGTACACAGATACTCAGAGAACGGTTTTGCACTATTTAATTTACCGATGGTATTCTTTGACAAAGTTACCGGAATATTAGGAGTTAACGGTATAGGGAAAAGTTCTGCGATAAAAGTTTTAGCAGGCATCTTAAAGCCAAATTTTGGAGAAATAGGAAAAGAAGGGCAGTACGATGAGCTAATAGAGTTCTTCAAAGGAACAGAAATGCAACTTTTCTTTGAAAAAGTAAAAGCCGGAGCTGTTAGAATATCTTACAAGCCACAACAAGTGGAAATAATTGCAAAAACGCAAAAAGGAAAGGTTAAAGATCTATTAAAAAAAGTTGACGAGAAAAATGCTCTTGAGGAAATTTCAAAAAAACTAGAAATTGAAAAAATTTTAGATAATGACATTGACAAATTATCCGGTGGAGAACTCCAAAGAGTTGCGATAGCAGCATCTGTTCTAAAGGAAGCTGAACTATACATCTTTGACGAACCGACTTCTTATTTAGATATAAAACAAAGAATCAACGTAAGCAAGTTCATAAGAAATTTAGCTAATGAAAACGTTGCAGTATTGGTTGTTGAACACGACCTCATAATATTTGATTACATGTCAGACAATTCCCACATAATGTACGGTTCTGAAGACGTTTATGGTTCTGTTTCCGGAATCAAACCGGTAAAGAACTCTATCAACACTTATCTGTCTGGATTCCTGAAAGAAGAAAACATAAGATTTAGAGATAAACAAGTGAAGTTTGAAGAACGCAAACCTTTCATTGGAAAGAATCCTGACAAGTTAATTGAATGGATAGGGATGTCCGTAAAATTAGGAAAATTTTCCTTGGAAGCAGGTGAAGGAGCTATCAATAAAGGGGAAGTGATAGGAGTTCTTGGAGAAAACGGAATAGGAAAAACAAGTTTTGTTAAAATACTTGCAGGAGAAATAAAAGCATCCGGAAAATTAGATGAAAACATCAAAGTTTCTTACAAACCACAGTACATAGAAGCATCTGAAGAATTGGTTATGATCTACTTAAAAGATGCAATTGACAAATACACTAACCAGATAATTGATCCACTGAACCTTAAACCATTATTCTTAAAAAAATTGAATGAGCTTTCCGGAGGAGAACTCCAAAGAGTGGTAACTGCAGGATGTTTAGCCAAAGATTCAGACTTGTACTTGCTGGATGAACCATCAGCCTACCTAGATGTTGAACAACGCTTGAAAGTCTCCAAAGTAATAAAAGATTTTATGGAACTAAAAGGAAAAAGTGCGCTGATAGTGGACCATGACCTCCTGTTTTTAGGTTATTTATCAGACAAACTGATGGTATTTGAAGGAACTCCCTCCGAAAACGGAATTGTTAAAGGACCATTCCTCATGGAAGAAGGCATGAACATCTTTCTGAAAAAATTAAACATAACCTTACGCAGAGACAAAGAAAGTCTGATGCCTCGCATAAATAAAGAAGGTTCTGTTCTAGACAGAGAACAAAAAGAAGACAACAAATACTATTATGGATGACTTTCAAATAATTTATAAGAAAAATGTTCATAACCAATCATTCCTTCCAGAAGACCCCTAAACACCATTCTGTCTTTAATGGCACTCCTAAAACTTTCATCTACCTCGACATAATCCCTGTACCTTGTTATTCCAAATCTATGGTTGATCTTTATTGAAACACCCCTACTATCCGCTATACTGCTTATATCTTCAATGGTTTTTGTAGCTTCTTGTCCATTTTCGAGATATATAGCAAAACCTTCACCCTTCATCCAAACTTTTCCCCCACCCCATTTTGCAAACCATTCTGATTTCGGAGAAGAATTAGCATATTCTGTTAAGATTTCATACATGTTTCTAAGAGGATTATCTCCAAAAATATGACCTGCAGCTCTTTGATCATCCTTCAAAGGAGTTAAATCCACCTCTCCATCAGAAGGAGTTGCTCTTAGATTATCCAATAATCTTTCTGGCACCAAAGCCCTTTTTTGTACCTTAGAGGTATCCCAATCAGCAGGAAGGTGTCTAGCATAACTCCAAACATCATTTGCGTTATGAGTAGGTAAATCTGCCCCAATATCTGAAAAATGAGCTTCGCTGATTCGATACTGCAAACTAATATCTTTCATTTTAATTAAGAAATAACACCAATTTTTATAAAAAATATTAAAAAAAAGAAAAAAAGTAATCAACAATTGAACTTGTGATTATAATTATTCAGATGCTAATACAACGTTTGAAGCTTTTGGGCCTCTTTCGCCTTCTTCTACATCAAATTCGACAGAGTCGTTTTCATTAAGTCTTGTACCTTCGCCTAAACCAGACATGTGTACAAAGTACTCTTTTCCATCTTCTCCAGCAATAAAGCCGAATCCTTTTCCTTCGTTAAAAAATTTTACTGTTCCTTTCATTTTTTACTACCTCGTGTTTACTTATTAATCTATTAGGCACAACAATCCTTGCTCAATACTTGTACTGAGAAATCATATTAATCATTCCTAATAGTAAAAGAGATAATATCGCGCTTTATAAAGGTTGTGGTTTTTGAAGGTTAAAATTAGAGAAGAAGAATGTAAAGAAGCATTGCAAAAAATCAAAACTTAATCCTTACAAATGCATTCATCACAATATATCCTTTCTGATGATATCTCAGAGTTGCATTTCAAACAAGTATTTAGCATCATGAAATTCTTAATTTTTCTTTTGTTAATTTGAGGAAAGGGAATTTAACTTGGCTATATCTGAACCGAAGAGTGCCCAGTATATAAATACTCTTAACATCTCATCCATTAATCATCTTTACTAAGAAATAAGTATATCTGGATAAACCTTCTTGATTCATCATTTATTGTTAATTTGAGATAAAATATTACAAAAAAATCATCAATTAGCTTTATAAATAGGAGATAGTAACAGTGTTTAATGGTAAATATCAAAGGTCATGATTTTGAGCAGATAATCGTCCGTAACTCATACGATAGAAGAGCATTACAATACCAAAATAAGATAATAAATCATCTAAAAATTTTTGGGTTGACTGAAGATGATGTGGATGTCCCCCTAGAAAAAATTTCGATGCGAAAAGCACAAGCCACAACTTCATGGTACCTGTGGGACCATCACCTATTCTTTAGCTACAACGGCTCTGCAAAGTTTGTTGAAAACTTAGCGATGGTTGAACAAGTTATTGAATATTTCATTAAAATTTTGAGTAATGATGAAATAACCAAGGAAGAGTTCTTAGAACTATTTGCGGAAGATACAGACATCCTTAAACAAAGAGAAGCTGCCAGAGATGTTCTAGGAGTAGAAGAACATTCAACCGATTTTGAAACAATACACAAAAATTACAAAAGACTATCAAAAGAACACCATCCAGACATGCCTAACGGATGCACTGAAAGATTTAAAAAAATAAATGTCGCTCACAAAATTCTAAAAAAAGAATTGTGTTGAATAATAAAGAAGTTCTTAACAATTTTACTTTCTAAACAACCCATTTACATAAGTTCCTAAGAACATAGCTGCTATTCCTACTAAAAGTGGATAATTACCCATACCTACTCCTGCTAAAACTGTACCTGGACATAAACCAGATAGTCCCCATCCAACACCGAAGATTGCTGCTCCAGCAACTGTTTGTTTGTTCAGTGGAGATTTTTTTGTTTTGAATTCTTTCCCGGACAAAGGTTTCTTCATAAGTTTAGGAACTAACTGGTAAGTGAGCATAGTAACTAAGATAGCAACTGCTAAAATTAACAATAGACCAAAGTCCTTAAGTTGCAAGAAACTAAGAACAACTTCCGGAATTGCTGCACCAGAAAAAGCAAGACCAAAACCAAAGATCAGGCCTCCAACAAAAACATAAAAAAGTTTCATGGTAAAACCCCCATACTTGAAACTGTTAAAGCAACCACAATAGCAATTGATAAAAAAGTTAAAACAGAAACCAAAGAAGGTAATTCTAAGGAAGACAAACCACAGATTCCGTGACCGGAAGGACAACCATCTGCCATTCTTGTTCCTAGACCAACAAGAAAACCACCTAAAGCTATCCTCCAGATCTGGACTTCAGTTACTTCTGCCTTCCCCTCATTAAAGAAAAACATGAAGAGAAATCCTCCAAGAACCAAAGAGATAGCAAGAACAGACCTCCAGTTTCTTGAAGATAAGAATTTTGGATTCTTAAAATAATTTAATTTAGAAACGTAGGACCAGGTAGAAGTAAAAAAAGTTGAAGCTCCAGCAACTAAACCTGTTGAGATAAAAATGAAACTAATTCCCAAACCCACTAATAAACCCCCTAGAAGAAATTGTGAAATTCCAGTTGGGAAAAATTGTTCAAGCATTGCAATCACGTCATAGATCTTAACATCCACGCCTGCTTTTCATGATTTTCCATCAATCCTATAAGGACATCTTCATTTCCAGAATCTCCTAAATCACCACAAAGATTGCTAGACTCCCTCAGCTGAACTATCAGTAATTCATTGTTGTTTAACAATTCTTTAGTCATGGATCCTGCATCAGGATATTTTCCTGGGGATTCTTTCAAATCAGCCAATTCGAGGTATTCAGCCATAGTCCCTTTTGCATTCAATCCCAAACTTCTTATCCTTTCAGCAACAACGTCGATATCATCTGAAAGAGAATTATAGGAATCTTCAAAGAACTTATGAAGCTCTATGAATTCTTTTCCAGTTACGTTCCAATGGAAATTTCTAAGCTTTTGGTAAAGGACATGCTGGTTAGAAAGTACTTTCTGTAAAATATCTCCCACTTTATTTACATTTTCTTTGCTAATTCCTATTTCCATTTTAACCTCCCAAAAAATAATGAAGGAGTATATCTTGAGATTACTTAAATCTTGCTATCTCATTAATAGCAAAATAACCTATTTAGAAACAAAAAACCATTACTATTTTTTACTAACTCTTTCCAGAACATTATCTAGGAATTCTTTTCCTGTAGGACTTAAAATACTTTCAGGATGGAACATTATGCCTTCTAAAAAACAGTCTTTATGCCTGATTCCCATAACTACATCATTCTCATCTCGAGCCGAAACTTCAAAACTATAAGGTATTTCAGTAGCTGCAAGAGAATTGTAACGGGCAGCAGTAAACTCATCTAATTTTTTGAAAATGCTCTTATTGTCATGGATTATCTTAGATGTTTTAGCGTGCATAATAGCTGGACTTCTTTCTACCTTGCCTTCAAACAACTCAACTATACACTGCATCCCTAATCCTAAGCCCAACACAGGTATTTTTCCATAATAAGCATTAATTATTTCTTTTGAATTTCCGGAATCAGAAGGATTACCGGTTCCAGAAGCTATAATAATAAAATCAGGCTTGAATTTAGAAATAAAATTATTGACTATTTTAGGATCGATATCATTACCATAAACAACCACTTCATGCTCCCTTTTTTCTAGTTCATCAACAAGATTATAGGTTGATAAACCAAAATTGTCTATAACAAATATTTTCATTTTTTTGCACCTGAAGATTCTATTGATTCCAGAACATTTTCAACCTTTACACTGCTTTGATCTACCTGAACATCATCATTGCTTTTTTGGAAAACATTTGCACTTTTCATCACAAATGCCTTGTCCTTCTTTAGCTTGATAGTATCCGCAACAAATGAATTTAGATTCCCTTCAAGACCGATATGGACTAAAGATCCAGAATAAAATCCTCGTTTATTCTTCTCAAGATTCCTTAAAAGGGAAGCTGCTTTATATCGAGGCATTCCAGCAGAAAAATTTATGGTTGAAATGTATGGATGCATCCATTTCATTCCTTTCTTTAACTTTCCTTTAACAGAAAATGAGAGAGTTTGCACAGAACCATTCTTTTCTATGTTAAACATCTTGTCAACATACCTTCCGGAACAAATTCTTGCAATATCGCTTCTTGCCGAGTCTATCATGATTATGTGCTTCCCTATCTGATTTTCATCTGTACGCAACATAACCTCATACTTATTTTCTAAGTCTTTATCACCGTTTCCAGATGAAGCTGGTTTTGTTGCAGTCACTGCTTTTAGCTCAACATCCTCTTCAAGAACACTCAGCATGGTTCCGGTTCCAGAACCTATCAATATCTCCTCAGAAATATTCATAAAAAATCTGGGATGATTGTTCTTGATTTCAGCATACACATCAAGAGGTTCTGCATTAAATGTGCAATAAGAAAGCCTTGCTGGAGACGCATATAAGATATCTCCGTTAACTAAGTTAGCTCTCAAACTTTTAAGCATGGAACTAAATTCAGTTTCACTTGTCACATCTTCAGAAACAAATTCTTTCTTCTTGAGTTTAGGTTTTTTCGGAAGTTTTTTGGGAAAAACTTTTTCATAATCTTTTATTATCTTCTCACAATCCTTAAACGCTTGTTCTTTTTTATTATCGGTTATCAAACAATTTGCAACAATATAAGCTTTATCTTCCTGCACAACCATCATGTTATCCAAAAAATACAAAACGTAATCAGGATCTTCTTTCTCCACACTGGAATCTTGAAGTTCATCTATAAAATCATAAGATATCATCCCATACAATCCTGCGTGAGCAGATTTAGTTGAAGGTTTGAATGAAGTTGCAACAACATCAATAATGTCCAGATGGGTTTTTGCTTTCAATCTTTGAAGTTCATCAGTTTTTTTTATCTGTCTATTAAGAATTCCACGGATTTTATCTTTCTTAAAAACTGCTTTGTCGCAAAAAGTAAAACTTTTCTTTATATGATTAAGAAATTTTTTCCCTGTCTCGTTAAGTGCGAGAATTTCAAACTCGTTTCCTTTCCCAGTAAGTTTCAAGCAAGGATTTGTAGAAAAAATTATTTCATTTTCATGCTCCAGAAGCAAAGAATTTTTTTTCTTTCCAAAATTGGAAAGGTTTGCAAAATAATCAATGAAATTAATGTCTTGTTCTAATTCCTTATGCAACGGAACAATAGTCCCGATTTTAGCTTCCTTAACAGATTCTAACATAAATCCCCCACACGTTGCCTATTTAGAAAATTTGTTTGTTTAAATGCTTTATTGTTACATTAATTAAAAAAAGAAGTTAATATTCTCTTAAATTAAGAACTGAGTCTGAAAACGGCTTATTTTGTTAAAAAGTCATGTTTTAAGAGGTGCTTATCTTTAATGAGCCCTATAACTTCCATTAATTATTTTCAGTATGGAAAGAATTAATTATTCACTTAACTTTCTCAAGCAAGCTAACAATATCCCAAATTTGAGTCCGAGTATAAGATTGTAAGTTAACATCTTCAGAAATAACTTCTAATTCACTCAATACCTTACTAACCTTAATCTGTGTCTCAACATCCCCATTCAAATTAGAAATCATCCCATCAATCTTAACACGAACATTCTTAGGAACAGTACTATCTTCCTTGAGCTCATCTAACAAATCAATAACGCTAGAAATCTCTTCACCCTCTACCTTCGCATTACTCATTCTTAAGCTCCTTCATCACTTCTTCTTGTAATTTTGAAGTTCTTTCCCGGATCTGGTTTTCCTGCTTCTCAAGATTCTTAATCCTTAAATCCAAAATTTCTTTTTTAGAGTCCAAATCCTTCTTTAAATCTACTTTCTTAGAAAGAACCAGGATATTACCAACAATCTTATAAGCTTCCTCGACCTTATCAACTTCTTTCAAAGCACTTTCGACTTCAGTGTTTTGAAGTTGAAACTGTTGCTTTTGCGTAGTTAAATTTTGCAAAGACTGTTCCATCATCTGGAGCTGACTTATCTTACCTTCTGCCTCTTTAGAAACATCTGCCATTTTAACTTATCTTGCTTTTACTTTTGTAGAAACTGACCTTGGCTTAAAGAGCATCTTGCTCCCACAATAAGGACACCTAATTCTTTTTCTCAAATAATCCTGCGCAACCTTTTTGTTGCAACTAAAACATTTATATTCAACCATCTTGATAGTTTTCCTCTTCAGGTTCTTTAATATTCCCAGTCATCAACTTCTTATTTTCCTTCTCTATCTCTTTATCAGAATCTTCATCTTCCATCTCTTCTTCCCGAGGTTCTTCAATAACAGGTTCAGGTTCAACAGAAACTGATTTTTTAGATATGGTATAAGCTTTTCCAGTAAATTTGACTTCGCACTTCTTACAGGTCCAAATTCCCAAAGCAATTCTCCGGACTTGTAAAGCATGGCAATAAGGACACTTATGCCTTTTTCGTTGTTCCTTCTCTATCTTTGCAAACTTGTACTTAGGTTTTGTACCGTACCTAGCGCCAAATCTACGAGCAGAACCAAGTTTGTCAATTTTTACTTTTGCCATTTTTGTTATTAGAATGGGGCTGCCCAGACTTTCGGAAGCCCCTTTTTATTGTATAAGGCCATTCGAACTGGGGTCTTAAGGTCCCAAACCTCAAATGATAGCCAAGCTACACCACAGCCCCAATTTAGGTACGATTAGATAACTAGGCCGGTTTTTAAATGTTTCTATATGAAGTATAGCTAAAATAGGATGTAATTGCTTCAAGAAGCATCTACTATCAAATAGTTAAACTTATATATCCTCTAAGATTTTTTTGAGTATGATCTCTGAAGGTATGGATTTAGCAACACTTATAGAAGTTTCAGACAAACATGGAGATGGGCTTGTAACACCAAGAGAATTTCACACATTATGCAAAGAACTAGGAATAGACACTGATGCAGAACAGAATTATTTTAGATTTCTTGATGTCAATAGAGATGGAATGATCTCAGCTGATGATGATCAAATACCTGATGGATACATTGATCAAATGGATCACGAATTCATTGTTAACCCTCAAAGAAGTACCGAGCCCTATGCAAACTCAAACGGAGTGAGTCAAAGGTTGGAACACCTCATTAAAATAGAAATGCGAAACTCTGCTAAGAGAATCAGTCAAGTTAGAAAAAGTGAATCTGCAGAAACAATTGGAAATGGCAATGTGCTATGTACTTATTCAGTTCCAATATTGAATCTGCCAATGGCACTCGAAGGAGCAACTATCCTTCACATTTCAGATATCCATTTTTTAAAAGGAAATAAAAAAAGAATAGATAACATAAATAACTTAGGGGCAACTCTCGGACATGTTCCTGATGTGATTGTTTGCACGGGAGATTATATAAAAGATGATCTAGAAGATTTCACGGATGATGCTGTCGAGGCTTTACATAACCTTTCTCCGGAATCAAGAAAATTCTTTGTTCCAGGAAATCATGATTTTTTTGGTAAAAATGGAAAAAGAACCTCGGATTATGTTGATGGTTTGATGATGGAAGCCGGATATCAAAATTTAACTGGAAGACACCAACCTTTAGAATTAAGAGGGGCAGTTTTAAACTTTTATGGTATTGATGATGCACTTCTAGGAAAACCTGAAATCCCGGTATTGGAGCCTGGGAGTAGATATGAAAAAAATATTTTGATAACCCATAATTTGGATGCTATAAACAACAGTTTCCCAGGATGTTGGGATCTAATTTTATCTGGACACTTACACTCAGGAGAAATAAATTTATGGCTCTATGATGGAGTAGATCACCTTATCAGAACCGGTAAGTACTCCAATCTAAACGGACAAAGAAGAAAATGGAAATCTTTGAGTTCAAGAACCCTCTCTTATGTATCGCCAGGCTTCTCTACCCATCACGCAAGAATTAACACAGAAAAAGCAGGCGCAACCCTAATGACATTAACAAACTACCACCAGATTTCTAAAGCAGCATGACACTTCAAAAGCTTTAAATATTCACTTTAGTTTGCAGATTCTATGGTTAATACAATAGCAGTTGTGGGGATGCAATTCGGGGATGAAGGTAAAGGAAAACTAATAGATTTCTTGGCAGAAGACGCAGATATCATTGCACGTTTTAATGGCGGAAATAATGCCGGGCATACCTTGATCGTTAACGGCAAAAAAACTGTTTTACACCTAATACCTTCTGGAATGCTGCATGAAGATAAAATTAATGTTATTGGTAACGGTCTGGTTGTAGATCCCAAGGTACTTTTGGAAGAAATGAAGGAATTGGAAGGAAATGGGATTAAAGTAAGTCCAAAAAATCTTGCGATAAGCAACAATGCTCATGTTATTCTGGAAAAGCATATTGAAGAAGACAAAAAAAAGAATTCAAAAATAGGAACAACAGCTCGGGGGATAGGACCTACGTACATGGACAAAGCGGAGAGAACAGGATTAAGGATGGGGGACTATGTTAAGGATAATGAAGCACTAAAAGATTTTGTTAAGGATACTTCTTTACTTGTTAATGAAGCAATTGATAACAATAAAAAAGTACTTTTTGAAGGAGCACAAGGAACACTCTTAGATATAGACCACGGAACGTATCCTTATGTAACTTCCTCCAATTCAATTGTAGGGGGAGTTTGTACCGGTTTAGGTATCGGACCTAAAAAGATAAAAAATTCTTTAGGAGTCTTAAAAGCTTACGTAACTAGAGTGGGTAACGGACCTTTTCCCACACAACTTGATGATGAAATTGGAAAGAAGATACAAGAAGTTGGTAAAGAAAAAGGCGCAACAACCGGAAGAGATAGATTAGTAGGGTGGTTCGATGCGCTAATGGGAAAGTATGCAGTAAGAGTTAACGGTTTAGATGCTTTCATACTCACAAAACTTGATGTCCTATCAGGAATAAAAAAAATAAAGATATGCACTTCTTACACCCATGACGGAAAAAGATTTGAAGAATTTCCAACAGACCTCACTGTTTTGGAAAATTGTGAACCGGTATATGAAGAAATGGATGGATGGGAAGAAGATATTTCTCAAATAACAGATTATGAAAAGCTTCCAAGTAATACAAAAAAGTACATTGAAAGAATAGAAGAAATATTAGGAGTTCCAGCATGCATCATTTCTTTAGGACCGGACAGAACTCAAACAATAATACTAAAAAACGAATTCTTATTCTAAAATTTTTCAAGAATTATCTTGCCTTTTTTGACTTTTAGAACGAATTCCTGGCTTTCATCAAACTTGGATATGTCGGTAGCTATCTTAGGCAATAACATTCTTTCTCCCCTAAAATCAAGATTTGTAACGATCTGTTGTTCTGATTCCTTGCCGTTTTCCTTAACACTAATATCCTTAAGCATTTTTGTTGTTTCAATGTCCTTACCTTTTTCTGAAGATTCCTTACATCTTTCATAAAGATACTTTGCAATCTTTTCAGCAACATCTACTTGAGTAGATTCTGTTATTCCTTGCAAGCCTGGACTCAGGTTAGCTTCAATGACCTCCGGCCCTTTAACAGTTTCAAGCATATCAACAGCACAGATCTCTGCACCAATAGCTTTAGCTGTTCTTACCGCAAGCTTTTGAGTATGAGTGTCAAGAACGATGGATTCCCCTTTAGCTCCGGCATGAATATTAGCGCGCTTCTCTCCAAAAACAGCACGTCTCTTTACAGAAGCCACTACTTTATTCCCAACCACAAAAGCACGAATGTCAGAACCATCAGTTTCTATATACTCCTGAATCAAAAAAGGATTCTTGAGGTTTTCTATAGTATCAAGCATTGAAGAGGCAGCAGCAAAAGAATCAGCAAACATAACTCCTTTACCTTGAGTTCCGTGAGGGAACTTCATAATTATTGGAAAATTAACCTGATTAAGAATTTTCTTTGCAGCATCTATCGAAGAAACAACATAAGTTCCAGGCATAGGAATCTTGTTGTACTGTAAAGCAAGATGTGTCAATAATTTATCGTGACCTATGGTGAAAGCGTTTGGTTTTATGGGCATGTAAGTATTTTCATAAAAAGCAGTAGTTATTGTCCTTAATAATGGAGCA
>JADHVG010000031.1 GCA_016784105.1 Candidatus Woesearchaeota archaeon
CCTCCTAGATTCCATGCTATTAATGGATCCGGTTTTATGTCCGCATCTATTTCATCAACTAAGTAATCATTAATGTTTTCTATGCATTCTTTGGGTATGCTTTCATAGAAGTGGAAGTTTTCAAAATCAGCACCGTCTTTTGGTTTTATGAGTACTTCTACTGTTGTCTGACCATTTTCTGCACAATATTTGTACTTTCTTGAAATATCAAAATTTAGTTTTACGTCATAATACTTTGCCCATTCATCATAAATTCCACGATTAGGACAGTTAGCACAGCCAAACTCATTTGCTTCACGAACAATGGCAGCGGCTTCTTCATCCGTAACTTTTTGAGGTAAGAAAGTGCATTCCGGCTGAAAACATCCAGCGTACATGTCTACGCTTCTACCTTTGCCTTCTAGGAAGAAATCTATTTTTCCTGTTCTTGGCACCAAACACATGAAGTTAGGATAAGATAAACCTAAGTTTCCTGCGTAAAAGCTGTCTAAGATCTTTCCTTTCTTCATCAGGAAAACGTTCTTTTGAGCTTTAGAACTTATACTATCTCTCAATAAAGGCTCATCATCCAATAATTCCATATCAATGTCTGAATCTAAATCCACAAAATAAATCTTGTCTGCATTACAAGGAACTACTCTCTGAAATTCCTCTGCTGAACCAAACTTAACTTGCTTATCTAAATCCCTAAGATCAATCTCAAACTTCGCAAGCTCAGAATTACAAGTTTTATCCCTGATTTTATCAAAAACCGAATACCCAAAAAGAGAGATCACTATTATCATAGAAGAAATTATCAAATACTTTATCGCTTCTCCTCCTTGACCTCTTTTTTTCATCTAACAAATTCTTAAAATCTAAGTTTATATATTTTTGTGTTAAATTCAAAAGTTATTTATACAAAAAATCAGCTTTTAAGGTAAAACATGCAAAAAAAGAGGTTGTTGCATTTCATAGAAGAGTTAGTTCTTACTTTACTTATCTTGCTTAACGTGTTTGACTTTTTTGAGTACCTTCCAGCGGACTTAGATTACATAAAAAAGATAATTTCTTGGAGTGCATTGGGTTATTTATTGTACAAAGCAAGCCTAACTAGAATTTTCTTTAATGAAAAGCATGCCCATATAGACATTATCCTTATCTTGTCTTATTTCATGCTTATCTTCAAAAATCTAGTATTATTTTCTTCAGAAGTTGTTGAAGAATTTGTTTTTTTCCAGGATTTCTTGAGTTTCATAGTTGAAAATTCTGCAGTATTAGAATTATACTCATTAATATTTGGAAGCATCATTATCTTGTTATTATCTTTTTATTCTGCTTTCTACGTCCATGTGAAAAAACCAAGCTTGATGCACATCATTCATGAAGAAGGAAAACCAAAAAGTCTCAGTTCTTATCTTACAAGAATCATCACTATTTACCTTGTTTTCCTCGCTTTCTTTGTTGTTGTCTTTAATCTAGCTATGGAATGGTTAGCTATAGCAATAGATGCCCCTATCATCATGTTAGCAATTTTATTCTACATTTTCGTAATCATACGGCATTACAAGCGTCATGCTCTAGAAAGTTTTATCTATCAGGTTGGAGAATTTGGTGAAAAATTTTATGAGAAATTTGTTTCTTTATTCCATTATAAAAGAACGATCATGCTAGGTATTTCTGGGATGCTGGTCTTACATTTGGTTACTGATGCTCTAAGTTTCATAATTCCTTATATTTTTATTTTCAGAGATTCCCTATACTTTTCTCAGTAGGGTCTGGTCATGAATCTTTGTTCTATCTATTCTCACAACAAGCAGCAAACATCTCTGCGTTGGAAATATTTTCCCTCTTTTTTATTTACATCTTAAACTCTATAGCGATATTATTTTTGCTATTACTTCCAGCAATATTATGGTATCTGGCATTTAAGGGAAAGGAATTAAGAATCAACAAAAAAAGACTCTCTTTAATTCTTACTAGTCTAATAATCTTCTTCATAGCTCCCGTTTTCAGGATAGAACGGCTTATGGAAGAAAATGTTCTTGGAGTGGATATAAAAACTTTTGAATCTCAAAACATTCTTTTTTCTAATTTCTTCCAAGTCCTATTTTTTGCACTAATACTATTTTTTATGATGTATTTTTTCATGAAACATTACAAAAAATATTTTTTAGGTTTAGGGATTTTTACCGGATTAATTTTCTTCACTTACTACATCTATCTTTTCTTCACAAGCCAATTCTCTTATTATATCGAAGTAATAATAGCAATATTTACCAGTTCCGGGATGGGTCTGTGTAAGGCATTAATAGACAGTTCAGGAATTTTTTATTGTTCTGAGCTCTTCAAAGATTTTGGTATGTTAAAAGTTTTATTCAATGCAGCTTCTTATATACTATCTGTACATTTCCTGATTTTCTTTTCGATAACCATCTTATTCTACATAACTGGTTTCATAATGTTCATTGATGAACTTATCAAGGAAAAAGTTTATAAAAAATTATCATAACTATTTCTCATGACAAAACTGGTTTTAGATTTAAATAAATCTTTAGAGGAGAATGCATCTATTTACTATGATAAAGCTAAGAAGCTGAAAAAGAAGTTAGTGGGAGCAGAGGAAGCCATAAAAAAGAGCAGGAAAAAGCTTCGTGTCTTAGAAGGGAAAAAAGATGATTATGATAAGAAAGAAGAAGAAAAAACAAAGGTCAAGGAAAGAAAAAAGGAGTGGTATGAAAAATTTAGGTGGTTTATTTCCTCTGATGGGTTTTTGGTTATCGGTGGCAGGGACGCTACCTCTAATGAGGTAGTGATAAAGAAACATACCGAAAAAGAAGATATTGTGTTTCACACAGATATAGCAGGAAGCCCATTTTTTGTTGTAAAATCCGAAAAGAAGGAGATTCCGGAAAGTACAATAAATGAAGTTGCAGATGCAACCTGTACTTTCTCAAGGGTGTGGAAACTGGGTTTACAATCAACAGAAGTTTTTTTTGTTTCTCCAGATCAAGTATCAAAGAAAGCTCAGTCCGGAGAATACCTTACTAAAGGTGCTTTTATGATATACGGGAAAACAAATTATGTTAATAACAATATTAATCTTGCAATCGGAAAAACAAAAGAAAATGGTGTGATGTCTGGTCCATTAGAAGCAATAAAGAAGCACTGCACAGACTATGTTGTCTTAGAACAAGGAGATGAAAAAGTTAGCTCTATTGCAAAAAAGATAAACAGCAAGCTGGGAAAGAACCTGGATTTGGATGAAATAATAAGAGCACTTCCAGCTGGTAATTTTAAAATTAAAAAATAGGATGGAATTGAAAGTAATTGATTCTGAAAAATTTGAATGTTGTCAGTGCGGCAGCTGTTGTGCGAACATTCGTGGAATAATGCCCAAAGAAAGCTCTAATTTCTTGGAGCAGATGGCTTTTGGAAAGCTTCCGATTGTGCAGCTTGTTCCAGTTAACAAGATGACTTTTACTTTGTGGGATTGGGAAGCTAGAAGGTTTAGGGAGTGGGAAAAAGAGAGAGGGATAGATGCTCGTATCAAACCATTCAGATCCATTTTAGATTTAGATAGCAACAGGGCAATCGTTGTTTCTTATTTTATGGACTCCACTGCATGCCCGTTCTTGGAAGACAAAAAGTGCAAGATCTATGATAAAAAAAGGGCTTACATCTGCAGATTGTTTCCATTCCAGAGATCTCCTTTCCTGCACACAGGACAAGAATTACAAAAAAATAATATCTTTGGAAAATGTGATTCTTTAGGAGATATAGCTAAAAACATTCCTGATAATAAAAATGAGATGATAAGCTATCTTTCAAAAACTTTTCCGGATGGTTCTTTTGAAAATGCTGTTCAATTTGACCATATAAGCGAGTTTGTTAATAAAAAAATAATTGAATTAATTAAAGAGAAAAAATTAAGACCCGCTATCAATTACCCTTATGATATGTTTCTTAAGCGTTTTGAAAATTCTGAGAAGATAGACTTTACTGATTTTCTTCTGGAAAAAGAAATAATAAAAGATAAAGAAGAACTGATAAAACAATTTGACAATAATGAAGATGCAAAAGAAAAAATAAAAAATTAGGTTTTCTTTATTGTATTAGTATCAAAATTTATAAACTCCGGACGAATATTGTACTAAAAATGATAACTCCTGAAGATATGTTAAAGCTGGAAGAAGAATGCAAGATTCCAGTCATCAACATGATGGAAAATGCAGGCAGGGCTTTTGTGGAGGCTCTAAAAAGCAAAGTTGATGTCACAGGAAAAAGCATACTTATTGTAGCATATCACGGAAACAACGGAGGAGACGGTTTTGTTGCCGCTAGGCATTTATGTGAAGATGCTGAAGTAGACATTCTTTTTATGGGGGATGAAAACAAGTTTTCTGAAGAGACAAAAGCGAACTACAAAAGGATAGAAAATAATGACCGCATACAATTTTTAAATTTAGATATCATGGATTTTTCGGATTATGACATTATTGTGGATGCTATTTTCGGAACAGGATTAAGGGATGATATCCAAGATCCTCTTGCAACTCTGATAACTAAATTATCAGAATCAAAGGCCTTCAAGGTTTCTATTGATGTTCCTTCCGGGATAAACCCAGAAACTGGTGAAAAGCTTAATGTTTTCTTTGATGCCGATCTGGTTATAGCATTACATGACATGAAACTTGGGTTAAAAGGTTATGAAAGCAAAACTGTTGTTGCAGACATCGGATTGCAAGACATTAAGAATTAAGTTTATATACTTCTTTAACATAATATCCTTATGAAATTTGTTTCAAAAAAGGACATAAAAATTCCAAAAAGAGTTTCTTCTGGTAAAAAAGGAGATAATGGTTATGTTCTTGCTATAGGTGGGAGTGAAGATTTTATTGGGGCTGTTGCCCTTGCGGGTTTAGCTGCACTAAGGTGCGGCTGTGATGGTGTTCACATAGCAACCTTAGAAAAAGTTGCGTGGGCAGTAAACTGCTTAAGTCCAGATCTAGTTACCCTAAAACTTAAGGGGAAATTCTTTTCTGAGAAGCACGTTAATAATATAGTAAAATTATCAAAAACAAGAGAAGTCTTATTGATTGGAAATGGTTTAGGAATTAAAAAAGAAACAAAACAGTTTGTGAAAAAAATTATCAGAATAAAAAAGCCGAAAGTTGTGGATGCTGACGGCATAAAATCAGTTTCTTGTGATGATTTAGAAAGTTCAATAATAACTCCACATATCAAAGAACTAGAAATATTTCTAATAAACTCTGAAATTGACAAAAAAATAATTAAAAATATTATCAAAGAAAAAAACGTTGAGAAAAAAGCATTGTTAATCAAAAAAACATTATCTGCAAGCAATTTCTTTAAAAAAAATAATGTTATTTTGTTAAAAGGAAAAATTGATACAATAATAATAAAAAATAAAATTTTATTTAACAAAACTGGTAATGCTGGCATGACCAAAGGTGGTACTGGAGATGTTTTGGCTGGATTAGCATCTGGATTCTTGGCTCAAGGCCTTTCTTTAGAACAAAGTGCAATTAATGCTGCTTACTTTACCGGAAAGGCCGGAGATGTTCTCCTAAAAAAGAAGAAAGGTTTTACTTATTTAGCATCAGATCTAGTTGAAGAGATAAAAAAAATCTCCCGACGATAAAGTACTTTACTCCAAAGTGGTAAAAAAAAGAAAGGTTTAAAAATGGGATTAGAATACTGCATACCATGGTTGGAAGCATAGATGATCTTTTTTCCCACAGGATAGTGGACAGACCTGATAGGGAAGGTGATTTTTTGCTTAGGATTGATCAACCAGATTTCTGGAAGCTTGTGGATTTAAAAGCATTTTCTTTAGTTGAAGATCCTCATTACACTTGGATAACCGAATTAAATAACGATGCAAAAGAACAAGCATTCGCTCAGGTTGAAGACCACTTGATGAACGAAGATTCTGCATTCTATTTGACCATTAACGGAGTAGGTCAAGCAGTAGGATACGCTATCGGCACTGTTTCTCAAGGACAAAGTCCTCTAGAAGGCCCTAAATTTGAGATATTAGATTTGTACACTCACAATCCATTCAGAGGCAGAAAATTCTCAGTCCACACAGCTGCAAAGATGATTGAACATGCAGGTAACGCTGGGTTTCATGAAGTTTCTGCTGTTATTCCAAAAGGCAAAGAAGCCGCCATTCATCTTTATGAAAAGATGGGTTTTGAAAGAGTCGGAGATGTTACCAAAGAAAGATTTATCCAACAAGATGGAGAATTAGTTCCAGGGGAGCCAATTGTGTTAGGCCACCTCTATATGAAAAGGTTAGATAAAACCCCGTATGCCTCTCCTGCTAAGCAAGTTCATTAATTCTATAATTCATCCCAACAACCCAAACAATTGTAATAGCCCTTTACTTTTCTTGTTCTTTTGTGCTATTAGACTATTAATATCTTCTTTTTGTCTTTCAAGCTCTTGAACTTGAGCTTTAAGAATCTCTGCCATCACTTCATCTTCTGTATTTGAAGCTAGTTTACTTAGAGTTTCAATTGAAGTTTCTAATCGAGATTTACTGGATTCTAGTCTTTGTATCTCGTCTTCTTCAATTTTTTTTGCAAATCCTAAAAATAACTTTAATTTGTATCCTAATCCTTTTTCTTCTTCTAACTTACCTAATTCTTCAAGATCTTCACTGACATCTTCTAAGTCTCCAACTTCTTCGTCAAGTATTCCTGTGAATTTTCCAGAAACTCCTGATTCTTTTAAATCAAGAATTTTTTCGATAACTTGTCTGGGAACATTTCCAGAGTATACTCCTTCTTTTACAAAATCATCTCCGAACTTACATCTTAGTTTAGCTTCATCCAAAATGTATTGCCTAAAACTTTCTTCTGTTAGTTTAGACTTACAACTTTGTGTATTTTCTGAAAATGATTCGCATTTTTGTTTACCTTCTTCGTAACACCTATCTTTATCTTGTTCAAATCTTGAACATTCTCTTTCCATATCTCTAATTTGCTGTTTAGAATCTATCTCACATCTCCTGTCTATTCTTCCTATCTCTCTATCCGTCCACTTTTTTTGTTCTGATATACAATTGTTTATGAATTTTCCTTTACTACAATCTTTCTGTAAATCTTCGCAATGGAACTTTTGATTTTCCCATTCTTTTTTGCATTGGGATTTTGAATCATCATTAAAATTATTATCTCCAGTAGCACTTACAACATTTCCGGTTATTAAGTTTCCTGCCGCATCTGTATCTCCTACTTGTCCAGTAGTTTCAGTGGGAGGTTGTTCTTCTGGATTGCATACAACATCCACAATACATCTTCCTTCAACAATTTCTTCTGGGATTCCCTGATCTTCTAAACACTCATTCCATTTCCTATCTACCTCTTCCGGACTCAGATCACAATTAAAACATTCTCCAGAATGAAAGATAACTCCTTCCAGTTCCGCAAAACAGTCATTAGAATACGTTACACCATTCTCTCCACAGACTGGCTGCCAGATCTCAGGACATGCGCTAGTATCATCATCAAATTTATCTTCGTACTCTTCTTCATCTTCAACACAATAATATTCTACTATGCATCCTCTATCATCATATTCTTGATCCCAGTATCCATTACATTCATGTGTCGGAGGTGGATAAATTTGAGGACAATCATAAGCACCAGACCTTACTAAACAGTCTTCTATAAACTCATCTTCGTTGCATTGTGAATTTTCTTTGTCTTGTTCGCAGTATCTTTGATTTTCTTGTCCGTAATCTTCCCATTGGTATTCACAATCTTCTTCTATAAATTCTGATTGTGATTCAAAACTTTGTTTAGAATGATACACACACAAATCCACTATCGCTTCTTTATTCACTGGACAAGAATACGATCTTATTTCTAATTTTTCTTGTTCATCTCTTGCTTCTTCTAAATTTTCTCCTCCAAATGAACAACGACGTTCTATTTCTTCTTCACATGAAACAGCATCTTTTTCTATAAACTCACACGTTTCAGAAACGTCCGAAATCTTATTATGAACCTTATCCAAAATGAAATCTGCAATGTCTTCTGGGTTGCTGCACATCTGCATGATTTCTCGTTCATCTATCTCTTCATCCATCAATTCAAAAACTCTTTCAAACACAAAATTTTCTTTTGTGTACTCATCTTCCTGATCTCCTTTGTCATCAAAATTAGAGTCTCTTCTCCCATCGTCAAACTCATTATCATCAAAATTTCCTGGACCTCTATTTGAGTTATCCCTTTCCTCAAATCTATCTTCTGGGTCTCTTCTATCATCTTCGAATCGGTCATCAAAGCCCTCTTCAAATCTTCCATCATCAAAATTATCTCCTAGTTCACAACCACAGCCAGTATCATCAAAGAAAGGTCTTCCTTCTTCACATTGGAACCTTATAGTTTCACAAACAGAAGGGTCTTCGTTTATGTATTTTCTATCTTCAAATTCTTCATGGTCTTCTTCAAAATCATTAAAGTGTGCAGGTTCCGCAGAAGTACTCTCTGTTTGATGATTGGTTGCTAAAGAAACTTGGCTAAGAAGCAAAACTAAAATAGAAATGATTGTCAGAAATTTGCTTGTTATTTTTCCCAAATTGTTAAACCTCTATCTTACTCTCGTCAATATTCTGGTATATAAATATTGTGATTGTCCTCATATCAGAAACTTTTATATACTAGTATAGTAAATAATATACTGAATACTAAAAAAAATATATAAAATACTATTAAAAATACTATTAAATGGTTAAAATACAAAAACTTCCCTCAGGACAATTAGTGATTACTATTCCTAAAGTTCTTGCAGATTTTGAAGGTTTAGAAAAAGGCACAGAGTTAGAGTTCAAAAAACACAAAGAAGGATTTATCTTAAGAAAAAAAGAAGATAAAAAATGAAGATAGAAGAACTTGCAAAACTGATGGGTAAAACCCAAGAAGAAATGGAAGAAATGCTAAAAAAAGATGATATGATAGAACTAAAACTATCTGAAAGAAAACAAAAGGAACAGAAAGACACTGGAGAGATAAAAACAATATAATGGAAAACATATTTTTTGACATAGGATTCATTATCATAGTAGCAACCATACTTGCGTACATAGCCAGACTATTCAAGCAACCTTTGATCCCTGCTTACATTCTTGGAGGAGTCATCATAGGACCATTCTTAGGATTAATAACCAACACCGAAGTCATCGCAACTCTCTCCGAGATTGGAATAGCGTTTTTGCTTTTCATCGTAGGTTTAGAAATAGATATACGTAAACTAAAGGATGTGGGACTGGTAGCATCTTTAGGAGGAATAATCCAGGTAGTTTCAATATTTACTTTAGCATTTGTAGCCGCATTGCTTTTTGGTTTCTTCGCCATGGAAGCAATCTACATAGGGCTGATAATAGCTTTAAGCTCCACCATGGTGGTCATAAAATTATTGTCCGATAAAAAAGAGATAGACACATTACACGGAAAAATTATAATAGGGATTTTATTGCTGCAAGACCTAGTGGCCATAATTGCCCTATCTGTTTTAGTTTCTCTGGGAAAATTTACCGTAGGAGGTCTTTTCTTCGCTATAATAAAAGGAGTTATCGTTTTAGTAAGTGCAATAATCATCAGCAAGTATGTTTTTCCTTCTTTGTTCAGGTTCGCAGCAAAATCTCAAGAATTATTATTCATCTCTTCTGTTTCAATAAGCTTCCTTTATGCTATTGCTTTCAATTATTTTGGTTTTTCAATAGCCATCGGTGCATTCATCGCAGGAGTTTCTTTAGCAAATTTACCTTACAACTTAGAGATCATAGGAAAAATAAAATCATTAAGAGATTTCTTTTCCGTGATGTTCTTTGTCTCTTTGGGAATGAATCTTGTTTTAGGGAATTTAAAAACAATGATAATTCCATTACTAATATTTCTTTTCCTGGCAACAATCGCAAAGCCAGTAATAATTATTTTCACAACTGCTTTTTTCGGTTACAAAAAAAGAACCTCTTTCCTGACGGCAAACTACCTCGCGCAAATTTCTGAATTTTCCTTGATAATTGCTGCACAAGGTCTTCTTTTAGGTCACATAAGCCAGGAAATTTTCTCGATGAGTGTCATGTTAGCGATAATAACTATCACCTTCACAACTTATTTTGTCAAGATGCAAAGCCAAATATATCACAAAGTCGAGAAATACCTAAGCGTATTTGACAATTTTAGCGAAAATAAAGAAGATTTTGATTACATTCCTAAAAGCCAGAAATCTGAAATAATTCTTTGCGGTTATGACCGCATCTCATATAATGTTGTTAAGACATTAAAAAAGATGAAAAAGAGTATGCTTGTCATTGATTACAATCCAGAAACCATCAAGCACCTAAAAAATCAGAAAGTGCCTTGCCTATACGGAGATATTGGTGACACTGAAATTCTTGAGCGTCTTAACTTAAAAAAAGCAAGCATGATAATTTCCACTGTATCTTCCAGAGTTGATAACACCGTCCTGATAAAAACTGCAAGAAAAGATAATCCAGACATAATCATCTTTGTTACTGCAAACAAAATAAGAGATGCTTTAGATTTTTATGATTCTGGAGCTGACTATGTCGTATTGCCTAATTTTCTCGGCGGAGATCATTTATCTTTAATGATAGAAGATTTTACTGGCAAGATTAACAAGCTTATTGAAAACAAAGTTAAACACATAAAAGAATTGAAAGAACGGCATCATTTAGGACATGAACACCCTCATGAAAGGTGAAAAAATGAAGATAGAAGGGGAAGGAAAACTTTTGCTTGAACAGTTAAAGGAAATAAGTAGTGCTATGTTAGAAGGTCTAACCGAGCTCGACAATAAAATATACAATTTGCAAGAGGAGATAAAGAAAGAGAGTGAGTTCAGTAAAGAATCAATCATCAGTAGGTTACAAGATCTAAGGAATAGTGTAGTATCAATAGAAAAAAAAGATAATGAGGAGTTAGAAGAAGAGCAAATACTTGAGAACATGATAAAAAAACTAGATGAATTGATACAACTGACTTTTGGATAAATGAACTCGAAAAACGTTATATTTAAATACAAATTAATATAGGGATTAGTATACTAAAAAATGGTAGTTGAAGCAGACTTGCAAAAACATGGATTTAAGGAAGAAGTAGCAGAACAAACCAGAGGAGAATTCATAAAAACAAACTATCCAGTTCCTGCACGTCGTTATAGGGTGCATTATGAAGGCTACAACATTTCCATTGAAGAACCTTATTTTTATGTTCTTCATTATCTAAGATACTTTTTGGGATATCCTCACATCGATAAGATAACGGATATATTTGCCGCAGCCGAAAATAGTTCTTTCTTTGGAGCAGCTCAACAACGCTTAGGAGCACAACAAGATAAAGTTTCACAATTTTTAGCAACCATAGGTAAAATGGTCAAAGAGCTTTTTCAGCTTGTGAGAGAATTAAGGATCTTGGATGAGCGATTAGGTTATTATCAGGATAGTTTTACTCAAAGCCGAAGCTCTGAAAGTGCAGAAATAACCCTTAAAGGTATCTGGGTGGATTTAGTTGAGCAAGGCGCAAAAAACCCTGCATCTGTCTATGGTATGGCTCGTGAAGTTCAATTTACAACCTTGCCAGACTTATTTTTCTCAACCCATCCTCAGAAACAAGAAGATGTTGATGAAGTTGTTGAAAGGGAAAAAGGAGCTTTCAACAGGAAAGTTAAGGAAGTTCTGAAAAGAAAACTCAGAACTTTTTTGGCATGGAAAGAACATACTTTTGATGAGATGAAAAATAGGCGTATATTTACTTTAAAATATTTAAGGCAGCATTATGAAGCCATAAAAATGTATATAGCGTGGGTAAGGCCCTATCTCAAGAACATTAACAGATTACAATTAGACAACAAAAAGATGGAAAGCCCAGATCTTTTGGTAGCGTTCGAAAGTTCGATGACAGAAGTGGAGTTATTAGCAAGAAAACCAGGTTCTGTAAATCAGGTTTTGCTGTTAAGTTATATGTTCCGTACCCGTCCCGATATGAATTATTCTCAGGAATATCAAAGAGGTCCCATCCACGTTGGACGTATTGAACTTGACATTAGAGCTTACTCCTGGACCGATGAAGAAATTGATAATTACAAAAAAATGCGCGAGCAGGAAGATCTTGAATTACTTGGATTGGTGGATGAATCAGTAAAGAACGCAATTGAATCCCTAGGTGATGAATTAAGAAGGTATCTTCTTGAAGCCGGAGATGATATCAGCACCAAAAATGAAGCACAAAAATCTCAAGAAAAAACTTATGGTTCTTTGTTCAAGGGTTTCTCTGAGATGTTTAGCGGCAAAGGCCGTCCTAAAACACACAAACCAAAAAAACCAACCAGAACAGAGATTATGAAACTTGGTCAAGCAAGATCTGCTGCTGAAAACAGCGCAAAATCATCAGCATGGACCTTATATCATCATTTCAAGAAACATCACGGAATGCTTAATTGGTAAATAAATGAAGTGCTTTGTATTATCAAAATAATTATTACCAGAAATCTTAGATTTCTGGGTTTAGTTTGACCGCGCCATTGTTGCGCAGTAATATTCGGCGACAACACTGGTCGCCGCTAAATATCGAAGGAATAAATTAGTTCCAAAAAAAATTCAATAAAACAACTAAGATGAAATTTTCAGAAGGAATGTATGGACCTCATCCGGTGAATGATTATTTTAATGCTATGGAGCCTGAGAACTATGGTATGGATGTAGATAACAAACCAGAAATGAATCTTGGAGTTAATGATATCGGAATGAGTGTTCCTATGGGAATTGCTGCAACGAACGTTGCCGGGATTTATTCTAAGATCAGGATGGGAGCTGGAAAACTAGAAATCCAGTTTCCAGGTTATCGATCTGGGAACAGAAACCAACAAACTCCTGAGATGTTTGGAGAGGATCAACGTCAAGCTTTAAGAGAAATGCAGCTTGCTAATGAGGTTCGTTTTAACACTCACGCTTCTTTTGGTCTTATGGGTATGATGGGCCGGGATGAACGTGGAAACTTTTCCACGATGGGTGCCCAACAGGATTTAATGGAACTAAAAAGAGCC
>JADHVG010000032.1 GCA_016784105.1 Candidatus Woesearchaeota archaeon
TAGGAATTAATAATCTCATCTCTTTGTGAGCAATAAAGAGGTAAGGGACAAAAGAGAACAAAAATAATGTCAGAATTAAGATGTTGTTTTTTGAAGGTTTTTTTAATAAATAACAGATTCCTAGGACGGAGAAGATAACAAGAAAATTTCCTCTAAACAATCCTAAAAAGTAAAAATAAATGGGTTGAGAATAGATTGTTCCAGTGTTTAGTGTTAAAAACACCTGTTGTAAAAAAGGATAAAACGGATTAGAGTAAAGAAAATAGTTTACTATTAAGTACAAAGTAACCGGAACGGAAAAATATACTGTGAAATCAAGAAATTGTTTCTTTAATTTATTCTTCTTATAATTATAAAATAAGAATGAAAAAATTGCAATCACTGCAAATACCTGGAAAAATCTAGTCATCAAAGAGATTCCAAGCAAGAATCCTGAAGCTTTGTAGTTGTTTTTTATCAAATAAAGTACCGATGCTAACAAGAAAAACGTTGAAGGAATTTCTGTTAAAGATAAATTCGAAAATAAAAAGAAAACAGGGAACAAAGAAAGAAAAAAAGCAGAAAGCAAAGCTATTTTTTTATTAAAAATCTTTAGAGTTATAAGATAAGTCAAGATTAGGATTCCCAAACTGAATAAAATTGACAATAATTTACCATAGAAAGCTGAGTCTAAACCAAGCTTCCAGAAAAACCCAAGGAATAATGGTAAAATTACTGGCCTTGCAGGCTCCAACAAACCAGATTCTCCAGCAGAATAGATGTATTTTCCCATTCCTATGTACACAGCACTGTCCCACCAAAGGTCACTTTGAACAGCCAAAAAATAAATGAACAGGAAAAGTAGCAACAAAATAGAAAAAATATAGTTTTTCTTGATAAATTCTAACATACTGAAACCTGTTTTTTCAAATATTTAATTCTTTTTCTTAACCTTAATAAAATCCCCTAAAGTAAAAGCTTCTGCTTTTTTGCTTTGTAAGTTTTCATGTTTTTCTTTGTATTCCTCTATCATGTTTATTTTAAGGAAACTCCCAAGTTTCTTTGCTAATTCTAAACTAGGTTCATAATGAGAACTTTCAAGTTGATGAATCAAAGATTCTTTCTCATTCAGCTTTTGAGCAAGTTCTTTTTGTGTGAGGTTCAAAGATTCTCTTGCAGCCTTTATATTACCTGCATAATTTTTGGAAATAATTTCTATTGATTCTTCTTTTTCTGATACAGCAGCAAAAGATTTTTCCTTACGCTCTTGGTGTTGTTTAACCTTACTTATTACCTTGCCAAACTTGCTGCACTTTTGACACACAACCAATTCAGCTTCCTCTATAGAAGTTCGATATAATTCTCCGGAAGCACTACACATATCACAACGCATCTTATTCACCTATTATATTAGCAATAAGTTTTCTTTCTCTAGGCCCATCAAGTTCAAAAAACATGATGCCTTGCCAGATTCCCAGTTGAAGTTTACCATTATTTATTGGTATCGTTTCAGAAGGGCCCATAATGGTAGCTTTGATATGAGAATCTGCGTTGCCATCCATGCTATCATGTTTCCAGACTCCTTTTTTTATCAGCATGCCTAAAGCTTGTATGGTATCAGTGCAAATATTGGGATCTGCGTTCTCATTTATGACTATAGCGGCACTTGTGTGCTGGCAAAAAACGATGCAGATACCTTCTAAGACATTAGAATTTTTTACTAAAGAACTTACTTTGGAAGTTATGTCTATCATCTCCTCACGCTTGGAGGTTGAAAGAGAAATTATTTCCTGCATAATCATGCTATCGCATATCTAAATTTAAATTTTTCTTTTTCGTAAAATAAGAGAATTTTTATATAAAATTGAATAATAAAGAAAAAATGAAGACAATAGTGATAACAGGAACTCCTGGAACTGGAAAAACCACAGTAGCAACAAAACTATCACAAATTCTTAATTTCTATTACATGGATGTGAACAAGGTCATTAAGAAATATGACCTTTCTGAGGGTTATGACAAAAAAAGAAAATCAAAAATAGTAGATACAAAACTTTTGAATAAAGCACTAAAAAAAGAGATATCAGAAATAAAAGAAGGCCCAAAATCAAAAAAAGGACTGATAATAGATTCTCACCTAGCACATTACCTTCCTGAGAAGTACGTGGATTTGTGCATAATAACGAAATGTGGCCTGAAAATACTAGAAAAAAGGTTGAAGAAAAGGAATTACTCTCAAAGCAAGATAAGGGAGAACTTGGATGCAGAAATATTTGACATTTGCCTCATAGAAGCAAGGGAAAAAAAACATGATATAATGCTGATAGACACATCAAAAACAGCCAATATCGATAAAATTCAAAACAATAAGAAAATTCTTGACGAAATAAAATTAAAGCTGAGATAAAATAGATTTAAATAGTCCCTTTCGTTCTAGTATCTTATGACAAAACAACTAGGTTCTTTAGAGATAAATTTTCTAGTAAATGAATTTAAGGAACTGGAAGGATCAAGAATAGACAAGATACATAACCTAGGCAAGGAAGAAATCTATATCAATTTCTATAAATCCGGAGAAGGAAAAAAATTATTAAGGATAATACTCAGTAAATCTATCTTCTTTTCCGATTCTAAGGTTTCAGATGATACACCATCTGCATTCTGCATGGCACTAAGGAAAAAATTGGAAGGGAAAATATTAGATAAGATAGAACAACTAAAACCAGAAAGAATTATCAAACTAGTATTTGCATCAAAAGACGATAAAAATAATGTTTACTTAGAATTTTTTGGAAAAGGGAATTTTATTCTATGTGATTCTGAAAACATAATATTTGATGCACTGATAAAACATAAGTTTAGGGAAAGATCAATACTGCCAAAACAAGAATACAAATTTCCAGATATGAAATATGATTTATTTAAAATTTCTGAAAAACAAATCAGGGAAATGATTCACGGATCAAAAAAAGACAAGTTAGTAACTGCTCTAGCAACAGAACTCGGTCTAGGAGGGGTTTATTCTGAGGAAGTATGCCTTCTAAGTGGGATTGATAAAAAAACAAACCCGAAAACAATAGAAGAAAAACGGATAACATTAATTTTAGATTCAATAAAAAAAATAACAAACAAAAAAATAAAACCTTTCATCGTCTATGAAGAAGGGCAAGCATTAGATGTCATTCCTTTTGACTTGGAACTGTACAAAGCAAAAGACAAAAAAAGTTTTGAAAGCTTTAATGGAGCTTTGAATCAATATTTTACTCACGAAATAAAATACGTGAAGAAAAAAGAATCAAAATATGAAAAACAGATAGAAGAATTACAAAGAATAGTAAAAGAACAAGAAGAAACCATGAAAAGTCTTGAAAACAAAGCAAAAGACAATAGGGAGAAAGGAGATTTAATTTACTCAAAATACTCAAAAATAGATGGAATAATATCAGAAATAAACAAAGCAAAAGAAAAATTTAGTTGGGAAGAAATAAAAAAGAAATTAAAAGGACACAAGATAGTTAAGGATGTTGATGTTAAAGATAAGAAGATAACTGTTGAAGTATAGGAACCATTAAATACCAGAATTCTCAGAAAAGAATGTTAATGGAAAAAAATTCTGAACTAACAAAAGCCAAGCGAATAACTAAGGTTATGTGCTCTTGTCTTAGAACTTTAAATTCTTACCCCTATACAAATTTATACTTTATCTATAAACGTGGAATTATTAGTGAATAATTTTAGATTAAATATGTATCACCAATCAATTAAATCGGCACGAGCAAGTCAGGCAGTAGCAACGAATCTAGCTACGCATATGATGTCGCTATCACCCGATGAAGCATTATCTGTGATGCCATGGTTAAATGGAACTGTCACCAAACTATATCTAAAAACGGCACAATCTATGGCTCAGATTGGGGCTAAACAACTAAATCAATGGAATTCTGCGGTAGGAAACACATTCTCCCCAGAATCGGATGGTGAAAACATATTTGGTTACTGGGATAGAAAATCGAGACTGGCTAGTTTTGCAGGCATAGAACTCCCAAAAAAAATCAAAGATATAAGAGGGAAGTATGGTTTACAACTGCATGATCCTGATGCTTACGAACATATAGCACAAAATGACTTTTTTGATCTTTATAGAACAATTCCAACCAAAGCTGGAATTCACAAAGAACACAATCCAAAATCTAAAGGATTTTTAGCAGTCCCGCCCACCCCTCTAGGTCATGATGTGTTTGCATTTCTTCCAAGAGAACAAAAAAGTTTTGTACATGCTGTTGCAAATGAAGGAATCCCTATGTATATTCCAGTTCTAAAGCACATAGATCATCATGATGCTGTTAAAACTATGACTGTTGAAGATTATATTGAATCCATACAACAGTTTTTAGAAGTCATTAATAAGTTGCATGATGGCAAACCAACAACGCTCATGGGATATTGCGCAGGTGGAAAACCAGTAATTTATGGAGCCGCTGCTGGAAAATTTGATGACCTAACTGATGGAATAATTACTGGAGCGACACCTATGGGGGGAGATAGTGATTTAAGCAAAATGGTAGGTGAGATACCAGAGCCTATTCGAGATGCTGCTATCGCGTTGAGAAATTCAGGTAATCATAAGGTGGTAGATGGTTTTATTCTCAGTGCGTTTTTTGGTTCTGCTGATGGATTTTCGAGTCCTATCCTGGATTTTTTAGGAGATTACAATAGGTTTGATGGTGTTGACAAAAAATTGGAATTGAGTGACACTAGAGCAGCAATGTTACACTGGTTAAGGCATGATAGAATTGATCTTCCTCCAAAAATTGTAGATTTGAGTTTTGTAACTTACATGCAGCCAATTGAAGATGACGGAACATTACCCTTTGAAATTTTTGGAGAACGTCCTAACATCAAAGAATTAGACAAGGTTCCATATCTTAATTGCTTAATGGAAAAAGATACTCTAGTACCTGAAAGTAATGGAACCCAACACATGAAGTTTTTGAAAAAAGCGTTGTTTAAACTTTATCCCGGAGGGCATATAGCACTGCTGACTGATCATGCTATTGAAGGATCTCCTAATTTTATGGGAAGAATGGATGAAGAAATTCCAGGCCCTATTCAATTCCACAGAGATTTAGAAGCTAGATTATAGATTACAATAAAAACCATAACCTTTTTAAATTGACATTCTATCCCAAGTGTTGGACGGTCATAGGAGCTTGGTTCACCCAAACCCATTCCGAACTTGGCAGTTAAGCGAGCTTCCGTTCTTAGCTGTACTGCACTTATGTGTGGGAAACTAAGAAAGCTGTCCACCCTTTTTTTCTTTAAACTTTTAATAAATCTTCTTTAGAATGTATATGCACTTCTTTCTCCGAACTAAGATGACCATTTAATAGGTTTTTTTCAGCCAAATTAGGGAAGATATTTGATTCAAGACTCTTACCAGCATACTCAAATATCTGAGGGTCAGCCACAAATATGGGGGAGAATACCAAATAGATATCAGACTCTTTAGGTTTCTGAGTAAACTTAAGAACGTGACTCCCTTCCACCTTTACCGTACCTTTCTCGCTTGGTTTTGAAGAAGTAGTCAGCATGATGGTAGCAATAGGATTTTGTTTTATGTGATCATTCCATAAACCCTCAATATTTATTTTGTTAAAGAATATGTCTCCATAAACAACAAGAAAATTTTTTTTAATCTTCCCTTTAAGAAGTCTTAACGAATCAGCAGTACCATTAGAAAACTTTTCTTCTATATAATCTATTTTAATCCCATAATCGACACCATCTTTTAGTATGCCGAATATTTTTGTTAAAATTTTCTCTCTGGAAACTATAAAGATATCTCTGAAACTGTTATCTCTTAACTTCCTAACAGCATGTTCTATCAACGTTTTATTTTTTAAAACAGAAGTTGGGCTGTACTCATTATTTCCAAGATACACTTTCTTTTCATCTCCTCCGAGAAGTATTACTGCAGTTTTGTTTTCCCCTAAAGAGTTCTTTGTAAGATGTTCTACTGCTTGCGACCGATTCCGGATGTAAATGTTGTCTATGATAGAATCTATTTCATTTAATAGGCTATCTTCAATAGTAATTGATATTTTTTTCTTTGTCATCAGTAGGATAAAGTAGGATAAAGGTAAGATATTTAAATAACTTTTCCCTTTTCACATATAAGATGAATATTTCAGTTATAGGAACCGGATATGTAGGCTTAGGAACTGCCGCAGTGTTCGCAGAATTAGGTAATGAGGTTATTGGAGCAGATATAGATCCAGAAAAAATAGGGAAGCTTAACAAAGGGGTAATGCCAATATTCGAGCCTGGACTCAAGGAGATAGTAATGAGGAACGTTGAAAGAAACCGGCTCAAGTTTACTTCTAATAACCAAAAAGCAATAAAACACGGAGACATAATCTTTATCTGTGTGGGAACTCCTCCCAAGAAGGACGGAGAAGCAGATCTAAAATACGTTGAACAAGTGGCTAAAGAAATAGCTGAAAATGCAGAATCTTACAAGATAATAGTGCATAAGAGCACAGTTCCAGTAGAAACCGGAGAAAAAGTAAAAGCATTGGTCAAGAAACATATCAAAAAAGGGATAGAGTTTGATGTTGTCAGCAACCCAGAATTCTTGAGAGAAGGAACAGCAATAAAAGACACATTTGAACCAGACCGGATAGTGGTAGGAGTGGAGAGCAAAAGAGCAGAGAAGATGATGCGTGAGCTTTACAAATCCATAAAAGCTCCGTTTATAGTAACAGATATCAAGAGCGCAGAACTTATCAAGCACGCTTCCAACGCTTTTCTAGCTACTAAAATCTCTTTCATGAATGCAGTCTCAAGAATATGTGAAATTTCTGGAGCCGACATAGAGAAAGTAGCAGAAGGAATGGGGCATGATAAAAGAATCGGCAGAGCATTCCTAAATGCAGGGATAGGCTATGGAGGTTTTTGCTTTCCAAAAGATGTACAAGCTTTCATAAAAATAGCAGAACAATACAACTATGATTTTCAGATGCTCAAAGCAACACACAACATAAACGAAGACCAAAAAAAACATTTTGTGGAAACAGTAAAAAATAAACTCGGAAATCTTAAAGGGAAAACCTTAGGAATATTAGGATTGTCGTTTAAACCTAACACTGATGATACAAGGTTTGCACCAAGTACCTTCATAATTTCAGAACTTCAAAAATCAGGAGCAAAAATAAAAGCTTATGATCCAGAAGCCATGGAAAGGTCAAAAGAAATGTTGAAGGAAGTATCATACGGTAAAGAGCCCTATGAAGTGGCAGAAAAAGCAGATGCGTTACTAATTCTAACAGAATGGAATGAATTCAAAGAGATAGATTTTGAAAAAATAAAAAATTTAATGAATTCAAACATAATCATAGATGGAAGAAACATGTATGACCCAAAATCGATGGAAGAACTAGGAATAGATTATATCAGTATAGGACGGAGTTACTAATGGAAGCGATAATTCTTGCAGCAGGATACGCAACTAGACTCTATCCACTAACAAAAAATAAACCAAAACCTCTTCTAGAAGTTGCTGGAAAACCCATGATGGAGCATATTCTTGGAAAGATAGAAACATTAGAAGAAGTAGAGAGAATACATATTGTTACCAATAATAAATTCACCGAACATTTTGAAAGCTGGCTTAAAGGTTATGATGCGAAAAAACCGATAGATATCATAAATGACAATACTACCAGTAACGAAGACCGGTTAGGAGCATTGGGAGATATCCGCCATACAATAAATGAAAAAAATATTGAGGATGACACTCTTGTTATAGCAGGAGACAATCTTTTTGAAATAAACCTAAGAGAACCAATAAAATTATTCCAAAAATTTGGCCATAATGCTATTGTATTATATGATGTTAAAGACCTTGAGCTTGCGAAACAGTATGGGGTGGTGGCAATAGAAAATAATATAGTTAAGAATTTTGAAGAGAAACCTAAAGATCCAAAATCAACCTTAATCTCGACTGGAATCTACATGTTTCCCAAAAAAACTATAAGCTTGATAAACAAATACTTATCACAAGGAAATGATCCAGATAAGACTGGAGATTTTATAGAATGGTTGCACAAACGAGAAGAAATATATGCACACGTAACCCAAGATACTTGGTATGATATCGGGAATTTAGAACAATTAGAAAAAGCGAACAAAGAATACAAATCAGAATGAAAACCGTATTAATCACAGGAGGAGCAGGATTTTTAGGAAGTCACCTATGCGAATTTCTTTTGGATAAAGGATTCCGAGTATTGTGTATGGACAATCTGATAACCGGGAAAGAATCCAACATAGAGAACCTAAAAGAAAATAAAAATTTTAAGTTCATAAACCATAATGTTAGTGAACATATTAATGTAGAAGAAGACCTAGATTATATAATGCATTTTGCAAGTCCCGCATCCCCCATAGACTATCAAAAAATACCCATACAAACTCTGAAAGTTGGAAGCTTGGGAACACATAACACTTTAGGATTAGCTTTAGCGAAAAAAGCAATTTACATGATAGCATCGACTTCGGAAGTGTATGGAGATCCACAAGTTAATCCCCAACCAGAAAGCTATTGGGGGAATGTAAATCCAGTTGGGCCAAGAGGATGTTATGATGAGGCCAAAAGGTTCTCAGAGGCACTAGTAACTGCTTATCACAACATACACAAAGTAGATACTAGGATTGTCAGAATTTTCAACACTTACGGTCCTAGAATGAGGAAAGATGATGGCAGAGCTGTTCCTAATTTTTTAACACAAGCTCTAAACAACGAACCAATAACTGTATATGGGGATGGAAAACAAACAAGAAGCTTCTGTTATGTTTCTGATTTAATTGAAGGGATATATCGACTTTTGATGTCAAATATCAATGATCCAGTGAACATAGGAAACCCCGAAGAGTACACTCTTATCGAATTTGCTGAAAAAATAAAAGAACTCACACAAGCAAAAAGCGAAATAACATTCAAAGAACTCCCAGTAGATGACCCACTGATACGATGCCCAGACATAACAAAAGCAAAAAAAGAACTGGGATGGGAGCCAAAATTCGGACTGGAAGAAGGGTTAAAGAATACTATTGAATTTTTCAAAAAATCGTAATCATTTTGATAATTTTATTATTTATTTTCTACATTTATAGTATAGCAACTTTTATAAATAGTTTTTAACTGATTCTAATAACATTACTTATTAGGTTGTAAAAAAATGAAAAAAAATAATAAAATAAGAAGAGTGGTGTACAGCCCAGTTGTAGCTGACTTATTTCATTACGGACATCTTCAATCTTTAAAATTTGCTAATTCTAAAGGAGATTATCATATATGTGGAGTTTTAACCGATAAAGCCGCTTCATTTTATAAAAAAAATCTCATATCCAAATTTGAAGAAAGAAAAGAAATTATTTCAAATTTAACGTTTATTGATAGGGTAATCACACAGAAAAACAAGGATCCAACTGCTAATTTAAAAAAAATACATGAGGAGTTTAAAAATGCAGAGATAGTATTAGTGCATGGGGATGACTGGAGAACCATTACTGGAGAAAAATTCATTAAACAAATAAATGGGAACGTAGTTACTCACCCATATTACACTGGATTGTCAGATATAAATATAATAAAAAAATTTCTTGAAAAATATCAAGGGAAATTCAAGACTTTAGAAGAATTTACATCTTATTTTGATCTCAAGAACTTCACATATTATAATCCAAGAAGAATAAATGAAACTATGTTCTCTTCTAAAGCAGACACACTAAATTATCTGAGAAAAAATATAACAAGATCAAAAATAGAGGAAACCTTTGTCTTTACAGTATTGGATTGGGAAGAAGAGAGAGAAGAAATACTCTCCCAAATACAAAAACTCTTTTCTCCTAAAAAAATTGTGGTGAGAAGTTCTACGGTAGATGAAGATGCATCAGATAGTTCCATGGCAGGATGTTTTCATAGTGAACTGGATGTGGGTTCTAATAAAAAATAGGAAGTAAAGCAATCTATAGAGAAAGTAATAAAATCCTATAACGAAAAAAAATCCGATTTTATGATAAATCAGATCCTAGTACAACCACACTCAAAAAATGTTGTTTTCAGCGGCGTTGTTTTTACTAAGGATCCGGACACTGGAGCAGATTATTATATCATAAATTACGATGATTCAACAGGATTAACGGATACCGTAACAAAAGGAATAGAAAATAAAACTATAAGAATTTTTAAAAACTCTTCAAAAGAAAAATATTCTGAAAAGATAAGAATCTTGATTAAATCTATAGAAGAGATATGTTTCAAAACTTCAAACGAAAATCTGGATATAGAATTTGGAATAAATAGTGAAGGAAAAGTAATAATATTTCAAGTAAGACCACTTATTCTAAACCGTAAAATATCAAGTAAAATGAAACAACAACTTTCTTTAAAATTATCCAATCTGGAAAAAAAAGTTGATAAACTATCTTCAAGAAAAATAAATCTTGCAGGAAACAGAACACTATTTTGTGATATGACTGATTGGAACCCTGCAGAGATAATAGGGGACAATCCACACTTTCTTGATTTTTGCCTTTATGATTACATCATTACAGATAGCATTTGGCATAAAGCAAGAACAAGTCAGGGATATTTTGATGTTAAGAAAGCTCCATTAGTGGTATTATTTGGAAACAAACCTTATGTGGATGTAAGGAACAGTTTTAATTCCTTTATTCCAGAAAATATTTCCAAAAAAATAAGGGAGAAATTAGTAAATTTTTATCTTGAAAAATTAAAGAAAAATCCAGAACTACAAGACAAAGTAGAATTTAAGATATTATTGACATGTTATGATCTTAATTTTCAAGAGAAATCTAAAGAATTGTTGAAAAATGGTTTCTCTAAAAATGAGATAACAATACTAAAAAATTCTTTACTTGATCTTACGAACAAATTAATAATTGATTCTAAGAAATCCATACCCTCTGACCTAAATTCTGTTATGACTATGAGTAGTTCAAGAAAGAACAAATACGATACTAGAGCTGTAAAAAAATTAAGTCCGCAAGAAATTATTCTGAAAGCAAAGAAATTACTTGATGATTGCAAACAATATGGGACACTTCAATTTTCAAGATTAGCAAGATTAGCATTCGTAGGAAATACTGTTTTAAGAAGTTTGTTGGAACAAAAAGCAATAACAAAAGAATATTATGAAAATTTTCTCAACTCCATCCATACAGTAGCCAAAAAAATGACAGAAGATTTTGATTCTTTTTCAAATTCAAAAATGTCAAAATTAAAATTCTTTAATCTTTATGGACATTTGAGGCCAGGAACCTATGACGTAACCAGCAAAAGGTATGATGAAAATCAATCAATTTTTCAAAATAAAACCAAAATAAAAGATGCCAAAAAAAGAAAAGAAAAGAAATCGTATAAAATAAACCATAACAAAATAACCAAGATTATTGGAAAAAACGGATTGCAACTAACTTCAGAAGATCTATTTAGTTTCATAAAAAAATCAATAGAAGCTAGGGAACTATCCAAATTCGAATTCACAAAAAATCTTAGTGCTGCAATAGAGTTAATTGCGATAGCTGGAGAAAAACTTGGATTTTCAAGAAAAGAAATTGCAAACCTAGACTTAAAAAAAGTGTTTGAAAATATCAACAAAAAAGAAAAAAATATGAGGGATATGTGGAAAAAGATTATAGATGCTAAAATGAAGGAAAGGAAACTAAATGACTTGTTGCACCTCCCATCCACAATATTATCCAAATCTGATTTAAGGATAGTTCAAGATTATTCCCCTAAACCCAATTTTATAACACAAAAAAGAGTAACCTCTAAGATAATAGACCTTTTGAATCAAGACACAAAAGAAATATCCGGAAAAATAGTTAGGATAGAGAACGGGGATCCTGGATATGACTGGATATTTACTAAGAATCCTGCAGGCCTGATAACTAAATATGGGGGAGTAGCATCTCACATGGCAATAAGATGCGGAGAATTTGGACTTCCGGCAGCTATAGGATGCGGAAACATTTTTGAAAACATGAAAGAAGATATGGAAATAGTCTTAGATTGTAATTTAAAAAAGATAGAATTGATAAAATGATAATTGCGATATCTCAGAGGAACTTAAAAAAAGAAAAAGGGGCGAATATGGATGCTCTTGAAAATGACTATTTTAGATACTATGAAAAATTTGGAATAACCTTAATGCCTATACCCAACGTAAGCTCAAGTGTTGAAGAATACTTCAAAAAGGGAGATTTAAATGGGCTAATATTGTCTGGAGGAAATGAATCAAAAGAAAGGGAAAAAACCGAAAAAAAAATTATCAAGATAGCTATTAAGAAAAAGTTGCCCATATTTGCAAATTGTCACGGGATGCAGATCATCAACAAATTTTTTGGGGGGAGTTTAGACAAAAACATAAAAAAGTCAACAGGACTCAATCATGTTGCATCACAACACAAAGTATCTATAATTGATCCGGAATCCGTGAAATATTTCAAGAAAAGTTCTATCACAACAAACTCATATCATGATTTTGGTATCTTAAAAAAGAATCTATCAAAGAAACTGAAAGTTTTTGCATTGTCTGAAGACAAGAGTATAGAAGGAATATACCATCCCCATTATCCGATAGCCGGAGTTATGTGGCATCCAGAAAGAGCAGGTTCTGACAAAAAATCAGATATCAAATTGATTAATGCATTTTTGAAAAGAAAATTGTTTTGGAAAAAGTAGCTATTTTGCAATATTATTAGCATAATGAGTTAAAGCGGGTCTAACTGAGGACTCAATCAAGCCTTTTGCATGCGGAGAATATTCTGAAAAATCAGTTGACTCTAAAAAACTTCTAATAGCATTTGAATTGTTTTCTAAACCTACTAAATCAAGGTACTCCCATGAATGATCTGCACTTTTCCATTTTTCTTTAAGACCTGGAAAGTCTAGATTAGTTCTGGTGAGAAAAGTTACTCTAGTTCCTTCTGTAAACCCTCTATCTTTATTATACCCTATCATTTGAACACTTCCTATATCGTTCTGGGTTA
>JADHVG010000033.1 GCA_016784105.1 Candidatus Woesearchaeota archaeon
GCAAAAGAAGTGAAAACTTCCCCTAAAAATAAATCAATCTCTACTAAAAAAATAGAAGATATCCTTTGAACCTACCATGAGACCGAGATTCTATGCTAAAGCCGTAAAGGCTTATCTGTTATACAGATTAAATAAAAATGTTCCATTCATAGCGCATCTGCATATAAACCTCTCTTGTAATCTTACATGCAAACATTGCTCAATAGTCCAGCATGCAAGAAAGAAGAAAATATCCAATTTATTTTCTAAAGAAGATATATTGTCTGCGATTGATGAAATTTCCAAAGTTGGAACTCCTATAGTTTCGGTGATAGGTGGAGAACCTATGCTTGACAAAAACACAGAAGAATTTGGAAAGAGAATAAAAAGTAAGGGAATGTATTCTATTCTTACTACAAACGGGACATTTCTAACAGAAGAAAGAGCAAAAAAAGTTGTGGAAAGTTTTGATTGTGTCAGAATCTCAGTAGATGGCTTAAAAGAAACTCATGATCTTATCAGAGGAAAAGGAAATTTTGAAAAAACCCTGAGAGGTATAGAGTACTTGAATTCATTCAACAAAAGAAATAAATCAAAAATTATGCTAAATTTTGTAGTTCAAAAAGACAACGAAAAAGAGATGGAAGCAGTACAAGAATTTTTTAAAGACAAATGTGAGGGGGTTACATTCATCCCACACTCTACAAGTAACGGAATCTACCACTCAAAAAACATAGACAGTTCTTGGAAGAATCTAAATATGAATAAAAAAACTGGAAACACGGATGATTTCATTTCTGGAAAACCTTCTCTTGAACTTGGGAAACTTTATTGTGATGGTGGCAGGTCAAAAATCAGCATTCTTCCAAACGGAGATGTGAGTCCTTGCCTATTAACATTCAACAAAATGGGAAATTTGTCAAAAAAAGGTTTGAAAAGTATTCTTAATTCTGAAAAACCTGAAAGCTTAAAAAAATCCATAAAAAATTGTGAAGGGTGTTATAACGTTTGTACAACTCAACTCAATCAGGTTCTTAATATGAACCCCCTAAAATTGATGTGGAATCTTCCAGATTTAAGGGGGAAATTTTAATGTAAAAATATTTCAACGGGTTCTTAGATAATCTTTTAAATGATTGTGGAGAGAGATTATCATGACAAAAAACTTAACATTTTAAAATCCGAGAACTGAATGAAATACGAATTTTTTTGTTGCGGTCATGAGAACATAACTTCTAAACACAAGAATACTTTGGAATTTACCAAAGATCTAAATGTTACTTTAAGTGGGGAGTGTATTGTAGGAGTTAAAGCAGATTTTTCTTTGGAAAGAATAAAAGAGTTTATACCACGGAAAATAAAAAATAATGAAAATAGAATTCCAATAAAAGTTATAATAAAAATAAATAATTATGTTGATGAAATAAATGGATTTCTAAATGTCAATTTTGATGATTCAGAAGAGATTGTTATAAGGAAAAGTGATTTTGTTTCTGGAAGAACTCTTGTTGTTAAAGCAGATAAAGGAGCTAAAGACCTGAATAAAAACCTAATAAAAGAACTCAAAAATCCAGATTTAAAAATTAAAGTAATTCTTGAGTGAATCTATAGATTCTATATAGCAAAAGCTTAAATTATTTCCCTACACACTCCCGTCGAGAATGTAACAAAACCATAGAAAGCTTTATAAAGCAAAAAGATTAACTATAGTTAACCAAAAGGGGTGATTTCTAGTAAATGGGGAGAACATTGTTAGATTAGAGTATGTAAAAATGCCAGACTTAAACGGAAATAAAACAAAACCTGTATCAGAGCTTTCAGAACTAGTTCAATCTGCAGGAATCCCCTCGATAAATCAGATAATCACTGAAGCTGGAGAGGATTTGGTTGACAGAATATATTTTACCATCGCTACTTTCTTTACTCACCGAAGAGAATCTAACCATTCATATGCAAGACATGTAGTTGATCCCATGATCCGAGATAGAGTCTGGGAGAGTATGGAATACTACAATTCCGATGCTACCAACACGGTCCTAGCCATACATGATAATGGAGAAAATATTGGAAAAACCTTGCCTGGGGCTAGAATCATAAACTTATGGGATGGTTTAATTTTTGGAGGGGATTTTGAAATTGCAGGAAATTTTATGACTGATTATAATAACCAGATTATTAAAGCTGCAAGAAAAGAAGGTGCTGCCACCAGAGATAAGCTTGGTGAAGAAATAAGAATAGATGATGTTATTCAAGATATGGATTCTGTCAGGCACCTCCTGATTTCAAACTCAAACATAGCACAGGAAGCTGCACTTGAAAGAGTTGACTACGAATACCATAATTTCCTAGTTGCATTAGACAGAACAGACATCCCAGATGAAGATAAACTATACGTCAGAGATCTTGTTCAAAAATGGTCAAATGCTTTAGAACTAGCAAGAGGGAACTTCTTTTCTGAAACAGAACTTAAAGAAGATGCTGTTAAAAAAATTGATGATCTCGCAAAATCAATCCAGAGTAACGCAGAAGTTGGCGAGTATCATTTTTTTGATGATGATGGTTCTGTTGCGTATCATGCTGCAAAAGAAGCGTCCTATAGATTCTATGCCTGGAGAATCGCCCGTTTTGACAGACATAGAGAAGCAAGAGGAGTTACTGCTTTGGACGGAAGTGAACTAAGAGGAGCAAAAAAAGGAGATAGCTCAGATAACATAAGAACCCCAAAATCAGATAATTTCACGGATCTAGCAAGATTAAGTCTTAAGGGAAGCATATACTTATCTGCTGAAGAAGGATACCACCAAGAAAGTGGAAAGTATAACAGTACACTTAAGGGAAAAAATGAAGCGCGTCAACTCGAGTTCTTCAAAAGTCAATTAATCTACAGGACTATTGCTGATGCAGTGGGAGTTGGAATGCATATAGATAGTTCTTTCGACAATAGTAAAGCTTGGGTTGCAACTCAGTTTGCTGGATTAAATGAAACATTTGGAGAAAAATTTATGAAACATTCCATAGACATGCTGAGAAAAGATCCCAATGCCTATGCAGTTAGAGGTTCTGGAGCGATTATTGAAGGTCCTGAAGCAGAAAATCTGTTGGCAGGGTATAATCTGTTATTAAAACAGTATTCTAACGGTAATCTATTAGAAAAGATTAAGGGAGCTTTTGGGAAAACTACAAGTAATCTTAGAAGTAGTGCTGCCAGTCTCATGTTTTAATACTACTTCTTAGTAATAAATATAGAAAAGTTTATAAATGGAAATGTGCTGACTTCCTTTATGAAAAAAGGAAAATACACTAAACTTAGTGAAGCTGGAGAGGTAAGTTACCTAGGCCTTTTTTTCCCTAAAGGGCATCCTACCTCAGATGTTGTAGATCGGATTAGACTAAACATACTTAATGGAGTCCCGGCAGAAAATTCTGGGATCTCAGTAGAAGAGGTATATGGAGCACAACAGGCTTTCTTAGAAAATATGCTCCAATTTGATAGACAGGTCCCCCATTTTGCTCAAGACGTAACAAAAAAAATGCTTGGAGACTCTGTTAACGCTGTTGTTTTAACTAAAGGAAATCTCTATGATGAAAATAATAAATTACTCTATCCTGGAACAATCTTCCCAAGTGATTTGGGAACAAATCCCTGGCCTTTGTTTAAAGGAAGTGGAACCCACGGCACCATAGATGACCGCATCACATTTGAAAGTGCTGCAGGATATATAGAAGCTAATAGGGAACTCCTTACAGCTGATGGATGTAGGAAATTTGAAGTTGGAAGTTCTTATGTTTTTTTCTTTGATAGAGACAATTTATTCGATACATATGGTTCCGGTGGAAAACTAAATTTAGAACTCTTAACAGCAGATATAATCGAAACAAATGGGTATGTGGGAACCAGGAGAGTGGATTTTCTTAGATGGAATGAGGCTAAAAAAAGAGCCATACCTTCTGTTAGTTACCGACAAAAACATAAAATGGGTTTAAAATCAAGTGTTAAATTAGCTCAAAATAAAGGAAAAATAAACGGACCAAAAAAACAAAATGCAGACATTATAGCTTTTAGATATAGAGGTTCAGAAAGTGACGTGTCTGAAATGATAGCAGAATTTTCTGGTTTTGGTAGAGTTGGAAGATTTGAACTTCAAGAAATCGATTCTGAAAATTATTTTGCCAAAGCTAAAAAAAATGGATTTCGTAGTTTTAATCTCATAACTAGATTAATTTCTCCAGCAGGTAGTTGGCCACTAGAATTCCAGTTTCAGATTTCTCAAGATTACCACAATGCTGAAATAGATCAAAATCATTCGGCCCACCACAGCAAACACAAAGATAAATCAAGAATACGTAAAGGAATGCGAGATTTGGTGGATACTTATACTCCTACAACTAACTTAATGTTTCCAGAAAAAAGCGTGGACGTAGATATCTGATTATTTAAAATGCCAGAAATAAAAATAATAAGAGAAGATGGATTGGAAAGGATAATCTATGAAGAATCTGCCCCTAACCTGATTTTTGGGCTTAATAATGTTCCCTCTCAAGAAGCAGAAAGGAGAAGTATAGGTGAAGCTTTATTGCAAACTGGTCTTGAAGTTTATTCTACTCCTGAAAACTGGCCTAATGATTCTTATGTACAAAACAATGGATTAGTAATAGCAGAACAAGATTTTGGAAAACTCGGACATGGCGGAAACTACATTTTTGGAGATAATTTTGTTTTAGTTTCAGAAGACATAAAAAAAGAATTGCAAAAACATTTAGAAAACAATGAACATTTCAAAAGTTTCTTTGGAGAAACAGATATTGTTTTTGTTCCACCTTATTCTGAAAGAATTTTTGGGGAATTCGGAAACTCAATTTTACCTAAGCATTTGGACCTTACCGTAGGTTATATTCCGGAAATAAGAAGGCTGTTTGTAGAAGGACCTCATTATGAACAAAATATAGATTTATTTGAAAAAACTGCAGCAGAAAACAGATTAAACTTGAATATAAATCCTTCAGAAGACGGAGAAGTCTCACCGTATCTTAGAAATAATTTTTTTAGTTTAGTCAAAGAAGGAACTGTTTTTGTTATAGCTAACAGATACGACAATCCTATCCAAGAAACAGGAGTAACATTAATTAAAACTGATAAAGATATAGATGTTCTGCCTATGAGAAACCATGGTTCCGTGAAGTGCGCAACAAACATAGCTCCAACAACAAAACTTTGGGATGCTCTTGGAATAGAATATAAAAAGTACGAATCTAAATCTTAGCGCTAACCCGCCTATCCTTACTCACATAATTGAGTATTTTTCCTTTGGTTGATTTTCCTGTTCCTAAAAAATCATTTCCAGATTTTATGATAACAAAACCAGAAAATTCTTCCGTTGTTTCTATATCTTCTCCCATCAACCACTTAGAAGCTTCTTCTTTTGATATCTCCAAAATATTTTTTGTTGCTTTAGGGCCTATCAATTGAGAACCTTCAATACTCAATCTAATACCATAATCCAACTCACAAAAATACATACCCATTCCATTAATCCTCAACTTAGAAAAATCTATCTTAGAAACATCCCCATTCATCAAAAACACCTTTCCCTTATTATTCTTAAGAAAAGCAAGTTCTAAATCTAATTTAACATTCCACTGCTTTTCGATAAGAGAAAGAATTTCTTTCACTTCTTTTTTATTTAAAACTTTTAAGTTTAACATCATACTCCCCAAACTGGATTCTTAGAACGCATTATCTTTGCTATTTCTTTAAGAATATCTTTTTCTTCATCAGAAAGATTTTGCTTAAGGTCTTTCATCTTTCTGAAATGTTCCTCAGGAATTGCTGAATAAAGAACATCTCCTTCCCCAATCTGACGGCCAATAGTCACCTTGGGCAAGGAAACAGCAACCTGTTTTCCCTTTTCGGCTTTATCTGCACTTTCCTGCTTATCCTGAATGCTCTTAGCTTCAGTTATAGATATTCCATCATCTTTCATCAAGGGAGTTCCAGTCTTTAAGGTTCCAGAAATTATTTCTGTTCCAACAACTGCGGGATTGTTCTGCCTGAAAACATAACCTTTCAATAATTGTATCTTACAAGGTCTAACCAAAAAATCAAGTTCGTTGCTTTCCCTTTTTTTCTTCTCTTTTTCTTTCCATTTTTCAAAGTCTTCTATTAACTTGTATATCACATTATTAGTAAGAACCTGAACATTATCCGGAACAGAGACATCTTGAATCAAAGAAACATTGAAACCCAGAATTGCACAATTCAAAGGATCAGATTCATAACTGGCTTTAGCATCACCAACATCTTTCTTAGAAATATTTCCAATTGATGCTTTCTTTATTGTGATATTGCTTTCCCTAAGAAGCTTCTCTAATGCTTCTAAACTTCCTAACGTGTCTGCCTTTATCACAATACCCTGATTATCCGTCTCAATAATGACCTCATCGACCTCTTTTTGAATCTGATTTTTAACAGAATCTATATCTTTCTTGGGACAAGACATTATTGGCATCCCAGAGATAACTTCATCAATATTCGGAGCAGCTATCTTCACACCAGCAGCCGCCACAACTTCCTTAACATTCTGGAACTTAGACTTTTTATCTCGCATGTCACTCAGAACAGCTGGTTCAAGAAGAGCACGAACCTTAGTAACAATTGGCTCTGTCAAAGTTCCAATAATCAAAATATCATTCTGCTTAAGAGTACCATCAAAAACTATAACATCCAAAGTTTTTCCAATACCCTTCTCTTCCCTAACTTCTAAAATGGTTCCTTTTGCATTTCCTTCAGAATCACACTCTAAACAACTTTCCAAAAATTTCTGAGCAAGTCCAGTAAGAACCATCAAAAGTTCAGGAATACCTTCTCCAGTGTGCGCGGAAGTAGGGACCATGGCAACTTGCTGAGTATAGTCTGAAACACGATCAAAACGCTCCGCATTAAGTCCATTTTCTGAAAGCTTCCCAACTATCTCATATAACTTAGTCTCAATCTGTTTCTGAACAAATTCTGACTGAGAAGAAATGTTTTGAAGCAAAGTTGTATCTTTTTTCTGCCATCCCTGAATTAAATCAATCTTGTTAAGAGTGATAATAAACGGAGTCTTGTACTGCTTTAGAATGTTGATGCATTCGATCGTTTGAGGCATAACCCCCTCATTAATGTTTATAACAAGGATGGCTATGTCTGCTAGGTTTCCGCCCCTTTTTCTTAAATTATTGAAGGCTGCATGTCCTGGGGTGTCAATAAACAAAAGTCCAGGAAGAGTTAAATCTAACTTTAATGAATCTAAAAGATTACCGCACAACTTCTTTATTGTCTCAAGAGGGATTATAGAACTACCGATGTGCTGAGTTATCTTACCTGCTTCTCCTTCCGTGACAGCGCTCTCCCTAATATAATCCTGCAAAGAAGTCTTTCCATGATCAATATGACCTACAAACGTGACGATAGGCTGACGAGTTTTCATAACAAAAAGGAACAGAACCAGTTTTTTAAAGGTTTGTAGAAATGAAATTATTTGCTTCCCTTTATTTTCATAATCGGTGGAAGATCTGAAAAGTGATTTTGTAAAAACTTACAGAAATCTTTAAATACCAAATAACTATTTCAGAATAGTGAAAGGTGATTTAATGAATAATTCGAAAATTTTCATAACAATTTTCTTGGTGTTTGGGCTTTTGGGAATGATAAGGGGAATAGACCCAGTTTCTAATAATGAGTTTTATTTCATGCATGTAAATGCAAAAAATGATTTAGGAAGAACCCAAGATGATCTTTCAATAAGCGTAGTTATTTATGAACTAGGATTAAGGTTCAAAACATCAGAATTTGATCTAAGTAACAGAGACCGAGATGGAAAAATTGTTATGTGGGATGTCCCATCCGATATTCCTTCTGGAGAATACTGGGCAAGAATCACCGCAAGCAACGATGATTATAGAACCGTAAAACATAGACCGATTATCGTAGTTTAACAATACTTTTTTATTCTTGATTTATTTCTAAATTTCTATGTATGAATTAGTAGAAGAAGGAAACGCAATAATCAGAATAGAGAAAACTTCCAAAATCTCCAAAGAAATGGAAGTATTTTATAATCCATTGATGGAAATGAATAGAAGTATTTCTATCTTAATTCTGAACTCTATAGAAAACAAAAATATGCAGATAGCTTTGCCCCTAGCCGCATCAGGAATCAGAGGGATAAGATTTCTAAAAGAACTAGAAAAAGGAAAAATAAAAACGATAAGCTTTAACGATTATGATAAAAAAGCAATAAATTCAATAAAAAACAATTTTCAATTAAACAAAATAAAGAAATTTTCATTGATAAAAAATAATAAGGAGAGTAATTCTAAAATAAAGCTCTATAGTGAAGATGCCAATTTATTTCTTCTCAACTCAAAAGGTTTTGATTACATAGATGTGGATCCTTTTGGAAGTTCAGATATGTTCTTAGATTCTGCAATAAAAAGAATCTCCAGGGAGGGAGTACTTGCAGTAACGAACACCGATACTGCAGCTTTGAGTGGAACCTATCCAGCCGTCACAAAAAGAAAATACTGGAGTTCTTCAAAATTAGATTACATGATGCACGAAACTGGAATAAGAATCTTGATAAGAAAGGTACAATTGATAGGCATGCAGTACGATAAAGCGTTAATTCCCGTGTTTCCATACTATAAAGACCATTATTTTAGAATTTTCTTTAAATGTGTTAAAGGGAAAAAAGAATGTGACAAGCTTGTTAAGAAACATGGAATGTTTAAGGACTCAGGACCATTATGGTTGGGTAATTTATGGGATCAAAAATTAGCGGAAAAAATGCATAAATTGTCAACAAAAAACAATAAGGAATTATTTAAGTTTCTAAAAGCCATAAGAGAAGAATCCCAAATTGATACTGCAGGATTTTATGACCTCCATAAAGTTGCAAAAGAAAGAAAAATTAAGGATCTGATAAAAAAAGAAGACCTGATAAAAAAACTGAAGAAAAAAGGTTACAAAGCTTCAGGAACACATTTTACTGGAACAGGAATAAGAACAAACATAGAATATAAAAAATTTGTAAAATTATTTTAACCAATTGCTCTTCTGACATCAATAGTCTCAACAGAATTAATTCCTTCTAAAGTCTTGATATCTTCTTCTAGAGCATCAGGAGAACCTTGAGATTCATCCATAACAAAAGTAATTTTAAGAGCTTTAAGACCAAAAGCTATTGGCTCCTGTTCAGATTTAGTCTCATCATTACCAGCGAAAGCAGCTATTTTTTCTTTAGCCTTGATTTCTAAAGCATCTAAATCTACATCTGGTGATTCTGGCATTATCTTTATTGTTGCTACTACCTGTGCCATTTTAGTTAGGACCTTCAAATCCGCATCCAGGACAAACGTATTTTGTTGCTATAGCCCTCTCGTGCTTTGTTCTTGAAATTTCCTGTTCATTGCACTTTGGACACTTAAACACTACTGAATCTTCTGATTTTTCTGCTTCTACCATCTTCAAAAGGATACGGGTTTCATTTATAAAGCTTATTGTTTAAAAGAAGAAATAATATTCTCTTTTTCATCAACAATAACACAATTTCCAAGGAATTTTTCTATAACATAGAGGTTAGATTTAGTATGTCCGGTTATGGAAGAAGTTCTTATTTTACTTCCAGGTAATACTGTTAGATACTTCAATAATTGATCTGCGAGATAGTTATCTAAAGGAGCCTCACTACTAATTTCTTTCATTAGATTCTTTGCTGCTTCCTCACCAACTGACTCAGATACTTTTCCCTTATTCCCCAGAGAACTTGCTCCAATCCGGATAGGATTAAATACATCAATCTCACCAGAATCTTTTGAAAAAATTGCCCACAAAGTGATTCCAGAACCAATTGAATCAGTTTTCCAATATTCTGATCGGATGTTTATTGGAACCTCATAATTTTTTAATGAGATTTCTGCGGCTTTAGCTTGTCGTTCTGCAACACCGGAACCTTGAAGCTCTGAAGACGCATGAGAAACTCCTTTTATCTGGATTAAGGTTTCTTGCTCTACTAAATCTATTTTTTGCAAATTCTTATTGATTTCTTGAGATAATTCATTAAAATTTGAAGAACTAGAAATCTTAAATTTAGGTTTTACTTTAATTTCGACCTTCCCCTCCCCTTTAGGGTAATATCCTCGCTTAACAAGTTTACATTCAACATCTGCAAATCTCTTAATTTGTGGCAAAAAAACTTCCATAAAATAATCTATTTGGGGAGCCCACTTGACATCGGTTCCTCCAGTTATGCTCATGCTAAAAGATTTATTTGAAAAAATCGAAGGTAATAAAACAGATTGTAAAAATAAAGGTATAGAACCGGCAGTCCCAATATCAATTTCAATATTTTTTCCTTGGAATTTTCCTGGAACAAATTTCAAACTTGTAGAACCTAACTCTGCATTAGAAGTATCTGCATTGCATAATTTTTCCAAAGCTTTTATGCAGAATAGATGCTGATTCTTGAGTCCGGGATTTGGTCTATTCGCTCGGATATTGTTTATCGTGAACGCTTTTTGTGTTAAGGTTGATAAAGCTAAAGCAACACGGACTATGGAACCTCCGCCTTCTGCATGAGAACCATCTAAAGTTATCATAAATAAAAAAGAAAAAGAAGTAATATAAAAAATAAACTATATATTCTCTATGTCTGACAAAACAGAATCAAGATCATTAAGTTCTGAAGTATCCAATTCTTCTTCTGTTGTATCTACTTCAGAAATTTCTTCAGCTACTTCTTCAACAGGAGTTTCTGCAGGAGTCTCGGTAATGACTTCCGTTGCCCCAGAATCTTGTTCGGGTGCTGGTTGAGAAGAACATCCTAGAAACATAAATAAAGCTAATATTGCTAAAAAAGCAATTGTTATTTTCTTAATCATTGTTTTGTACCTCTTTTGATTATTAACTTCATTTTACTGAAGGTATTATTTAAATCTTATGATAAAAAAAGAAAAAAAGAAAAAATTAGAGGATTACTCCTCTTCGTCGTTTTCAGACTCATCTTCTTCCTCTACTTCAATCTCTTCGTCGTCATCTATTTCTAACTCTTTTCCAGCTTCCCTTACCTTTTTGAGGATTTCCTTAAGTCTGTCGTGCGCTTCCTTAACAGATTCCTTCGCATCCTTAATCATTTCTTTTCCTTCTTCAACAAGAGCTTTTGTGTCTTCTTGGGTTTCTGCTTCTAAAGCTAAATCCAACTTTTCTTGTGCAGATTCAAAAGACTCTTTGGCAGATGCAACAAGATCACCGAATTCAGAAACTTTATCTTCAACTTCAGCCTCTATTCCAGCATCTTCCATCCTTGACAAAGCACTCTCGAGCTTCTTCTCAAGAACTTCTACCTGATGAACAACCCCTTCAACTCTAGCAGTAACGACACGTTCAGCAAAAGCATTTGCCTTGTCCTTAGTATCTTTCCACTTAGTGTTCAGAGCTTTAGCGGCAGCCCTTATCTCTTCTTTAGTTTCTGCTTCCTCAATTTGAGATTTTATCTCTGATATCTTTGCTATCTGTGCATCTATCCTTCCCATAATATCAGATGCTTTTTCTTCGCTTAGATGTTCATTTTCTTCTGTTCTTGACTTAATCTTTTCAAGATGTGAAACTATTGAGTCAGCAGATCTAAGAAGAACCTCTTTAGCATGTTCTAAAGTAGCTTCCTCATCGCCTTCTTCTTTAGCAGCGAGATACTTCTCCCTTGCATCAGAATATCTTTCCCTTGCTTCATCATACTTATCTCTAGCAGCTTCAAACTTTTCCCTTGCAACGTCAACTCTCTGCTTAGAAAGAACACGTTCTTTTAGGTCTTCGGCAGATCTAACCGTCTTTACCTTGATTCCTTTGAGCCTTGATTCAATTTTTACTTTATCCAATCCGGCAAGTTCTTTTTGTTTTGCTCTTGAAAGCTTTGAAATCTTCTCAAAATCTTCATCACTCAAAGAAGCTATCTTTTCTAGTTTTACTTTGCTAATTCCTTCCAATCTTTTAGCTTTCTCTGGATCCAAAGCCAAAAGTCTTTCTCTTAGCTCTATCCTCATATCTCCAAATCTTTCCTTTATTTCTTCTCTTTTTTCTATTCTAACTCCCTCGGCAGTTCTTACTTCAATCCGTTCTTTTAACTCTCCATCTCTTTCATCAGTTCTAACTCTGATCCTATCACCCTCTACTGTTCGGATATCTGCCCTAGTTATTATTCGGTCTCCATCAATT
>JADHVG010000034.1 GCA_016784105.1 Candidatus Woesearchaeota archaeon
TGGTAAAGTAAAGCCTTGCAGCTTTTTCATCTTCTTCAATCAACGCATAGTAGGTATATTGCGAGTATAGAACAAGCATTTCCCTTAGTTTTTCATCTGAGAGGTCATATATTTTTTCATCTATAACATCTTCTTCGTAACCGCAATCGTAGGAATTTTCTTCTACTCCAAAATTACAGGCTCCTTCTGAGCAATAACCTCCATAATAAAGAGTCGTACCTTCACATCGATCTTCACATTTCAAGTTTGCACACAAATCTTCATAACCACAATCTTCAGAATTTTTTTCTGTTCTATACTCACATTCCCCATAATCACATGTTCCATCGTAGTAATAATTAGTTCCAGAACAATAATCATCACATTCTATATCTTCGCACGGGTCTTCTTCCTCTTCGTCATCATAGACAACTGGTATTGGTTCTGGTTCAGGTTGTGAATCTTGACAAGCATAATAATCACTCCATTCCTGCTGGTTTTCAGCAACGCAAGCAGTTATGCAAGATTCTTTTTCATAGGTGGGATAGCTTTGTAAGTGTGAACATTCACCATTACAATTCCTGGCAACAGGTTGTGTACATTGTGCTTGCACAAATGAAACTAAAGAAATAATTACAAGAAGAACAACAAGATAAGACTTTTGCATTCTCACCCCCTACAGCCTGTTTAAGGTTTAGGGTTATAAAAAGCTTTGTACTTTCAACAATACATTTATAATTCCATTATTTTTTTTCTTTTTTTTATGAATCTTAATAGAATCTTAGAAGAATTATATTCTAGACCAGAATGGAAGTTTAAGTTAGGATTGAAGAACATAAATCAGCTTCTTAAGAAACTAAAGAATCCTGAAAAGAAGTTAAGGTGCATTCACGTTGCTGGTTCTAACGGAAAAGGTTCTGTTTGTGCTATGATGTCTTCTATCTTAGGAGAAGCTGGTTATCGTGTGGGTATGTACACTTCTCCTCATCTAAAAAAGTTTAACGAAAGGATTAGGATAAACAACAAACTGATCTCAAATAAAGATATTGCTAAATATTATCTGAAAGTAAAGAAGTATGTAACGGAACAAAGTTTTTTTGAGATAACTACTGCTATGGCTTACCTATATTTTAAAGATCAAAAAGTAGATTTTGTGGTTTTAGAGACTGGAATGGGTGGACGTTTAGATGCTACTAATGTGATAACTCCTTTAGCATCTATAATAACTAACGTAAGCAAGGAACACACCCAATTTCTTGGAAAAACAATAGAAAAAATAGCGTATGAAAAAGCTGGGATTATTAAAGAAAGAATTCCGGTTATAACAGCAACAACCGGACAAGCCTTAAGGACAATCAAAAAAATTACTAAAAAGAATAATTCAATTTTATATCGGGTTAATGAAAAATTTATCAATAAAAGTTATGATAAGAAAAGTAATACTTACAAATTTGATTTTTCTAATTACCAGAATTTAAAGTCAAATCTTAGGGGAGAATTTCAACTAATGAGTGCAGCCATAGCAATAACAGCCTTGGATGTTTTAGACTTAAATAAAAACATAAAGATAAATGAAAAAATAGTAAAAACTGGTTTAAGAAAAGTCAAATGGCCTGCAAGATTTGAATTTAAAAAAAATATGATTATTGATTCTGCTCACAACCCATCGGCATTCAGATTGTTATTTGATGAAATTAAGAATATGAAATATAAAAAATTGATTTTAGTCTTGGGTTTTTCTAAAGATAAAGATGTAAATGAAATTTCTAAGATAATAAAAAAGCATAAAGCAAAGATAATCTTGACTCAAGCCAATAACGAAAGAGCGTTAACAGCAATAGATGCAAAGAAACATTTTCCTAAAGCGATTATAATTGAAAACTCAAAAGAATCAATAAAGAAAGCTAAAAAAATATCAAAAAAAGAAGACTTAATACTAATTGCTGGTTCTATTTACTTGGTTGGTGAAGTAGTTTAGGCTGCTCTTTTATAGGATTCCTAATTTTCTCCCAGTACATCTTGAGCGGCATTTTCAAATGCTATGTGTATGGGATGTTTTAAACCATAGCTTGAGGTAACTGATGATACTGCTGCAACCAATTCTTGAGGTGATACATACGGACCATTTAATCCTCTAAGGTCAGATTCTACTCTTTTTAACATGTCACCAAATTCTTGTCTAAGAAGTCTACTTCCAATGTCTTCAGTGTGCTCTCCTGCTTTCGCAACAAATTTTGAAATATCAACTCCTTCAGGTATCAGCTCTGCCATTTTTGCCTATTTTTAAAAATAATTTTTATTGATAAATATCAGTTGGGTGTGGACCATTTATTGGGTGTTCGTTGTTTTCTCCAATAGGAACTGGTGTAGGAGCTGGTTTTTGCTCTTTCTTTGCTTCTAGGAAATATAACATTGCACCTAATGTGTATGGGTTTATGTCAGTTGGGTGTGGACCATTTATTGGGTGTTCGTTGTTTTCGTCTCCTCCTTCTAAAGAATAGTTTTTCACAAGTCCTGGCAATGTTATGTTAATTGTCCCAACAACTCCGGATATTCCTGTTTTTTTATCCATACCCATCAAAGCTTCAATATCCACAGGGGTAGATCCCATTTCTTTTTCCATTTATTCACCTCTTAATTGTTTGTTGTCATTTTAGTGACTTTGATCTATTTTTGATACTTTCATGCTGCTTGTTTTTTTGTAGGAGTATATGGTGGTTTGGTAGTGGAATCACCTAGAACTGTTGCTGATGTCAAATCCTGATTAGGTTGTGATTGTTCTAACAGATGATTAGCGTAATTCATTAGAATGTAATTGATACCGTCTCTACATGCATTAAATCTATCATTCTCACTAAAGATTTTACTATCTTTAATCCCTTCTAGGATAGTTTCACATTTATCTTCTAAACTCCTATAATTTTTTGTTCCGAGAATTGTTCCTGCTGCTTCTTCGATTACTTCTTTGAGTACAATTTCATACAAATGTTGACCTGAAACAATAAAATCTTCTATTCCGGAAATAAAATCTCTATGCAAATCAGATTCCATAACATCGTTCAATCTTAGAATTCTTCCTTGACTGTTGGGTAAATCAACATTGGTCATTGAACATCTAATTAAATCTGTAATATACCTATTTGTATGCTGATATTTAAAGCTTTCGTTTTTTAGAAGAAATCTATATAGTCTATATAGTCTATTAATTAAAAAACTGTTTTTGAACAAAGGTTACAAAAACCATTTTTACTATACAGTTCCATCCAATCTATCTCATGTTTTTTTCAAAATGTTTTTAAAACAGATACTTATTCTTTTTTTGTAAGATGGGGAAGGTTGATGTCGATTTAGTTTATGTTTCTAGCATGTCAGATGCTGCTTTAAAGAAGTTTATGCAGAAGAATGCTATTTCTTTGAAAGTAGAAGAAGCCAGAAAGATTGTAAAGCTAATAGGGAGAAACCCAACTATAACAGAACTTCACATATTTAATATCCAGTGGTCAGAACATTCTAGCTATAAAAGTTCCAGACCTATCCTAAAAACTTTGCCAACTAAAGCCCCCAACGTCATCTTGGGTCCTGTAGAAGATTCAGGAATAATAGAATTAGGAATGCACAAAGGAGAGAAGTACGGTATAGTTATGAGCCACGAATCACACAATCATCCTTCTCAAGTTGTTCCGTACGAAGGTGCTGCAACCGGTATTGGAGGTATCATCAGAGATATATTGTGTATGGGCTCCAGAATTTTAGCAACAGCAGACCCTTTAAGGTTCGGTAATCCTAATGGTAAGAATAAAGATCACGTCAAGTATGTTGCCAATGAAGTTATCAATGGAATTGCAGGTTATAGTAACGCAGTAGGAATTCCTAACATAGCTGGAGACATTTATTTTGATGATAGTTTTGATGATAATTGTTTGGTTAATGTTGTTTGTCTGGGCATGGTAAAGGAAAAGGATATCTTGCATAGTTATGCTCCTAAGAACTCTGAGGGTTATGATATCATCGTGGTTGGTAAGCCAACCGATAATTCTGGTTTTGGCGGGGCTGCTTTTGCTTCTTTGATCTTGGATGAGGATACAAAGGAAAGCAACAAGAGTGCTGTTCAGGTTCCAGACCCATTCCTAAAAAATATGATTATTAGAGCAACCTATGAGGTTTTTAGGGAAGCAAGAAAGAAAAAGGTAAAATTAGGATTCAAGGACATGGGTGCTGGTGGAATCATGTGCGCTTCCTCTGAACTGTGTGCAGATGCAGGATATGGAGCAGAAATAGATCTGGACAAGGTAAATGTTTCCATGGACATTCCTTCTTTCATTATAGCTTGTTCGGAAACACAAGAACGGTTTACGTGGATCTCTCCAAAGAGCTTTACAAAAAAAATTCTTGAAATTTACAATGAAAAATTTGATTTGGGAAGTGTGGCAGAGAATGCAAAAGCGGTTGTTGTTGGTAAAGTTACCAAGAAAAAAGATTATTTGGTAAGGCATAAAGGAAAGATTGTTTGCAATGCTGCTGTAGATGTCATAACTTCCGGCATAAGATATGAAAGAAAAGCAAAAAAACCTAAAAGGAATTTTTCAGAACCAAATATTAAGGAACGAAAAAGTTATAATGAAACTTTCCTAAAAGTTTTATCTCATCCAAATGTTGCTTCTAAAGCCAAATGTTACAATCACTATGATAAGAACGTGCAAGGAAATTCTATCATTGAGTCTGGCCAGGCAGATGCTGGCTTGATAAGAGTAGTTGGAAAGTATGGGGTAGCATTATCTGTGGATAATAATCCTAGGTATGGTATGATTGATCCGTATCTTGGTGCTGCTAACGCTACTGCAGAAGCAATGAGAAATGTTGCAGCCGTTGGAGCAATTCCTTCAGCTTTAACTGACTGCTTGAACTTTGGAAATCCGGAAAAACCTGAACAGTTCTATGATTTTAAGGAAGCGGTCAGAGGCATTAAAGATGCAGCTGAACAGATTTCTTATTTTAAGACTAAGAATCCTGTCCCTATTATTTCTGGCAATGTTAGTTTTTACAATGAGAGCAGCAACGGGAAGGCAGTAGCTCCAAGCCCGGTTATAGCTTGTTTGGGAATCATGAAAGATTATTCAAAAGCAATAGACATGAAATTAAAGACAAGTGATAGTGTTCTGCTTATGATTGGTAACAGAAAAGATGAGCTTGGAGGAAGTATCTATTATGACCTTCACAAAGAGCTTGGGAAAAATGTTCCTGGTGTAGATTTTGATGAGCACAAAGGCATGATTTATGGAATCATAGAAAGTATTGATCAAAGATTATTGTTATCCTGCCACGACATAAGTGATGGTGGCCTAGCAACTTGTCTTGCTGAAATGATGCTTGGGGGGAGTGCAGATGGTACAATTGGAATGGAAATAAACTTTAACTATCCTCATTTAAGAGATGATAAGATCTTGTTTTCAGAGAGCGCTGGTTTTGTGGTTGAACTGGAAAAAAAGAATGTTGAGAAAGTGCAAAAATTGTTTGCCAAATACCAATTGATTGCACATGAATTAGGAGAAACATCAAAGAGCGATTCATTAAAAATCATAAATAATGGGAAGAAGTTGGTTGATATAAAAATAAATAAGATGAAAGAAGCCTGGACTACTGGGTTTGCGAAAGTACTAGAATAACATGGACAAAAAAAATATTGCGGTTGTTTACTTTCCTGGAAACAATTGCGAAATTGAAACATTGGAAGCTGTTAAAGCTGCCGGAATGAATGGCAAGATTCTTAGATGGAACACTCAGCAAGATCTAAGGAAGTTCGATGGTTATGTCATTCCCGGAGGCTGGGCTTATGAGGATCGTGTTAGAGCAGGGATAATAGCTGCAAAGGACCCGGTCATGAATCTCATAAAAGAGGAAGCAAAAAAGGGAAAGCCGGTTTTAGGAATTTGTAATGGTGCTCAAGTTCTTATTGAGACTGGAATGGTTCCCAACACACAAGATAAGGTGGAATTTGCTTTAGCCCCGAACATTAATCCGTTTGTAAAGGGTTACTATAACGTATGGGTTAACATGAAGTCCAGTGGAAAAAATGCTTTCACAAAATTATTCTCTAAAAATGAAGTTTTGTATGTTCCTATTGCGCATGGAGAAGGAAGATTTATCACAAAAGAGAAATCGCTGGTAGAAAAATTAGAAAGGAATGGTCAGATAGCTTTCAAGTATTGCACAGGATCTGGAAAGATAGAAAATAAATTTCCAGTAAATCCTAATGGTTCTATGTGTAACATAGCAGCTTTATCCAACAAGGAAGGTAATGTTATGGCTATGATGCCTCATCCAGAACGTGCTATTTGGCAACGACAATTTCCTGGAAGCAAAAAAGAAGATAATAAAACAGCTAACTTAAAGATTTTTGAGTCCATGAAAAAATATTTGAAGAGGAAATAAGATGGAAATGCAAATCCAGCAGGTCAGGTTAAGGTCTGCGGCTGTGCGAACTCCTTACGACACTCTAGTTGGATCTGATCGCGCTTATGTCGCATTGCAACCCATCCCAACACAGCTAGGTACTAATGTGGTGGAAGGAGCAAGAGGTTTTTCAACTCAGGACATTGCAGAAAAAGTTTTGAGGATAGAAGACCCTATGTTGATTTTTCAGGAAAAAGAATTGGTTGAAAGATTGAGAGAATCACTTAATGAAAATGGGGTTGCTGGACAAAGATATATTGTTCCTACTGGCATGAATGGAGATCCAAAGACTGGGTGGCCAACAGTAGCAGACTATCTCAAAAAGATTAGTCCGGGGGAAGTGACTATCTTCAGCCCGAGGTATATGGAAAGAGACTCTACAATTCCCAAGGGGGCTATGGATACTACTTTGATTATGTTGAGAACATTAGCACCTGAAATAAATTTTGATGTAGGTTTTGAAACTTAAAATGAAAACAGAACTATTTGTATCTTCAAAAATACCTGACAACATAGCCAAAACAGCGTTCCATGCTCTGGAAAGGTTAGGTTTTGAGGTAGAAAAACTTGAGAGGAATGAATATCACAAGTTTGAATTTACTGGAGATAAGAAATTTTTCGAAAGGAAGATTAGTAAGGTTGATATCTTGGTTAATGCCAACAAGCACAGTTTTTCTTTTAGTTTCAAGGATGAAGGAACTATAAGTGTTCTTGTCCAGGATTTAGGGCAGGATACTGTTTTACTAAAATCATTAAGAAATCTTGGTTTCAATAATATTAGAAGTGTTGAGAAAGGAACTTTGTGGACTATGTACGGGATCAACAAGCAAGAAGCAGAGAGAATAACAAAAGAATTATTAATGAATCCTAATTATCAGAAATGGAAGTTTTATGGGTGATATTATGAAAGACGTTTTGGTTTTATTTGCATCTAAAGGTGACAAAGCATTTGAATTAGTAAAAAAGACTTTAGAGGGTAATGATGTTAGTTATGAATTTAAGTTAGCATCTGCTCACAAAACTCCGGATGATGTTGACAACAGCATAAAAGGAGATTATAAGGTTATTATTTCCGGTGCTGGATTAGCGGCTGCCTTGCCGGGGGTTATTGCAGCAAAAACCTTAAGGCCTGTTATCGGTGTTCCTTGTTCTGGTAATTATGAAGGTTTAGATGCGTTATTAACCATAATGCAAATGCCTCCTGCAATCCCAGTTTTGGGGGTTGGTGTTGATCAAGGGAAAATAGCTGCTGAACAAGCGATTAATATTCTAAAGCAACCAAAAAAGATAGTGATGGTTGGTGACCAAAACACTAAAGCTTTTTTGAAAGCTGAAAAGATGTTGAAAGATTTCAACATTAATCATACGCATTCTCAGGAAGTTATAGATGATGCAATCAACATTCATTTTACCAAGTTTGATGAACCGATTCCTAAAAAAGAGCAATTAGTTATTTACTGTCCGGTTTCAGATGAAGAGAGTAATGCAGAATCTGCTTTAAACATTCTAAAGCATTCAGACCATGGAGTGTGGGTAGGATTAAATAACGGAACTAATGCTGCTCTAGCAGCTATTGAGATTCTTAATTTGGATAACAGCCAGGAACAAAAACTTACCACTTATAGGCATGAGCAAGCAGAAAAGGTCAGGGAGTATAATAAATGATACCTGAAAAAAAGATCAAGGAACAAATAGCGTTTACAGTTAAAGAAACTAATGTGGAAGGTTTAGGAAATAAATTAGCAGGGAAGGTTAGAGACGTTTATGTGAGCGATGATAAGATATTCTTAATAGCTACGGACCGGCAGAGTGCTTTTGATAGAAATCTCGCAAACATTCCATTTAAAGGGCAAGTTCTTACTCAGACAAGCTTATTTTGGTTTGAGAACACAAAAGATATCATAAAGAATCATGTTGTTTCTTCTCCAGATCCTAATGTGGTAGAGTGCAAAAAGCTAAAAGTTTTCCCGGTAGAATTTGTTGTTAGGGGATATATCTCCGGTGTTACTAGCACCAGCGCTTGGACAGCCTACTCAAAAGGAGAACGGGAGTTTTGTGGAACTACTTTACCAGAAGGCTTGAAGAAGAATCAGAAATTTAAAACTCCAATTTTAACACCTACTACTAAAGACGATGAGCATGATGAGAAAATTTCCCCAGCAGAAATCATAAGTTCTGGACGCATGACTAAAGAACAGTGGGATTTTGTTGCAGAAAAGGCTCTAAAGTTATTTGATCGAGGTACCGAGATAGCTGCAAAAAATGGGTTGATTTTAGTCGATACAAAGTATGAGTTTGGTTATGATGAGTCTGGGGATATATACTTAATTGATGAGATACATACTCCTGATTCTTCAAGGTTTTGGATCAAAGAAAGCTATCAAGAAAGGTTTTCTAAGGGAGAAGAGCCGGAAAACATAGATAAAGAATTCTTAAGATTATGGTTTAAGGAAAATTGTGATCCTTACAAGGATAAAACATTACCTGATGCTCCTGAAGAACTTGTTATTGAGTTAAGTAAAAGGTATATACAACTTTACGAGATGATAACCGGTAAGAAATTTGAAGCTGAAGTTGGTAATGTTTCTGAAAGGATTAAGGAAAATTTAAAGAAAGAGAATTTAGTATAGTCACTCAATAAGCCACATTCCATCTATTGTTTTCACATTCCCTATGTTTTTTTCATGTGCAGCATATCCTGCGACTAGTCCTTCATACTGAGACTTTCTCATGGCTCTATCTTCTAAGACTAAATGGGGGCTTGCAACCAACGCGCCTATGTTTTCTTCTCCTCTTTCCCACCTCACTTTGGCCCTGACATTTCCTACCTCCATAAGCAACTTTCTCCCAATGCACAATACTCCTCCAGGAGTTTGGTATAGTTTATCCTCATCTTGCACTTTATTGTATAAATCTTCGTGAATTCCATTCTGGTGAAATTCTAAATCTTGAATGTTCAATTGACCATAAAAAAGAGTTATTCCTTTGGAATCTTCCCAAGTTAGAAGCCACCTTATCCAATTTTTAAGTTTGATACATCCGAATGCATAATCTCTATACATATCTTCTTCGCACGAAGCAGAACTAAGAATTGGAAGATTATCCCAAAGATTATTGAGCTCTTCTTCCCCTCTTACTTTCCCAAGCCTGTCTAATTCTTGTAACACGAAACCAGGTTAAACTAACAATTTAAAAAGTTATTCATGGTTAAATTTAAATAAACTATAATTATTATTTTTCTTATGAAACAATTCATTCTTAAACTTTCTAAAGATGCTGGGAAGCTTTTGATGAAGCACTATGGAAAAATAAAGTCCATAAATGAAAAAGATAATGAGAGTTACTTTACCAACGTGGATCTCGCAAGTGAAAAGTTAATATTAGGTAGGATAAAGAAAAAATTCCCTAGTCATAATGTTGTTTCTGAGGAATCTTCTCCAATAGATAATAAGTCAGAGTATACTTGGTACATAGATCCCATAGACGGCACTCATAATTACATTAGAGAATTTCCGTTGTTCGGTGTTTCTATCGCAATTGCTTACAAAGGAGAAGTTATCATGGGAACCATAAATTTACCTTGCTTTAAGGAAATTTATTTTGCAGAAAAAAACAAAGGAGTATATTGTAACGGTAAAAAAATTAGTGTATCTAAGACTTCTAAATTAAGCAAGGCTTTTGTTGTTACAGACCTAACTTTAAGATATGATAAAGCTTCTAAATTAAATGTTCTGAAAAAGTTAAAGTGGAAGGTTTATGATATGCGCGCTGTAGGTTGTGCGGTTTATAGTTATGTTATGGTCGCTAAAGGTATAGCGGATGTGTATTACACCACCCAGACAAATTCATGGGATGTTGCTGCAGGAGCTTTGATAGTTTCGGAGGCGGGTGGAAATGTAACTGATTTTACAGGAGAAAAGTGGAATCCAAATCAGGGAAAATATATCTCGACAAATAAGCAATTACATAATCAATTTTTGAAAGTTGTAAAAAATTAACGTTCTATATAAATAAACAGTTTTTCTCTATTTTCACCAAAAAGTTTATAAATAATAAACGTTTCCTACATGTATGGACGTCATAGACCTATTTACAAAGAAGAATGTTGAAATTTTGAATTTATTAGAAAATGAAAGTTTGCACATAAGGGATATCGCATCCAAACTAGACATCTCTCCTGCAAAAGTACATTCAACTATCCAGTTGTTCAAGCAGCATAAGCTAATAAATGAAAATAAGGATAAAAACAAGATAGTAATTAGCTTGAATCGAGAAAGTTCTTTACTTAATGAACTACAAAATTTATTGAAGCTGAATCCTAATAAGACTTCTATGCAGTCTAAAATAAATCTTTTTGATACTATCAGCCCGTTAGACTATAGATATTATGCAAGATCAAAAGAAACATTTCAAAAGTTACAACCTTACTTGAGTGAGAATGGGATGGTCCGGGCAATGGCTCGTGTTGAATCAGCATTAACAAAAACTCTTGCAAAAAGAAAGATATGTAGCCCTAAGATAGCAAAGGAAGTTGAAGCAGCATGCAGGAAAATAACTGCTGAAGAAGTTTACGAAGAAGAAGACAAGCTAAAGCATAACGTAAGGGCTTTAGTGAATTGTATAAGAGATAAAGTATCGGATGAAGCAAAACCTTTTGTTCACTTTACAACAACTTCTCATGATATTGTTGCTACCGCTGATAGCTTAAGGTTCAAAGAATTTTCTCAGAATGTGTTAATGCCTAAGATAGTTGAGTTTGAAAAAACTCTTATCAATTTATCTTTAAGAGAAAAAGATACTCTTCAAGTTGGCAGGACTCACGGTCAGCACGCTGTCCCTATAACTTTTGGGTTTGCGATAGCAGAGTATGTTTCCCGGTTTGGAAGATCAATAGTAAGGATAAAAAGAGAATCTTATAACCTTAGGGGTAAGATAGCTGGAGCCGTCGGTAGCTATAATGCCTCATCATTGTTTTTTGGTAACCCCGAAAAATTCGAAATGGAGGTGCTTAAGGAAATCAACCTTAAGCCCTCTCCAATTTCTACTCAGGTTCCTGAGCATGAGTATATGGTAAGTTTTGTTAACGCAGTAACTGAAAGTTTCGGTATCTTGGCAAATATCGCCGATGATATGCG
>JADHVG010000035.1 GCA_016784105.1 Candidatus Woesearchaeota archaeon
CTTGCATGGCTGGAGTTATTCCCGATACGGCTCCAATCAAGGTGCTTGCTACTAGTGCAATAATTATTAATGTAATGTTCAAGCTTGGAGTTGTATTTGCTCCCAGAAAACCATTAATCGCAGCTATTCCTACAAATGAGATTATAGATCCTAGGATAACTCCGATCATGCCTCCTAATAATCCAAAAATTCCTGATTCCATGAAGAAAAGCATGAAAATAGTGCTGTTTCGTGCACCTATTGATTTCATAATACCTATGCTTTTTCTTCTTTCAAGGACGGAAGTGTACATAGTATTTACTATACCTAACGCTCCAACTAAGACTGATATTGAGGCTATCATAGCAATAAATATTTGGACTCCTAACAGGATATCATTTAATGTTGATAGTGCAGCTTCCGGTGTTTGCACACTAAAATCTTCTTCTCCAATTTTAACATCGCGATTTTTTCTTAATACTCTTTCTACTGCTTCCTTTGCTTCGTCCATTTTATTTGTGTCTTTAACTCTAGCAATGATAACATCCACACTATCATCTCTATCAAAAGTTTCTTTGAGAACTTTTTCATTCATATGGACAATATTGTCAAAAATGAAACTTCCTTTTTTCTTTGTTATTCCCACAACCGTGAACACTTTACCTTGTATCTCTACCTTATTCCCAACTCTTACTTGCTTTTCTAATCCCACAGAATCATCATGGAAATTATACCCAAGAACCACCGAATTACTATCTCCATCTTTTAGAAGCCTTCCCGCAAGAGGATTGACATCAAGAGTATCGTAAGCAAACTTTCTGTCTTCTCCATTTGGAAGGCTCATCGCAAGTCCAAAAATAGCATGGTCATTAAACTCCAATCTTCCTGTTTCGAGATGCCGAGGTATTGCGCTTTCAATATTGATAAGATTTTCTATTGAGGCAACATCATCGTCTGTTAGAGGATTAACAACTCCAGTTCCTGGTGGTCCTGCTGCGGTTATGCCTCCGGCTTGTATGGTTAGAACTTCCACATCCGAAACACCAAACTGAGAACCAACTGCTAACTTTAATCCTTCCCCAAGACCTATTAGTGCAACAACTGCCGCTATACCTATAAATATGCCAATCATAGTCAGCCAGCTTCGTAATTTTCGCTGCCTTATATTTTTCAGGGAGAAAAATAAATAGTCAAGAAGCATTCTAAGCCTTCTTTTTCTTTTTTCGGTATTTTCTATAGAAGTACAATCCTGCAACAATTATTATTATGACAATAATATTACCCACTGATCCTTTTCCTTCTTTAAGTCCAAACTTTTTGGCATCGGAAGTGCTGTATAGGTTTAAATTTAGTGTGATTGTTTCTTTGAATTCATTATTATTAGCGTCCATATATTTAAGGTTTAAATGTATTTGTACAGATTCCTTGCTTGTTTTTTCAGTAAATATGTTGAATGATGCTGTCTCAAAATCATCTGAATCAATGTTTCCTAAGTAAACTTCTTCACTGGATATTATTCTTATTTCATTATTTGAATTTAATTTTAAGTTTGCAAATTTTATATCGGTAACTCCTTTATTTACTACTTTGAGGGTTATCTCTCCAGTTTTTCCTGATTCGTAAATTTCTGTTGAATCAATGGTTGTGCTTATGTCTGGTTTTGCTCCAACTATTAATCCTACCGATCCATTTTTGATGTAAACCTTTCCTAGTTCGTCTGCGTACGATACTTCTAATGGTACGCTATACACTCCGGAACTTCCTTCTGGTGTGGTAAGGAGATTAAATGTTATATCTGCATTGGTTCTTGATTTTATTTGATAAATGCTTTTTTCGTTTGAAGAATCAAGAGTTACGAACGGTAAACCACTCAAACCTAATTTTACGTTTACATCTTTTAGAACAGAATCTGCTTTATTAGAAAGTCTTATGGATACTGCACTGGTCTTTCCTTGTTCCAGTACTTTTCCTGCAACGTTGATAGCGTCTATTGACAGGATTGCGTCATGTGTCTGTACAGCTATCAAAAACTCATCTGGTTCTATCCAAGTGTTACCGTTATACCTATACCTTAGCCTTAGTTCATTATCCCCTTCTATCGCGTTCTCATCAACTCTTAACCTATATCTTAGGATAATTCCTTCTTCATCTTTTTGTCTTGATTGTAAGTTTCCTAATTGCACTAAAGCTTTTTTTCCAGGATCTAAGGAAAATGGATATTCTGGAATCAGTTCTACTTCCACATTCTCAGCTTTTTTAAGCCCATTATTGCTTATCTTAAACCTTACATCAACATAGCTTCCAGGTTCACTAGGATCTGGGTCCTGATTCACTAAAGTAACTGCCAAGCTCGGATTGTCAACAAGTTCTTCCGGACCTATAGCAGCATATGAAACTTGTAAGAATATAGAAAGTATTAGAACAAAAACTAAATATCGCATTAACCCTTTTTTCATCTTAAGCTCTTTACTATCTTACCATCTTTTAGGTAAACTGATCTTGGTGCGTACTTCGCCACGTTACTATCGTGTGTTACCATTATTATAGTTTTCCCTTCCTTATTAAGTTTTTCTAAAAATTTTATTACTATTATGCCTGTTTTTGAATCTAAGTTCCCGGTTGGCTCATCTGCCAAAACAACATCTGGGTTATTTGCTAATGACCTTGCTATCGCAACCCTTTGTTGTTGCCCTCCAGAAAGTTCTGTGGGTCTATGGTCGACCCTATCTCCTAACTCCACCATCTCCAAGAGCTTTCTTGCGTACTTTAAGCGTTCTTCTTTTTCTTTGCCTTGAAACATCATTGGCAAAGCAACATTCTCTAAAGCACTTAAAGTTCCAAGAAGATTAAATTGTTGGAATATTAATCCTATCTTTTTCCCTCTTATCTGTGCAAGATCAGATTCTGACATTTGTGAAATATCTTGACCATCAAGAGAAATTTTTCCTCTGGTAGGAACATCTAAACATCCTATCATGTTTACAGCTGTACTCTTACCCGAACCACTAGGTCCCATGATAGCAACAAATTCTCCTTGCTTAACCTCAAAATCCAGTCCTCTAAGGGCTTCTACCTTCACATCTCCCATTTGATAAATCTTCCAGACATTATCTAATTTTATGATAGAACTTTTCATTAAAATATTCTAGATAATAGATAATATAAATGTTTTTGTTAAAATCAGTTTTAATTCACAAATGGAAAGGTTTTAAAACAGGACTAAGATAGTTTGTTAATGAAAAATATTGAGTGTCCTGTGTTGAATAAAGAAGAGCCTAAGTCTTGGAAAGACATAAGTGATTTGCCGGTGTTGAATGAAGTTGAATTTGATGGTGGGAGATCGGTTTCTTTTAGAGGATATAATGGTTTTACTGCAGCGCAAGTTTTGGGACCGTGTGGTAAGACAATTTTTGGTGATCTGTTGACCACTTATCGTGAAGGGGGTCCGCTTGAAAGAAGCACAGTAGAAAAAGCTGAGTGTCAAATAAAAGAAGAAGGTTATGATGCGTTGTGTCAAGACTGCCCACAAAACCTTTAAATACCATTTATTAAACTTTTTTAGTGATGAGACGAAGAAGAGGTTCTGGGGAAAAAGCTAAGAAGTTCATGGTTTATTTCATGGCTGTTCTGATGGTTGGTAGTTTGTTCGGTATTGTTTTCCTTGGTTTTAGTTCTGGGGGAGATGGGGGTTTAGGAACAATTGAGTATAAGGATTTTGAATTCATTAACAGAGGAGATCATTGGTCTCTAGATATTAATAAGGTTCCTGCTCTTTTTACTTACCTACCTACTGATTTAGAATTAATTTTAGTGGAAGAGGGTATTTCCTCAAAATTACAAAACCGAATTCAGGTAGATGTAACATCTAATTTTAATTCTACTTTAGCAGAGTCTATCGCTCTAGCTCATTACCAGATGACAATTTCTTTTGCTAATTTCAATATTTTTTCGAGAGCTGGTTTTATTGAGGAAACTGAAACCGCACTTCCAAAAGTTACTTGTGAGGATTCAACGCAAGCGGTTCCAGTTATATATTTCAAAGAAGGTAATGAAACTAAGATATACTCGGAAGATACTTGTATTATCGCACAGGCTTCTTCACATGCAGATATTATTAGGATCAAAGACCGTATCATGTACTCAATTTTTGGGGTAATGCAATGAAAGAGATAAAAGAAAGCAATTTAGAAAAGAGTTATGAATCGGGTATTATTGATAAGGAAGAATATGAAAAGAATAAGGAAAATATTAAAAAAATGAAGGAACCAGAAAAAAAGGAAGAAAAAAAAGAAACTAAAGAAGAATCTTTAAAATCTGACAAAACTTTAATCATATCAATAATAGTTCTTATTTCGGTGATCGTCGCAATATTTCTCGGTTTTAGGACTTATAATGAATCTTTACCGACTACCATAGATGAACTTCATGAATGGAACCTTAAAGGTAAGCTAAAGAATGATCAGGGTTACATGTATAATGGTGTTTCTTTCATTAAATTTGAAGATTTATGGTACACTCAGCTTGCAAGTCCGGGTGGAAGCCGATTGTATAATATCCAGTTTAGGTATGGTCCTCAGGAACTTGAAGACGTTGACATAAAGGGGAAAATTGATTTAGAACTTTTTAATGATGCAAAAAACTATTACGTTACCTTCAATCCTATTGGAAAGGACTTTTCGCACGTCGCTTTAGCTGCATCAGATTACAATCAGCAGATGATCAATGTGTTCTTTAAAGAACCAGTAGCTGCATGTGACCGAAATGAAACATTGTCTTGTGTAGATAGACCGATCATAACTTGCGATAACACGGAAGATCTCACCTTATACATTAATGAGTCCGAAGAATTTAGTATTGAATTTAAGGATAATTGTATTCTCGTACAAGGGACTGGTTTTGATCTTGTGAAGGCTGTCGATAGATTATTGTTATTTTTCTATAATGTGATGGAATAAAAAAAAAGAAAAAATTATCTGATAGCGTAACTTACTTGTACACTCGCAGAAACTTCTAACTTTCGAGGTGTTATTTGTGTTCCTATAGAACCTTTAGATGGAATAGTTAATTTTGATTATAAATTTATGTTTTAAAATAAAAATTATTATATATGTACTTGTAACTTAATACAAAATGGCATTTTTTACACCTAATGAGATTGTGGATCTTATAGTAATGACTGTTGCCATTGGGTACATATTCTCAAAAATTTTTGGCACTCCTCAAAGTGATGATTACGATCCTTTGAAGCACTACAAAAAAATAGGGTTTTAGATGATATCAAGCAAGGGATTATTATTGCTGCTCCGGCAGTAGTATTACATGAACTTGCTCATAAGTTTGTTGCAGTGGCCTTCGGTGCAACTGCAACCTTACATGCTCCCTCCCTGATGGGGATTCCTTATGGGATGTACTTATTAGTTATAGTTTTGATACACATGAACTTTCCGTTTTTGTTCTTTGTTGGAGGGTATGTTTCTCATACTGCCTTGCCTGCGTTACAATCTTCTTTGGTATCGGTAGCAGGTCCTTTAACAAATTTGTTGTTATGGCTTTTAGCTCTCTCAGTAATAAAATATGGGTGGGTAGACAGAAAGCATTACAATAAAGTTGTGATGATGGGGAAGTTGAACTTATTCTTCTTTGCGTTCAACATGATACCTCTTCCTGGTTTTGATGGTTCTAACTTTTTGATGGCTTTGATAAGGGCTTTTTTCTAGATTATTTACTGTCAAGTAGTATTTGTAGAAAGTTTTTTAAAACAATGTTAATCTTGTGAATGTATGGCAGCTAATGTTATGGTGGTGACTCCTACTTACAACACGCCTGAAAATGAAAGGTTGCATTTTCTTTTACAAGCAATTTATTGGACCGCACAACAAACTCATCAGGCATTTACTCATGTAATTGTTAATGATGGGAGCACGGATGAAACTCCAGAATTGCTGGAAGAGATAGCAAGAAACCATGATCACATTAGAGTATTACATCAAGAAAACAAAGGTCAAAGTGCAGCAATAAACTTTGGTGTTGAAGAAACAATTGGAGAAGTAAATCCTGATTACATTACCCTTGCTCATTCCGATGACCTCTTGCTTCCTGGAAGTTTAGAGAAAAGAGTTTCTCTAGCTCAACAAACAAAATCTAAAATGATCTATTCAGATATGGTTCTACTTGAAGAGTCAACAGGCAATACTCAAGTTTTAGGAGCAAGAAATTTTAAAAATTCTGAGGAATTATTTAGTTCGTTGATAGGTGGTGCAGACATACCTTATCCGACTATGATGTGGGATGCTGATTTTTTTGCAGAAACTTTAGGAGGGTTAGATGAATCTCTAAAGTCGGCAGAGGACTGGGATATTGCACTAAGAACCGCTAAAGCACTAGAAGCCAAAGATTCTCCATCAGTTTTGAATCAAGAAACATTAGCTTACAGATTTCACAATAACAATATAAGGACCAAAAACTTGAGAGATGGAACAAAATGGAATTGTTACAAGCATATTTTGGCAAAACAGCTCGAAGGATCAGAGTATCAATTTCATCTTGCTAGGAGTGCTTTTAGAATTGCACGCACATTATTGCCAGAGGTAGCTAAAAAACCATTAAGGCAAATAAGGGATATTATTCTTGACAGACAACCAAATATTCTTCCTTATAGGAGTGAATTCTTAGAAGCAGTAAATGATATAAACTATCAAAAAGCTTTGTTAGGAAAATGAACAAAGGAATCTATTGTTTGGTAATTTATTTTTCTAAAAACAAGAAAATCCAGATTGGAAAACTTGGAAATTCGGATTTCAAAAAAGGTTATTATGTTTATGTTGGTTCTGCCTTAAATAATTTAGAAAAAAGAATAAGCAGACATCAGTCTAAAAATAAAAAAATTTACTGGCACATCGATTACTTAACAGCTCAAGAGGAAATTCTTGAAATAAAAAAGTTCATAACAGATAAGAAACTTGAATGTTCTTTAGCAGCTAAAGTCAACAAACTATCTGATGGAAACGTTTCTAGTTTTGGTTGTGGTGATTGTAATTGTAAAACTCACCTGTTCTATTTTAGGAAGAATCCTCTAGAAAAAATAAAAAAAATAAAATTTTAGTCTATTAGCACAGGTGTCTTGCGCCTATAAGCACAAAAGCAATCCCGCTCAATAGGGGCGGACTAATCGGTCCTAGGGAAGTAACAATCATGTACAGCCCTATAAGCACGACCACTCCACTCATAACTTTATGCATGACTTCTTTTGACATGCTTATTCTTTGAAATAAGAAGTATAATAATGTTTTCTTTTCATATATAAAACCACAAACTATTTATATGAAATGTTTCATACCTAATTAATGCAATTAAGAAAAATTTCTTCATTCTTTTGCTTTAGAGGTGATTATCTGTGACTAAGTTTATAGTAGTGGCTGGGGGAGTTATGTCTGGTGTAGGTAAAGGAGTCACAACAGCTTCCATAACCAGAATTCTTGCAGAGCACGGTTACAAAGTAACTCCGGTTAAGATCGATCCTTACATTAATTATGATGCCGGAACTTTAAGGCCGACAGAACACGGTGAAGTTTGGGTCACGGATGATGGTGGAGAGATAGACCAAGACCTAGGAAATTATGAAAGATTTCTTGATGAAGATATTTCTAAACAAAATAATTTGACAACTGGACAAGTTTACAAAACAGTTATTGATAAGGAACGTGCAGGCAAGTATTTGGGTAAGACTGTGCAGTTTATTCCTCATATTCCTAATGAGATTAAGAGAAGATTAAAAGAAGCTGGAAAGGACAAGGATATTGTGGTTGTGGAGATTGGAGGAACTATCGGAGATTATGAGAACATCCCTTTCTTGTTTGCCATGAAATCTTTGGAAAGAGAACTTGGAAAAGAAAATATATCTTATATCTTGGTAACGTATCTTCCGGTTCCATCTCATATTGAGGAGATGAAGACAAAACCAACCCAGCAAGCAATAAGATTATTGTCTGAATCAGGAATTGTTCCCGATTTCATTGTTTGCAGGGCAAAAAAAGCACTGGACAGAGAAAGAAAGGGAAAGATTGAGACTTATGCTAATATTCCTTCAGATCACGTTATCTCAGAACCGGACATCGATACTATCTATAAGATTCCTCTGGATTTAGAAAAAGAAAAGTTTGCAAAGAAAATTCTTAAAGAATTAAAATTAAGATCTAAAAGAAAACCAAAATGGGGGGCTTGGAAGAAGCTTGTTACCAAGATAAGAAATCCTTCCAAAAAAATTAAGGTTGCTATTGTTGGAAAATATATTGACATTGGAGATTATAGTTTAACTGATAGTTATGTTAGCATAGAAGAAAGCTTGAAGCTTACCGGAGCATCCTTAAATGTCGGAATAGATATTGTTTGGATTGACTCAAAGAGTTTTGAGAAAAAACCGGAAAGTATCAAAGTTCTTAAGGGTGTAAAAGGCATTATTGTTCCTGGTGGTTTTGGAACTTCAGGAGTCGAAGGAAAGATAAAAGCTATTAATTATGCTAGGACTAGAAACCTACCTTATTTGGGATTGTGTTATGGCCTGCAGTTGGCCGTTGTTGAATTTGCAAGGAACGTTTGTAATATTAAAGATGCAACAACTTCTGAAGTTTCTGATTCTGGAAGTAGGGTTATTGACATTTTACCTGCACAAAAAAAGTTGATGGAAGATTCCCAGTACGGGGGAACCATGCGTTTAGGTGCTTACGCTGCTATCCTAAAAGAAAAATCTCAAGTCCTGAAATTGTATCAGGATACTGGAAGAATTAATGAAGATAAGGAAAGATTAAACACTTTAAAGAAAAAAGAGGATCAGGAATTTAGGTTAGGAATATTAAAGGGTGCAAAGCATGTTGTTTTAGAAAGGCATCGTCATAGGTATGAAGTTAATCCTGAATTTGTTGAAGAGATAGAAAAGCACGGTCTTGTTTTCTCCGGACATCACATCAGGAATGATAATGCAAAACTTATGGAGTTTATTGAACTTCCAAAACATCCGTTTTTTGTTGCAACTCAAGCCCATCCTGAATTCAAGTGCAGATTAGGAAATCCAGCACCGTTATTCTATGGTTTTGTTAAAGCTTGTTCTAAGAAATAGCTAGAAATCAAGTGCCATATCCAATAGTTCTTTTTTGTGTTTTATCATTGCTTTAAAGATATCACTGTAAGTTATTATTCCTTTCATAACTCCTTTGTCAATTACCAATAGTCTTTTAACAGATTTTTTCTTCATTATGTCCATGGCTTCTGATAAAGTGGAGTCTGGTTTTATGTGAATCAGCTTCTTGGTCATAGTATCAGAAATGTAAGTGCTCCACAAAGGAAGGTTTTTAGCTACAACCCTATCTATTATATCTTTGTTAGATAAAACTCCCATAACTCTTTTTTCTTTGAGGCTTTTAAATACAACCAAGAATCCCCTTCCTGTCTTTTCCATCTCTTTTGCTGCATCTTTTATGGAAGAATCTTGAGCAATAAATGCGTAGTTCTTGCTCATGATCTCTTTGACTTTCATGCATTCCTCCTGGATTGTTAAGTATATAAAATTAACTAGAAATTCTCTTTAATTGTTTCCAAAAATGTCGGAAAATAATTTTTTTTGTAAGATAAGTATAAAGGTATGTTTTCTGTCTGTTGTATTAATGATGCGAACCTTTGTCTGATGCCCATCTCAATTTTTCTGCGTTCAACAGAATCTATAGTTTCTATTTCTATCTCTACATCCCATTCCCCAAGAGTCTTAACAACACTTATTATGTTAGGGTGGACTTTTAAATATTTTATAAGCTCATCTTCCATCTCGGATGAAACATTATGGTACTTCACCAATAACAGGCTGGATATATGATTCATCTTTCTTGCATTTAAGAGCTGTTTAAATCCGATGATTACTTCATTTTTCTGCAAGTTTTTTATTCTTTGAATCACTGTTTTTGGAGTTAAAGAAAGTTTGTTTGCAATCTCCACAGAACTTTTTCTTGCATCTTCTGAGAGTTCACTTAATATTTTCATATCATTATCATCTACCTTTTCAGGTAGCCTATCCCCTCCAACAAATAGCTCTTTGGTTATGTAATCTTTAACTAAGTATTTCCTCCCAAAGGATCTTAGTACGATTGTTGTTAGAACCTCGTAATTTTGCAGTTGATTCGGAAATTTTATCATGATCTCTTTTAAGGTTTTGTTAAACTGGGAAGGGTTCAAAGTAAGGAAGCCGCATATAAGGTCGTATCTTCCTCCACACGTTGCAACCCATGAAGTATAAGGATTTTCAACAAAATGCTCTATCAGTTCATCAAGTTTTTCTTGGTTTATGTAATTAACTCGAAAATAAACTCGAAAATTAAGTACATTCAATTTTGAATAATCAATGAGACTGTAAAATTTTTGTATAATCCCTCTTTTGGTCAAAGAGCTCACTACATAGCTTACCTGCTGCTGGCTTTTTCCTAACTTCCCTCCTAACTCTGAATAAGCTATTCTTGAATTAGAATCAAGTTTACTCAATATTATTTTTTCAACCGGTCTTAGGTTATTTGTACCCATATCTTGTGATATTATACTTATCATATATAAATATTATCATTTAACAAAGAAAAATAGAGATATTATTATAAATTATTACTTCCTATAACACCTTCCCCACTTATATCAATAACAAGAGAAAAATGTCAGAAAAAAATTTGGTTGGATTAGAACTTGAACTTATCGTGTTAGATGATTCAGGAAAGATTGTTAATAGAGCAGACGAAATCATAAATCACCCTTCTAACACTGGGAACATATTAAAAGAATCCACACTCGGGGTGGTGGAAGTTATAAGTGAACCTTCCAGCTCCTTAAATGAACTTGAATCATTATTTACTGGAGAACTTTCACAATTACAATCAATAACTGATTCATTAGGTATGTACACTGCACCAATATCTGAACTAGGGCCTCAGGATGCTCTTGCAAGAAGGGAAGGATCATCAAGATATTCTTTTAGTGCAGCTGTTCTGGGAACTGATAATATCGGTAAGCTTAATTCTATCTGTGGAACCCACATTCATTTGGACAAGGAAGATAACGCGGTTGCACAATACAATCTGATGCAGTCCTTAGATCCAGTTTTTGTATTTTTATCAACTTCTCCTTTTTTAAGAGGGAAGAATTCTTTTAATTCTTGTAGGGTTCAAGCCAGCAGAAATGAAGCTTTTGATGCTTTCCCATTACATGGACAGCTTTTAGATTACATACCAAGTTTAGATTACTTAGATGAATTAAACGATTTAAGGTTAAGCACCTGGATGGGTGGAACATCAGATCCTGTACAGGAAAACATTTTTGATAAGTACAATACGTGCTGGGGCCCAATAAGACTTAGAGAAAATACAATTGAGATGAGGGCATCC
>JADHVG010000036.1 GCA_016784105.1 Candidatus Woesearchaeota archaeon
ATTACAATACCACGTAACAACCTACATTGACAATGCAGTTTCACAATTACCTCCTGCACGCCACAGGTCAGGACAACCATTAAAGACCTTGACGGAAAGGATAAAGAGCAAGGAAGGAAGAATAAGACATAATCTTGCAGGTAAAAGAACAAATTTTTCAGCTAGAACAGTTATAAGTCCAGACCCAATGATAGAATTGAATGAGGTTGGAGTTCCAAGATTAATCGCAATGAAGCTTACAGTTCCAGAAAAGGTAACTGAATGGAACATGAAATATTTGAAAAAGTTTGTTGAAAAAGGTCCTGGGAAATACCCGGGATCAAACTATGTTATAAGACCTGATGGTAAAAAGAAAAAGATAACTGATGAAACAAAAGAAGCTTCCCTTGAAGAATTACAACCAGGATATACAGTAGAGAGACACTTAATGGATGGAGACATTGCTATTTTCAATCGTCAACCTTCACTTCATAGAATGAGCATGATGTGTCACAAGGTTAGAGTTTTACCCGGAAGAACATTAAGGCTTAACCCTGCAGTATGTCATCCATACAACGCAGATTTCGATGGAGATGAGATGAACCTTCACATTCCACAGACAGAAGAATCAAGAGCTGAAGCAGAAATACTTATGGAAGTTCAAACACAACTTATTTCCTTAAGGTATGGGTTGAGTGTTATAGGCTGTGTCCAAGATGCTATCTCTGGAAATTACATACTTACAAGAAAAATGAAGATGAACAGAAATGAAGCTATTGACCTTCTTTCTGCAATAGGTGTAGAGGATTTCTCAAAACTTCCAAAAAAAGACATGATTGAAGGAAGAGAAATTTTTTCAGTACTGATTCCAGAAGATTTTAATTTTACAGGAACCACAAAAGAAGAGCTTGATGTCACAATCAAAAATGGTAAACTACTTGAAGGATATTTAGATAGGACCAATGTTGGAGAAGGATCAGGATTACTGCTTAGGAACCTACATCAAAAATATGGGAAAGAGTTTGCGATAGACTTTCTTGGAAAAATATTCAGACTAGGAATTGAAGTATTGCTTAAACATGGACTAACGGCAGGAATATCAGATACTGACCTTCCAGAAAATGCAAAATTAAAACTGCAAGAGACTTTAGGAACTGCAAGAAATGAAGTTAACAATTTTATTGGAATGTTTAAGGATAATAAACTAGAAACTTTCCCTGGCAAAAGTCTTGAAGAAACCTTGGAATTAAGAATTCTGGAAGTATTAAACAAAGCAAGGAATGAAACAGGAGAGATAGTTGCTAAATATGCTAATAAAGAATCTCATACCATGATAATGGCCGCATCAGGAGCTCGTGGAAACATACTAAATCTTGCGCAGATGGCAGCGTGTGTAGGACAACAAGCTATGAGAGGAAAAAGAATAGAGAAAGGATTTGGAGAAAGAACATTATCTACTTTCAAGAAGAATGATTTAAGTCCGGAAGCTAGAGGGTTTATCAGCAATGGTTTTAAATCAGGATTAACACCAACTGAATTTTTCTTCGGTTCGATGACTGGAAGAGATTCACTGATGGATACCGCTTTAAGAACTCCTAAGTCGGGATACTTGTACAGAAGACTTGCGAATGCTATGCAGGATCTGAAAGTAAATTATGATGGTACTGTTAGGGATGCGACCAACAGAATAGTGCAGTTTGCTTACGGAGAAGACGGAATAGATGTTTCTAAATCAGAAAAAGGAACTATTAATGTTAAAAGAATAATAAAATCAATGATCTAAAATGGACAAAACAATATCAGAATATACAGGAAAAATACCTAAAAAGCTTCTTGACGATATAGAGGAGTATGTAACCCAGAAAAAAATACCTCAAAGCAAGCTGAAAAAAATTATGGAGCATACTTATGAAGAGTTTCAAAACGCTAAAGCCTGTCCAGGAGAATCAGTCGGAGTAATATCTGCTGAATCGATAGGAGAACCAGGTACACAGATGACATTGAACACTTTCCATTTTGCCGGAGTTGCAGAAATGAACGTTACAGTAGGACTTCCAAGGATAATTGAAATTCTTGATGGAAGAAAAATACCTGGAACCCCTGCTATGGAGATTTATCTTAAGAATCCCTATGCAAAAGGAGATGGCATAAAAGATTTTGCGTTAGCTGTTAAAGAAACAAAATTTGGAGAGCTCACTCTTGAATTTTCTATAAGCCTAGTTGATGCTGAAATAGAAGCAAAACTGGACAAGGAAAAGATGAAGAAGTTAGGCATAACTACTGGGATGATAATACCTGCACTGGCTAAAAAACTTAAAGGATTTAATGTTAAAGATAACAAGGAATCAATTGTTATGAGGAGTAAAGCAAAAGAAGAATCTTTGAATGAAGTTTACAAAGCAAAAGAATCCGTTAAGGATGTGCACATCAAAGGAGTTAAAGGAATTTCACAAGTGCTTCCAGTGAGGAGAGGAGAAGAGTACATAATCATAACTTCCGGTTCAAATTTGGCAGAAGTACTACAATTAGAAGGCGTAGATGCTTTAAGGACAACAACCAACAACATTCACGAAATAATGAATGTGTTAGGAATAGAAGCAGCTAGACAAGCAATAATAAATGAAGTTTACAAGGTCATAGAAAATCAAGGACTTAATGTGGATGTTCGCCATATAATGTTGGTTGCAGACACCATGTGCTATTCAGGAGCTCTTAAAGGAATAACTAGGTATGGAGTTGTTTCCGAGAAATCATCTGTTTTGGCCCGTGCAAGCTTTGAAACACCTATAAAACATATAATCAACGCGGCAATGGTCGGAGAAGTTGACAAACTTGATTCAGTTGTAGAGAATGTTATGCTTAACCAACCGGTCCCGGTAGGAACAGGAATCCCTCAATTAATTGTGAAGAAGAAATAAAATGGCAAAAAAATTAACTTCAACGGAAATAAGAAAGATCATACAATCTAATGATGTGATCATTGGAACAGAGAAAACTTTGAAGAACCTCAAACTTGGCAAAGTAGATAAAGTAATCGCAAGCTCAAACTGCTCGGAAAAAGTTTTTGAAGACTTGGAGTACTATTCTGACTTATCACAAGCGGAAGTAATCAAATCCAATTTTTCAAATGAGGAACTTGGAGTCATGTGCAAGAAGCCTTACTCTATTTCTGTTTTGTCCATACTAAAGGGTGTCTAAGTGAAAATTAAGTACGACGCAGAAATCATGAAAGTCATCACTCTTTTTGAAAATGTTACTGGAGCAAAACTCAAAGATTGTATTTCAGGAAAAAGCACAGTATTTGTTGTTCAGGAAGGAGAAATTGGCAAAGCAATAGGGAAAAAAGGTGCGAACATAGTTAAGATTGAAAGAATGCTCAAGAAGAAAATAAAGTTAATCGAATTCAAAGAAGATATTTGCAAGTTTGTTTCAGGATTGATATATCCTGCTATTGCAAAGGAAATAAAAGAAGAAGAAGGATTTTTGAACATCTACTCTGACGACACAAAAACCAAAAGCATAATCATAGGACGTGATAGAAACAGGTTAGAATTCGTTAATAATTTAGTGAAAAGATACTTTAACATCAAAGAAGTAAAGGTTGTGTAAATTATTAGCCTAATTTGAATCAAAATCATTATTTTTAACCAATTACCAAATAGAAACGTTTAAAAAACGAGGATTTATCCTAATACTGAAATGGCAAAGAAAAGTCGAGGATTGAATGCAGCAAAACGCCTTAAGGCAAGACGTCACGTTAGCAGAAAGTCCGACAAATGGTTCGTACGAAGAGTCGGAAAATTAAAACAAAAATCAGACCCATTAGAAGGATCATCACAAGCAAAAGGAATTGTATTAGAAAAAGTACAATTAGAAGCTAAACAGCCAAACTCAGCTATGAGAAAATGCGTTCGTATTCAATTAACTAAGAATGGAAAGCAACTCACTGCTTTTTGCCCTGGAGATGGTGCCACTAAAATTATTGATGAACACGATGAAGTGTTGGTGGAATGTATTGGAGGAAGTATGGGAAAAAGCAAAGGAGACATTCCAGGAGTCAGATGGCAAGTTCTAAAAGTTAACGATCAAAGTCTTAATGCTTTACTTAGAGGAAAAATAGAGAAAGCAAGGAAGTAAAAATGGAAATAAAAGCATTCAACAGATGGAGCAGCGAAGGAATCAAAGTAGATGATCCGGGCTTGCAAAATTATTTGACTGTTGATGCAAAAATAGTTCCTAAGACCGGTGCGAAATACGCCAAGAACCGTTTTCATAAGAGTAAAGTGTTTATCGTTGAACGTTTGATCAATAAGGTAATGATCCCAGGCCATAAAGGGAAGAAACACTTTAAATCAAGCAAAACAACAACCGGAAAAGCATCAAAAGCTTACGACATTGTTGAAAATGCTTTTTCTATAATTGAGAAACAAGTCAATGAGAACCCAGTAAAGGTTTTTGTTAAGGCTTTAGAGAATGCAGCTCAACGAGAAGAGATAATTACCATCGAGTACGGTGGAGCTCGTTACCCAAAAGCAGTTGAATGCGCACCACAAAGAAGGATAGACGTTGCTTTAAGATTAATGACACAAGGACCATACCACAAATCTCACAATACCAAAAAATCAATTGAAAGTGCTTTAGCAGATGAAATATTGAATGCTTATAAGTTGAGCAATAACTCTCACGCTATTGCCAAAAAACTAGAAGTAGAAAGACAAGCAGACTCATCAAGATAATTCTAAGAAAATTAGTTTTACCATAGAAAAAAATATAAGTTAGGTTACCTCGTTTACATGTAATGGAAGTAAAATCCGTTAGAATTTGGACCAATACACATCGGTTTACCCATGTTGGTTGTAGTAACGACCATTTTAATTTTTGGTGGGTATTGGTTATTGAAACAATGGTTAGGGTAAATGTTGTTTCGGTCCGGTGTGGGCCATTTTTTCTTAAGTAATTCAAATCGATTAATATTATTTAAATCCTTTTTCTAAAACCTATTGACCATCAGACTATCATTTGTCATTTCTATTGATTTCTGAGCGTCCTTAAAACCAGTAGCGGCTCTTATTGCATCAACATTTTCTAGAACAACATCTGATTCCTGATGGATAGCTTGCAAGTAAAATAATTTTTTACCGTGAACTCCTAGACCTTCTTCCCAAATACATATTTCGAACATGTCTCCACGTAATCTTCCAAGATCTTTTGCGAATTCCATAATCTCAGCAGTACTTCTAACTCTTTCTGCATTACGAACAACTCTAACACGGGTTGTTTCTCTCAACAAATCAAGAATTTCTTCGGATTTAGCTGCTTTCTTTAAGTCAACAGTCAAGGAATGCATGTGCATTAAGGTTGTGGGAACTGACATTGCTGTTGTGAAAATTTCAACGTCCTTCAAAACAGTACGAACATCAGGCCCATGATGGGAAGGAAGTTCAAGAACTGGGACAACCGCGTTGATAGGGCCGTGATAAATGTCCCAAGGGTCAGCTGCTCTTCTTACCATGGTAGCGTGAACTGATTCAATACCATATTTCTTGTTTATTGGATCTAAAGTCCTACAGAGTCCAGTAGTGTTACAGCTAACAACCCTTACAAAATCTTTGTTTAAGGCCTCGTTATAATTGCATTGCGCAACAAAGCTTACATCTCCGACAGAAGCCTTTTCTCCACCTTGGAAGATAGCTTTTTTCTTTTGAGGAACATACAAATTCTCTTTATTACTCGCTCCGATACCTTTCGGAGTACAATCTACAATAACTTCTGCATCATCTAATAAAGCATTAAAATCTCCTTCTATCTTTATCCCGTTTTTTTCAAAGTCTTCTTTGCCGTTTGTGGAAAAAATTTTCATTCCTTTTCTCTTGGCAACTTCCGTACGGTAATTGTAAGTATGGGATGTAATTCCCGCCAGCTCCATGTCCTTTTGTATGGCAATAGCATCAGCAACGCGCTTTCCAATTGTTCCATATCCAACTAGTCCTACTTTTAGTGCCATTTTATTCCATCTCCTCACTATATTTTCCTAATGTGGCAAGACCGTTAAGTTTTGCTCTTTTCATAAAAGCTTCTTGTGCGGCTTCAAGATTCTCTTGCTTTCCAGCCCATGCTTTCAAAGCGTGCTCTTGCAAGGCCCTACCATAAGAAAAACTAACATACCAAGGCATGTTACTATCAAGAACGTGCATCTTATTCAAATGTGCAGTTGATTCTTCAGAAGTTTGACCACCAGATAAGAAATTTATGCTTGGCAGAGTTGCTGGAACAGTAGTCCTCAAACATCTTATCGTCTCTTTAGCTACAGTTTCAACATCAGCCCTATTGGAAGCTTCTTTCCCAGAAATGACCATGCTTGGTTTTAAGATGCAATGCTCTAAAGCGACATTTTCTGATTCCAAAGCAGCAAAAACTTCCTGCAAAACGTTTTCAGTTACTTCATAACTTCTCTCTATAGAATGAGAACCATCAATAAGCACTTCTGGTTCCACAATCGGAACAAAACCATGCTCGTGACATATTTTAGCGTACTTTGCAAGATCAGAAGCATTTCTTTTAACAAGTTCAGGAGAAGGAAGAGTATCAGATACAGAAAAGACAGAACGCCACTTGGTGAATCTAGCTCCCAATTTCTTATAACCTTCCAATCTTTCTCCAAGACCATCAAGACCCTGAGTAAATTTTTCACCATTGTCATTTAAATCCACTAAACCTTTATCTACTTTGATTCCAGGAACTATTCCCTTGCTTGAAAGGAGTTCAGGAAACAAAACACCGGAGTCAGATTTTTGAGAAAGTGTTTCTTCAAATAAGATAACTCCGCAAACATGCTCTTCCATACCGTTAGCGGTAAGAATCAGGTTCCTATACTGTCTGCGCATTTCTTCAGTATTTTCTGCATTAATGCTTGCTAGTCTTTTGCCGGCAGTGCCGGTACTTTCATCCGCAGCAAGGATGCCTTTTCCAGGAACAACCATGTCTTGAATTGTTTTTTTTAATTCTTCACTTGACATATTACCACCCTTATTTTTTTAAAGATTCATGATGATGAGCTTCTAAGTATCTAACGGTACCGGACTTAGACCTCATAACAAGAGAATGTGTTAAAAAACCATAATTAGTAAAGACCACTCCTTTGAGCAAGGGTCCGTCACTTATACCTGTAGCGGCAAAAACAAGATTATCACCTTTGGCAAGATCATTAGTGGAGTATACTTTATCCAAGCTTAATCCTCTATCCTTAGCTTGTTGTTCAAATTCAGATTTATGCGGTTTTAAGATTCCTTGGATTTCTCCACCTATACACCTCAAGGCAGCAGCCGTAATAACTCCTTCTGGAGCACCACCGATGCCCATCATGACATCTATTCCGGAATCAGGCATGGCAGGAGCAATTCCCGCACTTACCGTACCATTATCTATAAGCCTAACACGACTTCCACATTCCCTTATCTGTTTTATCATGTCATCATGCCTAGGCCTTTCTAAGATTGCAACAGTAACGTCTTCAACATCTTTTCCCAGAGCCTTAGCAACATTCTTAAGATTTTTTTTGATAGGATCCTTAATATTTATTTTACCGGCACATTTAGGTCCAACGGCTAGTTGGTCCATATAACTTCCAGGAGCATCTAACAGGGAACCCTTAGGACCAGCAGCCAGAACAGAAATAGCGTTTGGCTTTCCGTTAGCAAGATTAGAAGTGCATTCAAGAGGATCAATAGCAATGTCCATTTCCGGACCTTGACCAGTACCTAGTTTCTCTCCAACGTAAAGCATCGGAGCTTCATCCTTTTCTCCTTCTCCTATAACAACAGTTCCCTTGAAATCAACATTATTGAATCTTTTACGCATGGCATCTACGGCTGCCTGATCCGCTTTTATTTTGTCGCCTTTGCCCATCCACGGCCCACAAGCTATAGCAGCGGCTTCAGTTATCCTAACAAATTCCAAAGCAAGGTTTCTATCCATCGGGAATGAGGGGCAAATGGGGGTATTTAAATCTTTCTAACATCATACTTTATCATACGAAAAACCAAAGCTTTATAAATGACTTTTTAAACCTTTAACAATATGAAAGAAAGAATTACAATAACCTTAGACAAGGAACTTATTGAACAGATTGACAAAAGAGTAGATGGAGATGTAATAAAAAACAGAAGCCAGCAAATAGAATCTTTTTTGGCAAAATCATTGGGATCAGATATCCCTAAAAAAGCAGTTATTCTTGTAGGGGGAAAAGCAACAAGGCTTAGACCTTTAACCTTAAAAACTCCCAAATGTATGGTAGAAATAGCGGGAAAAACAGTTACCGAACACTTATTTGACCTTCTAAAAAAATATGGGATAAGAGAAGTAATCCTGAGTGTAGGCTACCTAAAGGAAAAAGTTAAGGAATATTATGGGGATGGAAGCAAATTTGGGATTGACATAACTTATGTTGAGGAAGATGAACCTTTAGGAACTGCAGGACCTCTAAAACGAGCAAAGGAATTCTTAACAGAAAGTTTTATTGTAACTAATGGAGATGAATTAAAGAATATTAATATTCCAAGAATGTATAGGTTACATAAAAGAAAAGAAGCATCCGGAACTTTAGCTTTAACAACGGTAACAGACCCAACTCAGTACGGAGTAGCTAGACTATCAGGAACAAGAATTCTTGAATTTGTAGAAAAACCTAAAAAGGAAGACGCACCATCAAACCTAATAAATGCAGGATTTTACATACTGGAACCCAAAATAATTGATATGATTCCAGAAGGTTTTTCAATGCTGGAACAAGATGTTTTTCCAAAACTAGCAAAGAAAGAACAGTTGCGAGGTTTCCCATTTGAAGGACAATGGTTTGATATGGGGACACACGAACGCCTTGATGTTGCGAAGAAAAAATGGAAAGGTGTTAAAGATTATGAAGATGAAGAATAGTTTAATCTTATTTTTATTGTTAATATCTGTTGTTCTAGTTGGCTGTTCTAACGAATCAAGTTCAGGAGATTATGAGAAATGCACTTCGGTGTGCGCAGCTATCGTAGACAGCCCGGAACTTGAAGAGGGTTTTGTTATGTTGGAATTGTGCCGGGAAGAATGCAAGAAACAATTCTTAGAGTAGAGCATCTATCTTAGCTGCGAGTATAAAATCATTTTCTGACAAACCATTAATAGCATGAGTCCACAATTCTATGATTACCTGAGCATAATGTATGTTTATGTCTGGGTGATGTTGCTCTAATTCAGCCACTTCTGCTATTTTATTCACAAAATCAATAGCATCCATGAAATCCTTGAAATCAAAAGTTTTAGTGACTCGGTTATCTTCTATCTTCCAACCTTTAAGGTTTTCAAGTAAAGCAGCAGCTTCTGATTCTTCTAGTGGAGGAATCCCACCTTCACACGGAACACATTTCTTATTTAGTAAATCCATAAGGGAGGGAAAAGAATTCAGTTTTAAAAAACTATTTATTGTTTTCTAGGAAGATCTGCAAAAATTTCATGAATATTTCCATCTGGATCTGCAAAAAAAGCAGTTCTTTGATTCCAAGGCATGTCATTTGCTGACTTTATGGGGGTTGCTCCTTTTTTCACAATTTCTTCATAAGTTTTATCCACTTCATTTGGAGTAGGAACTGAAAATGCAAGTTCGAAAGATTGTCCTTTTTTTGCAAAGATTTTATAATTGAGTATAATGCTTCCTCTCCATAATCCAGAACCAAAAAATCGATAAGACCTTCTAGAAGATATTTATCTTCTATGGGCAAACTCCCTCCCAAAACTATCTTTATTTCAGGGTTCAAACTTTTAATTTTCTTGAGAAGAGGTACAATAATCTTTAAAGATTGGTTTTCAAGTACGCTCATCCCTAACAAACCATATTTAGTTAAATCAACCTTTGAAAGAAGATAATTCACAGTTTCATCAACAATTGTTTTGTACTTTAAACAAAAATCTTCAAGTGAAAGAGAAGAATCTATATTATTAAAACACACAAAAATCTTTTTGTTCTTCATTAACTCCACATTAAAATCTATTAGATCTGAGTCAATGCCTTTCTGAGTCAAGTAACCATACAAATGAGCAAGACCGAGTGGAGGGGATGTTAAAGAATAGATATCCCCACTAAAAATCAACCTAGGAGCATTTATTAGAGCTACTTTCATATTTTGCAGGTATTTTTTAGTTATATAAATACTTGTCTTAGTTGGAGTTCAAAAGTATCCTGAAATTATTGATGGTGATGCTTCAAATGGTAATAGCTCTTTGGGTTAATAGTAAAATTAAAATACTATCTGTTAATCAGTTTTTTTATGTTAAACGAAATATTCAAGGCTTATGATGTCCGAGGAATATATGGAGAAACGATAACAGAAGACATTGTGAAGAAAATAGGTAAAGCTTTTGTCACATTTCTTAAATGTAAAGATTTAGTTATAGGATACGATATGCGCGTTTCTTCTCCTTCATTATCTAAGGCTTTTATTGAAGGAGCTAATGAGTTGGGAGCGGATGTTGTTGAGATAGGAAATGTCAGCACAGATGCTTTGTACTTTGCTTCTGGATTTTTGAACTTACCAGGAGTCATGTTAACAGCATCCCACAACCCTAAAGAGTACAATGGGATGAAGTTTTGTATGAAAAAAGCAGTCCCTATAAATTACGATACTGGATTAAAAAAGATAAAAGAGATTATTGCATCTGGTAAATTTGAGATGGTTGAGGATGAAGAAGGTTCTGTTGAGCAAAAAGATATCTTGGAAGATTTTGCAAAACATGTTCGTAAGTTTATTGATACAAGTTCTTTATCTAAATTGAAGATCGGTGCTGATGCTGGAAACGGCATGGGTGGGAAGATAGTTCCGGCTGTCTATGATTCATTGCCTATTGAGATAATTCCTTTGTTTTTTGAACTGGATGGAACTTTTCCAAATCACCCAGCAGACCCAAGCAAATTTGATAATCTAAAAAAGTTACAAAAAACGGTTTTGTCTGAGAGATGTGATTTTGGAATGGCATTTGATGGGGATGCAGACAGGATATTTTTTATTGATGAAAAAGGGGAGGTTTGCAACAGTTCATTGATATCTTCTTTGATAATAAAGAATTTGCTTGGAAAAAACCCTGGAAGCAATGTAATCCATAATTTAGTTTGCAGCAAGATTGTT